>NZ_JASHKX010000052.1:0-45939 GCF_030058635.1 Rhodococcus sp. IEGM 1305
CGATGGCCTCGTTGATGAACGTGCCGATGACGCGCGAGGTGAAGAAGCCACGCGAGTCGTTGACGACGATCGGCGTCTTGCGGATGGCCTGGACGTAGTCGAAGACGCGCGCGAGGGCCTCGTCGGACGTCTTCTCGCCGCGGATGATCTCGACGAGCGGCATCTTGTCGACGGGGGAGAAGAAGTGGATTCCGATGAAGTCCTCTTGACGCTTCACACCCGTCGCCAGGCCGGTGATCGGCAGGGTCGACGTGTTCGAGCCGAGCAGCGCCGTCGGCTCGACGATGTCCTCGATCTCCTGGAACACCTTGTGCTTCAGGTCCTGCGACTCGAACACGGCCTCGATGACGAAGTCGACACCGGCGAAGTCGGCGGGGTCGGCGGTCGGAGTGATGCGGTCGAGCAGCGTCTTCGACTTCTCCTCGGTGGTCTTGCCACGCGAGAGGGCCTTGGCCTCGATGCCCTCGGAGTACGCCTTGCCCTTGTTGGCGGCCTCGATGGTGACGTCCTTGAGGACGACGTCGAAGCCGGCCTTCGCGGACACGTAGGCGATGCCCGCGCCCATCATTCCGGCACCGAGCACACCGACCTTGGTGATCGGGGTCTTCTCGATGCCCTCGGGGCGGGAGGCGCCGGAGTTGATGGCCTGCAGGTCGAAGAAGAACGCCTGGATCATGTTCTTCGCGACCTGGCCGGTGACCAGCGACGTGAAGTAGCGAGCCTCGATGAGGAGCGCGTTGTCGATGTCGACCTGCGAACCCTCGACGGCGGCGGCCATGATGGCGCGCGGTGCCGGCATGGGAGCACCCTTGAGCTGCTTGCGCAGGTTCGCGGGGAACGCGGGCAGGTTGGCTGCGAACGCCGGGGTGGACGGGGTGCCGCCGGGGATCCGGTAGCCCTTCTTGTCCCACGGCTGGACGCCGCCCTCGGGGTTGGCCTTGATCCACGCCTTCGCGGCGGGGACCAGCTCCTCGACCGAGGACACGACCTCGTCGACGAGTCCGACCTCCTTGGCCTGCACCGGTCCACGCTGCTGACCCTGGAGCAGCACCTGCATGAGCGCGTTCTGCAGGCCGAGCATGCGGACGGTGCGCACGACGCCGCCACCACCGGGCAGCAGGCCGAGGGTGACCTCGGGCAGGCCGATCTTGACGCCCTTCACGTCCGCGGCGACGCGGTGATGCGTGGCCAGGGCGATCTCGAGTCCGCCACCGAGCGCGGCACCGTTGATGGCGGCGACGACAGGCTTGCCGAGCGTCTCGAGGCGGCGCAGGTCCGACTTGATCGCGACGCTGTGGCTGTAGATCTCGTCGGCGTTCTCCGGGCCGACCTTGATCATGTTCTTCAGGTCGCCGCCGGCGAAGAACGTCTTCTTGCCGGACGTGATGACGACACCGGTGATGGAGTCCTTCTCGTCGACGAGGCGGTCGACGGTCGCCTTCATCGAGGAGATGTAGGCGTCGTTCATGGTGTTCGCGCCCTGGTTGGGATCGTCGATGGTGAGCACGACGATGCCGTCGGCGTCCTGCTCCCAGTTGATGATGTTCTGCTCGCTCACTGCTTCAAGTCTCCTGATGGTCCGGGCGGTCAGACGCGCTCGATGATGGTGGCGACGCCCATACCGCCGCCGATGCATAGGGTGATGAGGGCGTACCGGGCGTTACGGCGCTCGAGCTCGTCGATCATGGTGCCGGTGATCATGGCGCCGGTGGCTCCGAGCGGGTGTCCCATCGCGATGGCACCGCCGTTGACGTTGAGCTTCTCGTCGGGGATGTTCAGGTCCTTCTGGAACTTGAGCACCACGGACGCGAACGCCTCGTTGATCTCGAACAGGTCGATGTCGTCGACGGTCAGACCGGCGGCGGCGAGGACCTTCTTCGAGGCCGGGGTCGGGCCAGTGAGCATGATCGTGGAGTCGGCACCGCTGGTGGCCGTCGCGACGACGCGGGCGCGCGGGGTCAGGCTCATGTCCTTGCCCGCCTGCTCGGATCCGACGAGGACCAGTGCGGCGCCGTCGACGATGCCGGAGCTGTTGCCGCCGTGGTGGACGTGGTTGATCTTCTCGACCCAGTGGTACTTCTGCAGCGACACGGCGTCGAAGCCGCCCATCTCACCGACGCCGGCGAACGACGGGTTGAGGCCCGCGAGGTTCTCGAGCGTGGTGCCGGGACGCATGTGCTCGTCCTGATCGAGGACGGTGAGGCCGTTGATGTCCTTGACCGGGACGACGGACTTGGCGAAGTAGCCGCCGGTCCACGCCTTCGCGGCGAGGTCCTGCGAGCGGACGGCGTACGCGTCGACGTCCTCGCGGGAGAAGCCCTCGATCGTGGCGATCAGGTCGGCGCCCACACCCTGGGGAACGAAGTAGTTGTCGTAGTTGGTGGCCGGGTCGAGCGCCCACGGTCCACCGTCGGAGCCCATCGGCACGCGGGACATCGACTCGACGCCGCCGGCGATGACCAGTTCGTCCCAGCCGGAGCGGACCTTCTGCGCGGCGGTGTTGACGGCCTCGAGGCCGGACGCGCAGAACCGGTTCAGCTGGACGCCACCGACGGTGTCGGGCAGCCCGGCGTCGTTGACCGCGACGCGCGCGATGTCCATGCCCTGGTCGCCGACCGGGGTGACGACGCCGAGGATCAGGTCCGAGATGCGATCCTCGTCGAGGTCCGGGAAGCGGGCGCGGAGCTCGTCGATCAGGCCGGTGACCAGCGAGATCGGCTTGACCGAGTGCAGCGAACCGGTCTTCTTTCCGCGGCCACGCGGGGTGCGGATGGCTTCATAAATGAATGCCTCTGTGGTCACTGTGGAGTGTTCCTTCCTTATCTGCGTCGACGCCGACCGTGCACACGGCGCTCTGCACGGGGCATACCCCGGCACGTCCACCTTAGAACGTGTTGCAAAACGGAAGGAAGGACCGAAGCGATCCTGGATCGTGACCCAGGCGATCACGATCGGCCGGTCTGCGCCCTGCCCGGCCCGCCTTTCGTGCTGTAATGACGCGGCGCTCGACCCGACCCGAGCGGAGGAGAACACGCTGTGACCACCCGACTGTCCCGCCGGCAACTGTTCGGCGCCGCGACCGCGGGTGCGGTGACCGTCGTCGGGCTGGGGCGTGCCGCGGCGTCCGCGAATCCGGCTCGTCGGCTGCCGTCGCCTGCCGCGATCACGGCGTCCGATCCGGCTCTCCTCAGCGCGGTCGAGGCCGCGTCGCTGTTGCAGTCCCGGGCGCTGCATCCGCGCGAACTTCTGGACGCATGCCTGTCGCGCAGCGCCGCGCACGACGGCGGCATCGGGGCGTGGATCCGTATCTACCCCGAGCAGGCGTACGAGGCCGCGGAGTCCGCCGCCCGGCGACTCGAGGAAGGGTCCGCGCCGCTGGTGTGCGGATTGCCGATCGCGTTGAAGGACCTGTACGCGGTGGCCGGGCTGCCCGTCACGGCGTCGAGCGGCGTCCTCGAGGGCAACATCGCCGCCGGCGATTCCGGGGTGTGGCGGCAGCTGCGCGACGCGGGCATGGTGCTGATGGGCCACGCGCACACTCACGAGTTCGCCATCGGAACGGCGACACCGCAGGTGGGGAACCCGTGGAACGTCGAGTACTCGCCGGGCGGCTCGTCCGGTGGCAGCGCAGCCGCCCTCGCCGCACGGTTCGCGCCCTGTGCGGCGGGTACCGACACCGGCGGGTCGCTGCGCATTCCCGCGAGCGCGTGCGGAATCACGTCGATCAAACCGACGTTCGGCCGGTGCAGCACCAGCGGGGTGATTCCGCTGACCTGGACGCGCGATCACACCGGTCCGATGGGACGCAGTGTCGCCGACGCGTCGCTGCTCCTGAGCCACATGGCGGGCGTCGACGTCGACGACCCCAGCACGTCGGTGGGTCCGGGCGTTCCCGCGGAGGGTTACCCGCTGACCGCCGCGGGCGGGTCACGCCCACTGTCCGGCACGCGTTTCGGGTTGCCTCGGGGTGTCGCCGACGACCTGCCCGGCCCGATCGGGACCCTGTTCGCCGGCTTCCTCGACCTCGTCCGCGCACTGGGCGGCCAGATCGTCGACGTGACCGAGCCCGACGTCCCGAAGGGGTTGCTGAGCGGCGACTATGCCGAGTTCGGCTCGTATCACCAGCAGTTCGCGGACCGGCTCCCGGCATACGGCCCGGAGTCGGCGCTCGCCGCGACCGCGGCGATGGCGAGCCTCGCCCTGCCCGTAGCCGACTACTTCGCACTCGAACGCGCACGGCTGCGCTTCCAGCACGACTACAACCGGATGTTCGCCGAGCACCGGCTGGATGCGATTCTGCGTCCCGGCGCACTCACCGACGGCGTGCGGCGCGACGCACTCGCCGATTCGAGCGTGTTCGCCGGTGCGCGGGAGAACTACTTCTGGGCCAACTACACGGGGGCACCGGTCGTCTGCACCCCGGTGGGCCGGTCCGCGGCCACCGGCATTCCGTTCGGCGTGCAACTGGGCGGTCTTCCGTGGTCCGAGGCGTCGCTGATCTCCATCGTCCTGGAACTGCAGGAGGCGCAGCCGGTGTGGCGGGACACGCCGCCGCTCGGTCCGGCGCCGCGGCGGATCCCCGAGGTGCGGGTAGCGGCCCCCGGCGCCGGACCGACTGCGACCAACACGGACGACACGGGCCCGGGCATCCGGTTCGTGCCGACGACGTCGACCGCGGCAGTGTGACCTCGCGAGGTCAGGCGTCGAGGCCGAGACCCGCGTCCCGTGCCCGGACGATCGCGGCGGGACGGTCGGGCACACCGAGTTTGGTCAGCACGTTCGACACGTGGTTGCGCACGGTCTTCGGGCTCAGCACGAGCCGCCGCGAGATGCTCGCGTTGTCGTAGCCGCGGGCAACGAGGTCGAGGACTTCACGCTCCCGGTCGGTCAGCTCGGGAAACACCGTGGGGCCCACCCTGCGTGAGGCGGCCATGAAGCTCATCGCGCGGGCCGCGACCGCGGCGCCGAGGATCACCTCACCGTTGGCGACCGCCCGGACCGCCCGTTCGACCTCCCCCGGGTCGGCCCCCTTCACCAGGTAGCCGCGAGCCCCGGCACGCACCGACGCGACCAGCGATTCGTCGTCCTCGTGCATGGTCACCACGAGCACCCGCAGTGCGGGGTGCCGCTCGACGAGCCGCCGGGTGGCGTCCACCCCCGAACCGTCCCCGAGTTCGAGGTCCATCAGCACCACGTCGATGTCGCCGTCGACGACGTCGAGCGCCTCCGCGACGGAGCTGGCCTGCGCGGCCACCTCCATGCCGTCCAGCGTCGACAGCAACGCGACCATCCCCAGCCGGAACACGGGGTGGTCGTCGACGACGGCGACCCGGATGGACGAGGTGGTGGAATCCGTGGCGGCGCTCATGATGCGGTCAACGGTAACCGGGCCGTGACCACCGTGCCTGTCGGACGGGCGGATTCGATGTGGAGCGTGCCACCAAGTTCGTGGGCCCGCTCGCGCATCGACCGGGTTCCGACGCCGCCGCCCCCGGCCGGATCGAACCCGCACCCGTCGTCGTGGATGACGACGGTGAGAATCTCCCGAGCGAACGTGGCGTCGACCCGGCAGCCGTCGGCGCCGCTGTGCCTGCGCGCGTTGGTGACGGCCTCGACGACGATCCCGTACGCCGCGGCGCTGATCTCCGCGCCCAGCCTCGGCGGCGGTTCGGCCTGCACTCGCAGCTGGAATCCGCTGCGCGACTGGTTGGCCGCCAGTTCGTGCAGCGCCGGGACCAATCCGAGCTCGTCGAGCACCGGCGGGAACATGCTGCGGGACAGCTGCCGGACGCCCTCCACCTGATGGTCGAGTTGCTCCTGCAGCGCGTCGATGAGTTCCGCGGCGGCGGCGGGATCCGAGCCGAGCAGGTTCCGGGCGCCCTGCAGGCCGAGTCGGATACCCGCCAGCGACGGACCCAGCCCGTCGTGCAGTTCGCGGCGAATCATCTGCCGCTCCTCCAGTCGCACGGACGCGAGCCGCCGCCGCGCCTCCTGCAGATTCTCCGCCGACTGCAGCACGACGAGACCGGCAGTCACCACCGCCGACAGTTCGGTGAGCGACCGGCGGGTGCGCGCCCCCAGCGACTCCCCCGGTGGCGCCGTCACGACCATCGTCCCCAGCACCGCACCGCGGTGGGCCAACTCCACCGACTCGGCGTGCCCCGTCGCCGAACCCCACACCGCGGCAACCCCGTTGGCGCGACGCACGGACACGGATTCGAGCCGCAACGCGACGCCCACCCCGGCAGCGAGACCCTCCAGGAGTTGTTCCGGGGTCTCGGCACTGCCGAACTGCCGGCCCAGGGTCCGGACGGCCCGCGCCGGATCCGCGCCCTCACCGTAGACGAGGCGGTGCACCCGCCGCTGCAGCCACAACCGGACCGGCTGCACCGCGACGGCGACGACACCCGCCGCGACCACCTGCGCCCCCACCGAATCGCCTTCGGGCAGCAGCGCCGTCACGGCCGTGGCCACCACCACGTAGAGCACCAGCAGCAGCACGGTGAGGGTGCCGGCCACCGTCGCGCGGCTGACGGCGAGGTTCAGCCCCCACATGCGCTGGCGCAGGATGCACACCAGGATCGCGACCGGATAGAACGCCTGAACGGCCAAGTGCGCCAACGGGTTGAGCACCCACAGACCCGGCAGTGACGCGGGCAGCGCCAACGGAACGTACGCGGCGGTCATCAGCGCCGTGCCGAGGCACATCCATCCGAGCCCGACACGCTCGTCGGGTGGGCCGTGACGCCACCGCCACCCGCAGTCCGCGGCCGCCGCAGAGCCGACGACGAGAACGGGCGCGATCACCCAGACCGCGGGGATGTCCGTGAACGTGCGGGACCAGAAGTACCAGGCCGTCGCGGCGATACCCGCGAGGACGCCGAGTTTCGCGCCGACGCCCAGCGGGTGGTCGCGGATCAGCCACGGCACGATCAGGAACAGGCTGAGCGTCCCCGGAATCCACGCGGTGTTCTGCAGCGGCGACAGCACGTCGACCCACGGCAACCCGGGACGCACGAGCGCGAGTTGCGAATAGCTGTAGCTCAGCGCGGCGACACCCACGCCGATCGCGGTGAGCCCCATGATGATCGGCACCGGGTGCACCCGCCGCGCGAGGACGACGCCCGCCACGGTCCCGTAGACCGCCGCCCCGACGACGTCCACCAGGAAGAACAGTTGGTTCGAATCGATGCCCGGATCGGCCCGGACGAACGCCACCACCGAGAGGACGACCAGAATCCACGCGGACACCGCCATGACAGCAGCAGGTACGGGCGCACCGCCCGTACCCGCCGACCCCTCGGTCATTCGAGTGTCCTTCTGCTTCACCATGATGCGAACGAGTATCGCCCCTACTCGCGCACGGTGTCGGCGAAAGCGAACCCGATCGCGCTCACCAGCACCCACAGCGGTCCGGTGAACCCGGCGAGGTACTGCAGCGGCGAGACGCCGATGACGGCCGTCACCAGGCCCAGGACCAGGCTGACCCAGCCGATCCACCGCGGGCCCGCCTGTCCGCGCAGCAGTGCGACGGCCACCGCCAGCGCGCTGACGCCCGCCCCCGCCCACAGCCACGGGATGGTGCCCATCCAGTGACCGCCGACCACCGCGAACGCCGGCACCAACTGGTCCGTGTCACCGAGACCGAACACCAACTCGGTGGTCAGGCCGGTTCCCAGCAGGCACGCCGCCGACGTCAGGACCAGACCGAACGCCGCGACCGACGGCAGGATGCTCTCGGCCGGCAACGCTGCCCGCAGCCGCTGGGACAGCCCGGCGGCGAAGACGAGGATCAGCAGCGCCGTGGTCATGATCGACACGTGCATGACGAGGATCCCGGTGCGCTGTCCGGCGAGGCCGTTCATGATGGCGACCGCGTCGCCGGCCGACGCCTCCGCGTAGACGGCGTCGATCGACATGCTCGCCTGGATGCCGACGATTCCGGCCACGCCGGCGAGGACCCCGACGTAGGCCCACCACCGGCTGCCACTTCGCGGTCGTGCCGTCGCCGGGACCTCGTTCTGCACGCCGTCTGGAACGTTCACTGTGCTCATGGGACGAGAATCGGCCACCCGGCGTCCCGGGCACCAGGGGCGGATGTCCCGATGTGGCGGGACCGCCGACGGCCCTTCGGGTCAGCCCTCGAGCTTCTTTGCCCCGAGCATGTCCTTGAGCAGTTCGAACGCCACGTCTTCCGGGTCGCGGCGCGTCGTGGGGTCGGCGGGTTCCGCCGCCTCCGCGAACATCTCTTCCTCGTCCTCGGGTGTGGAGACGGGCGGCGTCGTCGCCGAAGCCTCGTAGTCGATCGGCCCGGGATCATCCGGGTAATCGGGTGCCTCCGGCGGCGGGATGTCGTCGTCCGGTTCGGACGACGGACGTGCCTGGCCCGCACCAGGACCCGCCGAATCGGACCGCTGCGTGTCGGACTGCTGCTGCGGCGGACGCTGTGCGGTCCGCTCCTGGCTGGGCCGGGAGAACCGCGGTGCGCCTGCCGGTTTCGTCGGCGCTGCGGCGGCCTTCGCGACCGGTGGCGGCGGCGCCGTCGGAGCGCCGGCCTGGTACTCCACTTCCCAGGTGCCGCCGAACATCTCGGCGAGTACCTCGGTGATCACCTGGGCGTTGTGCGGCGACGCGATGCGAGCGCCCAGGTTGGGGACGGGGTGCGCCAGGATCAGGCGGTTGCCCTGAACGTCGTGCACCGTCGCGGCCGACAACATGGCAGGCAGGATCTTGTTCCGCTGACTCACCTTTTCGCGCAGCGAATTCCAGGCTTCCCGCAGCGCGGCAGCATCCGGGCCGGCGGATGCGGCGGGCGCCGCCTCCACCTCGGGGGCGATCGGCGGCTCCGGCTCGGGTTCGGGAGTCGGCTCCGGCGCAGGATTCGGTTCCGGCGCAGGAGTCGGCTCGGGTTCCGGGACGGGAGCGGGCGCCGGCGCGGGGGTCGGCTCGGGCTCGGGCGCGGGAACAGGAGCCGGCTCGGGCGCGGGCGTCGGTTCGGGGACAGGCGTCGGTTCGGGCTGCGGCTCCGGTTCGGGAACGGGCGTCGGCGCGGGCTCCGGAACCGGCCGCGGCATCGGTTCGGGTTCCGGCTCGGGCGGCGGGGGCACGGTGGCCGCCGTGGCCTGGCGCATCGACGGTCGCTGGAACTTCGGTTCCGGTTCCGGCTCGGCGGGTTGTTGCGGCGCACGCGCAGGAGCCGCCGCGGGCCGCTCGGCCGCGTCGACGGCCGGCGCCGACCCGGCGGGCGGAAGTCCGCGTTCGACCCGTTCGAGTCGCTGCAGCACGGCGGACTCCGCATCGGACGCCGAGGGCAGCAGCATCCGGGCGCACATCACCTCGAGCAGCAGGCGGGGGGCGGTGGCGCCGCGCATCTCACCGAGGCCCGCGTGCATCACCTCGGCGTAGCGGGTGAGCGTGGCGGGACCGATCCGCTGGACCTGGGCGCGCATGTGCTCGAGCACGTCGCCGGGCGCGTCGACCAGGCCACGTTCGGCGGCGTCGGGCACCGCCTGCATCAGGATGAGGTCGCGCAGACGCTCGAGCAGGTCGACGGCGAACCGGCGCGGATCGTGCCCGGCGTCCATCACGCGGTCGACCGTCCCGAACAGCGCTGCACCGTCGCCGGTGGCGAGCGCGTCCACGGCGTCGTCGATGAGCGCGACGTCGGTGACGCCGAGCAGCGCGAGAGCGCGCGGATAGGTGACACCCTCGTCGCCCGCGCCGGCGAGCAGCTGATCGAGGATGCTCAGCGAGTCACGCGGCGAACCGCCACCCGCGCGGATGACCAGCGGATACACCGGGTCCGCGACCGGCACACTCTCCTGGTGGCAGATCTTCTCCAGCAACCCGCGCATCGTCGCCGGTGCGAGCAACCGGAACGGGTAGTGATGGGTGCGCGAGCGGATGGTCGGCAGCACCTTTTCGGGTTCGGTGGTGGCGAAGATGAAGATGAGGTGCTCCGGCGGCTCCTCGACGATCTTGAGGAGCGCGTTGAAACCGGCCGTGGTGACCATGTGGGCCTCGTCCACGATGAACACCCGGTACCGGGATTCGGCGGGCGCGTAGAACGCGCGGTCGCGCAGCTCACGGGTGTCGTCGACACCACCGTGGCTGGCCGCGTCGAGTTCGGTGACGTCGAGATTGCCCGATCCGCCGGGGCCGAGGGCCACGCACGAGGGGCACTGGCCGCACGGCGTCGAGGTGGGACCCTCGACGCAGTTCAGCGATCGGGCCAGGATGCGGGCAGACGACGTCTTGCCACAGCCGCGGGGACCGGAGAACAGATACGCGTGGTTGATCCGTCCGGCGTCGAGAGCGGTGCTCAGTGGTTCGGTGACGTGCTCCTGCCCCACCACCTCGGCGAAGGATGCGGGTCGGTACTTCCGGTACAGGGCCACGCGGAAAGACTACCGGCGGTCCCCGACAGTCCGGGCCGGGTGGTCGAAGCACCCGCTCAGCAACCGCTCGGGGCGCTACTCACAGGCGGGAGTCCGAACCTGACCGCATTGCGTAACACGTTCGCAACGCAGCGGCAGCACAGTCGAAACCGCTCACGGTCATCGTGACTTTCCGCGCCGGGTTTCGTCCCGGGGTGTGAGGAGAATGTCGTGCCTGCAATCGACGCCGGAGCAACCGCCTGGCTTCTGATCAGTACCGCGCTGGTCCTTCTGATGACGCCGGGGCTCGCCCTGTTCTACGGCGGCATGGTCCGTTCCACCGGCGTACTGAACATGATCATGATGAGCTTCGTGTCGATCGCGCTGGTCACGGTCGCGTGGCTGGTGGCCGGATACTCCCTCATCTTCGGCGACGACATCGGCGGCGGACTGATCGGCGGGCTGGAGCACCTGGGGATGGTGGGCATCGACCCGACCACCGTCCACGGGCAGGTGCCCGAGATCCTGTTCGCCACGTTCCAGCTGACGTTCGCGATCATCACCGCCGCGCTGATCAGCGGTGCGATCGCCGATCGGGCCAAGTTCTCGGCCTGGATGATCTTCGTGCCCGTCTGGGCCCTCGTCGTCTACGCACCCGTCGCGCACTGGGTGTGGAACCCGCAGGGCTGGATCGCGCAGTTCGGCGCCCTCGACTATGCGGGCGGACTGGTCGTCGAGATCGTGTCCGGAGCGTCGGGCCTGGCGTTGGCGCTGGTGCTGGGCCCGCGTCTCGGTTTCCGGTCCGAGTCGATGCGCCCCCACAACCTTCCGCTGGTGTTGCTGGGCGTCGGCCTGCTGTGGTTCGGCTGGTTCGGTTTCAACGCCGGCTCCGCGCTCGCCGCCGACGGCACCGCCGCCGCGATCTTCCTGAACACCCTCGTCGCCGGGTGCACGGGCCTGCTCGGCTGGCTCCTCGTCGAGCAGAAGCGGGACGGTCACCCCACCACGTTCGGTGCGGCGTCCGGCGTCGTCGCGGGTCTGGTCGCGATCACCCCGTCCTGCGGCACCGTGAGCATGGTCGGGGCGCTCGTCGTCGGCGCCGTCGCCGGTGTGGTCTGCTCGTTCGCCGTCGGCTGGAAGTTCCGCCTCGGGTACGACGACTCGCTCGACGTCGTGGGAGTCCACCTGATGGGTGGCATCGTCGGCACCCTCCTGATCGGACTGCTGGCCACCGAGGTCATGACCGACGGACCGGAAGGCCTCTTCTACGGGGGCGGGTTCGCGCAACTCGGCAAGCAGTTGCTGGCCGTGGTGGTCGTCGCCCTGTACGCGTTCGGAGTGACGTACGCGCTGGGCAAACTGATCGACCGGATCTTCGGGTTCCGGGTGAGCGCGGAGGACGAGTCGTCCGGCATCGACCTCGCGCTGCACGCCGAATCGGCGTACGAACACGGTGTGCTCGGGCACGGTCCGGGCAGCGGCGGTCAGGGCAACAGCGTCTTCCCGTGGATGCACGAGGCCGAACGCCGACGGCACCTGGACGCCGAGCGGAAGCAGAAGCCGTCCGATCCCGAGTAGCGGCGGCTACTTCTTCTTCGCTGCCGCAGCCTTCTTCGCCTCGGCCTTCGCGGCTTTCTTGAACTCGCGGACCTCGTGGAGGCTCTTGTCGTCCACGACGTCCGCGATCGACCGCCGGGATCCCTCGGTGCCGTAGTCGCCTGCGGCCTCCCGCCAGCCCTTCGGCTCCACACCGATCTGCTTGCCGAGCAGTGCCAGGAAGATGCGGGCCTTCTGATCGCCGTAGCCCGGCAGCGCCTTCAGCCGTTTCAGGACCTCTTTGCCGTCGGGGTCGCCGCTGGTCCACAACGCCTCGACGCTGCCGTCGTAGTTCTCGACGAGGAACGCGCACAGCGACTGGATGCGGGTGGCCATCGATCCGGGAAACCGGTGGACCGCCGGTGTCTGTGAGCAGACGGCCGCGAACTCTTCCGGATCCATCTCCGCGATGCGGTGCACCTCGAGGCCGCCGAGCCGGTCGTCCAGCTTCTTCGGACCCGCGAACGCCGTCTCCATCGGCACCTGCTGATCGAGCAACATCCCGATGAGCAACGCCAGCGGATCACTCGCCAGAAGTGCGTCGGCGTCCGGATCCCCTACCAGATTCAGCGTGCGTGCCATGCTCTGATCCTGCCATCCCACCATCGGGCGGGTGCGCCCTTCAGCTCGACGCACGGTTTATTCACAGAGTTATCCACATCACTGCATTACCGGTCGGTACGCTCCAGCATCGAGGCCACGCCGGCGATCAGACCGTCGCGCCAGTGCAGGACGTCGTGGCCCCCGCAGAACTCGCGGTACCGCACGTCGTGGCCGGTGCCGACCAAGAGGTCGCGCACCTCGCGGTTCGGTTCGACGAGCATCCATTCGAGGGTCCCGACCTCCACACTGAACCGGCTGTTCGACGGGGCAGCGGCGCGGACGCGGTCCTGGAACGGGACTCCCGGCCCCGAGCCGGGCCACCAGAACGATCCGGACAGGCTGACGGCGCAGCCGAACACGTGCGGGGCCGTCAGCGCGAGGTGGCACGCCGTCAGTCCGCCCAGGCTGCAGCCGGCCACGATCGTCGACGCGGGATCGTCGGTGGCACCCCATTCCCGCCGCAGCCACGGAAGCAGTTCGCCGACGAGACCGGACGCGAACGCGGCACTGCAGCCCAGCTCCTCGGATCGCAGTTCGGGTCCGACGCTGTCGACCATCACGACGAGCGGAACCCGGTGCCCGGCACGTCCGAGTGCGTCGACGGCGCCCGCGATCGGCAGGTCGACCGCCCACGTCCGGCCGTCCAGCAACACCACAACCGGACGATTCCGAACAGTGAGTCCGGGCGGTTCGTAGACCCACACCGACCGACGCGTGCCCGACAGCGTGAACGCCGTCTCGTGAAGCGCGCCGCGGCCGGGCCGGTCGGTCCACCAGTGCTGTGCGGGCGCCGCCGGCATCACCGCCTCGGAGCTGTCACCGGTCTGCACCACCCGCGTCGGCAGTGGGTTGAACGGGTCGGGTTGCGCGTCGGCGAGCACCCTCCGCCACCACTGCCAGCCCGGGGTGCCGCCGGGAACTGTCAATGGTTCCGCCCCGGGAATGAAACGGTAAGCACCCCGCCACTTCTCGGGGACCTCGATCGAGAGGGACCACAGGTCGGTGCCGGGTAGCCGGGACAGCGCGGCCTGTCCCAGGCGGGAGCGATCGGTGATTCCGTTGGCGTCGAGGTAGACGTGCCGCGTACGTGACGTGCGCTCGTCACCCTCCGGATCGCGCCAGCAGAACGTCGCGATCACGCAGCCGGGGCCTGCCCCGTCCGGCTCGATGAGGGGACTGCCCGCGGCGGTGAGACGGTCCCAGAACGCGGGGACGCCGTCACGCGTCAGGTCGTCGATCGACCGTGCGCGCACGACGCGACGCTCGGGTCCCGGCACTCGTTGCAGCATCCACTTCCCCATTCGAATGTAGGTAACGCTAGCCTAAATCAGCTTCCTTACCCGTGCGAAAGAGAGTCTTACCGTGAAACTTCGTCGCTCACTGGCAGCCGTCGCTGTCCTCGCCGTCGGGATTGGCGCTGCCGCGTGCTCGTCCGATCCCGATTCCGACGCCGCGACCACCGGCACCACCGCCGCGTCCGACCAGAGCTGGCCGCGCGCCATCACCGACGAGACCGGCAGCGTCACGATCGAACAGAAGCCCGAGCGGATCGTGTCCACCAGCGTCACCCTCACGGGCTCACTGCTCGCCCTCGACGCCCCACTGATCGGTACCGGCGCGCAGCGAGCCAGCGACGTGACCGACGAGAACGGTCTGTTCACGCAGTGGGCGGACATCGCCGCCGAGCGCGGCGTCGACACGCTGTACCAGGGCGAACCCAACGTCGAGAAGATCACCGCCGCCGATCCGGACCTCATCTTCGTGTCCGCCACCGGCGGCGACTCGGCCCTCGATCAGGTGGACACGTTGAAGCAGATCGCGCCCGTCGTGGTGCTGCGATACGACGACAAGTCGTGGCAGGACCTCAGCGGACAGATCGCCGCGGCCATCGGGACCGAGGAGCAGGCCGACGCCCTCGTCGCGAAGTTCGACCAGCAACTCGACGACGCCAAGTCGGCGCTGGGCGACACGGTCGCTGCGGCGAACCCGGTGAATGTGCTCGCGTACAACTCGCCGGAGGAGTCGCGGATCTTCACCGCCGAATCGGCGCAGGGCATCCTGCTGGAACGCCTCGGATTCTCGCTCGCCGAGCTGCCGTCCGACCTCACCGCCGCCGACAAGGGCATCATGGCCGGCCGCAAGGACGTCGTGCCGGCCGGGCAGGAGAACCTGCCGCGAGCCGTGCCCGGCAACACCACGTTCATCGTGATCGGTGAAGCAGCGGACGCCGACAGGTTCCTCGCCGATCCGACGCTGCGGGAGACGCCGTCCGTGGAGAAGGAGCAGGTGATCGGGCTCGGGAAGGACAGCTTCCGCCTCGACTACTACAGCGCGTCCAACCTGATCGACCGGGTCACGAACGCAGTGCGATAGCGCTCACCCCGTGTCGGCGCGGCCCATATCGGGTACCTCTACGTCACAGGGACTCCGGTCCGTTCACACAACCCGAAGGACACCCGATGGCCCAGAACGAAACGAATCGAGCCAACGGGATGAGCCGCGCCGTCGACAGGGCAACCGACAGCAACACTTTCGAGCGGGTCGCGCGCGCCGGCCACGTGATGAGCGGTTTCGTCCACCTGCTGATCGCGTACATCATCGTTCAGCTGGCGTTCGGCACCGGCGGCAACGCCGATCAGTCCGGGGCCCTCGGCGCCCTGGCCGCCAAACCCGGTGGCCGGTTCGTGCTGTGGGTGGCGATGGTCGCGTTCATCGCGATGGCGCTGTGGCGGCTCGCCGAGACCGTTCTCGGCCCCCACGTCACCGAGAATTCCGGGGGCGACGGCGACGACACGTCCCTGCTGGACCGCGCGAAGGCGTTCGGCCTGGCCGTCGTCTACTTCGCGTTCGCCTTCTCGGCGTACCAGTTCGCGAGCGGCGGTGGGAAATCGAGCGGTCAGCAGAACGCCGGAATGAGTGCACGCCTCATGGAATCCGGGGGAGGCAAGATCCTTCTCGTGGTGGTGGGTCTCGTCGCCATCGCGATCGGCGGCTACCACATCTACAAGGGGGCGTCGAAGAACTTCCTGGATGACCTGAAGGGCACCCCGTCGAAGCTCGTCGAGCCCCTCGGAGTGGTCGGCTACGTCGCCAAAGGGCTCGTCATCGCGGGCGCAGGCGTGCTGGTGATCGTGGCGGTCGTCAACGCCGACCCGTCCAAGGCCACCGGCCTCGACGGCGCGGTCAAGACCCTGGGTTCGGCGCCGTTCGGGCAGTTCCTCCTGGTCCTCGCCGGACTGGGCATCGCCGCGTACGGGCTGTACAGCTTCGTGATGGCGCGCTACGCCAGGATGTAGAGACACGTCCGGCCGCTCACCCGCCAAGGGGTGAGCGGCCGGACGTCTTCTACTAGGACTTCGGCAGGTCCAGGCGCGACTCGGTGGCCGCGAGCAGCACGCACGTCGCGACACCGTTCATCGACTTGTCCAGATCCTCCATCGAGGGGAAGCTCGGCGCGAGCCGGATGTTCTTGTCCTCGGGGTCGATGCCGTACGGGAACGCCGATCCGGCTGCGGTGAGCGCGATCCCCGCGTCCTTCGCCAGAGCGATGACGCGCTTCGCGGTGCCCTCGACGACGTCCAGGCTGATGAAATATCCGCCCTTCGGCTCCGTCCACGACGCCACCTTCGACGCCCCGAGACGATCCTCGAGGATCTTCAGGACGAGCGCGAACTTCGGCGCCAGGATCTCGCGGTGCTTCTCCATGTGGGCGCGCACACCCTCGGCGTCACCGAAGAACCGCAGGTGCCGCAGCTGATTCAGCTTGTCGGGACCGATGCTCTTCTTACCGAGGTACTTCTGGTACCAGGCCAGGTTCGCGGTCGAGGAACCGAAGAAGCTGACGCCGGCACCGGCGAACGTGATCTTCGACGTCGACGCGAACACGAGCGGCCGGTTGGGGTTGCCCGCCTCCGCGGCCATCCCGAGGATGTCCAGCGACGGCGCCGTCTCGCCGACGAGCGGGTGGACGGCGTAGGCGTTGTCCCAGAACAGCCGGAAGTCGGGGGCTGCGGCCGGCATCGACGCCAGCGTCCGCGTGACCTCTTCCGAGTACACCGCGCCCGTCGGGTTGGAGTAGTTGGGGACGGCCCACAGACCCTTGATCTGCGGATCGTTCGCCACCAACTCGGAGATGACGCCGACATCGGGGCCGTCCGGGCGCATCGGCACCGGGATCATCTCGATGCCGTAGGTCTCGGTGATCCCGAAGTGCCGGTCGTAACCGGGTGCCGGGCAGAGGAACTTGACCTTCTCCTCCTGCGACCACGGGCGCGGGGAGTCTGGGGTGCCGTGCAGCAGGGCGAACACGACGTTGTCGTGCATGATCTCGAGGCTGGCGTTGTTGCCGGCGAGCAGGTTCTCGACGGGGATGCCGAGCAGTTCACCGAAGATGGCGCGCAGCTCCGGAAGCCCGGTCAGCCCGCCGTAGTTGCGGGTGTCGGTGCCGTTGCCGTCGCGGAAGTCGCCGTCACCGGGCAGTGTCAGCAGCGCCGCCGACAGATCCAGCTGCTCGGGCGAGGGCTTGCCGCGAGTGAGGTCGAGCGTGAGCTTCTCCGTCTTCAGCTGCGCGTAACTCGCAGTCTGGCGCTCGTGCTCCGAAAGTAGTTCCTCATGGCTCATCAACCCGATCTGGGTCTGGTTGGTCATCAGGAGCGGCCTCTCACCGACGTCGTGGGTCGGGTATGCGAAAGATAGGGGACCCCGCGCACCCGGCAGAGCCCGTTGACCCTTGCTGCCTTCCGGCCCTGGGGGAGTTCACAGGATGCGCGCCGCGCGGGATCCACCACAAAGTGTAGACGGCCCCGAGACGTGGTCGGGAGCCACCCCGGCCCGGGCCCGACGCCGCACCTCTGACCACGGCCAGTGCTACCGTCGCCCCCGCATTCGGCCACCTTCGGCAAAGGATCGGGATGAAACTCATAAGGACAGCACACACGGTGACACTCGCCGCCGTCGTGGCAGCACTGTCGGCGTGCGGCGGAGGCAGCGACGACGCAGCCACGTCGGACGCGGTGAGCTGGGACGCGGCCGAGCCGTGCACGCTCGCGGACGATGCGACGCTCGCACCGCTCCTCACGGCAGGCGCCGGCGAGGGCACCGCCACCGACAGTCCCGAACGTCGCGCCTGCACGTGGGGCAAGCCCGAGGCGCTGAACACCGTGACGATCACCACTACGAGCGCGCCGGAACCGGTCGACCCGCTGCGCACGATCGACGTCGGCGGGCTCGAGGGGCGCGCGCTCGCCGAGAGCAAGTACCAGTGCATCCTCGAGGTCACCACCGATGCGGGCACCCTGTCGATCGAGACGAAATTCGGTCTCGACGCCACCGCGAACGCGGACACGTCCTGCGACCGGTCCGTCCCCCTCGCCGAGCATGCCCTCACCCAGCTGAAGTGGGCCTAGAACGGGCGGCTACCTGGTCGTTTAACGGTGAGCCGCCGTCGTTGGGTATGCTCCTCCACGGAGGATTCGCCTAGTGGCCTATGGCGCTCGCCTGGAACGCGGGTTGGGTTAACGCCCTCAGGGGTTCAAATCCCCTATCCTCCGCCACAGGAACCCCTGTGAACTGCTGAGAAGCGGTTCGCAGGGGTTTCTTTTTTCTGTCTCCGAGCGACGACCGACCGGCTGTCGGAGCCGAAAGTCCTGGCCACAGCGGGCACAACCCGTTATCTTCCTGTTATCGTCTGCGGTGCAGCGTTCGCTGTGCTGTGTGTCGATTCGAGATAAAAGGACATTCGTATGGCGATTCGTCGCACCCGCGCACTGATCGTGGGCCTGGTCGCAGTGTTGGCATCGGGCCTCGTGTCCGTATTGGCCGGAACCGGCGTCGCCCACGCCGACTCGGCCCTGATCTCGGTGTATTCACCGTCGATGGACAAGGACATTCCCGTCAAGGTGCTCAAGGCCGCGGGCGGTGGTCCCGCGCCGACCCTGTACCTGCTCGACGGTCTGCGGGCACCGGACGACAACAACGGCTGGCTGATCGAGACCGACGTGGAGAGTTTCTTCGCCGGCAAGCACGTCAACGTGGTCATCCCGTTCGGCGGCGGCGGCACCTTCTACTCCGACTGGCAGCGCGACGACCCGAAGCTCGGCCGCGTCAAGTGGGAGACGTTCCTGACCAATGAGCTGCCCCCGGTGATGGCTTCCCAGTTCGGCAGCGACGGGGTGAACAACGCGGTCGCGGGTCTGTCGATGAGCGGCACCTCCGCGTTGAACCTCGCCACTCACCGTCCCGACTTCTACAAGGCGGTCGCGTCGTACAGCGGTTACCCGACGGCCAGCTCGCCCGGCTTCGCGCAGGGCATCCAGGTTTCCGTCGCTCAGATGGGCGGCAACGCGCTGAACATGTGGGGCTTCTGGCCGTCGGGTGCGTGGCTTCGCAACGACCCGCTGCTCAACGTCGGCGCGCTGCGCGGCAAGTCCGTCTACATCTCGTCCGGCGCAGGCTCGGCGGCGGGCGATCCGACGGTCGACCCGGACAGCGCCTCGTTCGACCCGGTGAAGTTCTCGCAGACGGTCCCCCTCGAGACCGCCTCCGGTCTGAGCAGCAAGGTGTTCGTGCCCGCGGCGCAGCGCGCAGGCGCCAAGCTGCAGACCCACATCACCGACGACGGCCTCCACACGTGGAACTACTGGCAGGACCGCTTGCACGAGTCCTGGGCCAACACGCTGGCACCCGCCCTCGGGACCTCCTGAGCCAGGCGTCGTGATCGCCTGACCTACGCCTCAGTGGCCCCCGATCTCCGGATCGGGGGCCACTGTCGTCGGCTGCGGTGTTTGATGTGGGGTGTGCCGATCGACGACAGCAGGCGGATACTCGCGCTGGCGGTGGTGTTGTCCACGCTGGCCGGTTACGTCGACGCGCTGGGATTCATCACGCTCGGCGGGTTCTTCGTCGCGTTCATGAGCGGCAACCTCACCCGGTTCAGTGTCGGGTTCGCAGACGCCGCGTGGGCGCACGCGGCGACGGCTGCCGCGGTGATCGGCATGTTCGTTCTCGGCTGCGCCCTCGGCGCCGTGGTCGTGCACCTGTCCGATCGTCGGCGCCTGCCCGTCCGGACGACGGTGCTCGCTGTCGTGTCGGGACTGCTGATCGTCGGCGCGGTGGCCGCGACTGTCGGGGCGAGCACGGTGGCCGTCGGCGCGATGCTGCTCGCGATGGGCGCCGAGAACTCCTTCTTCCAGCGCGACGGCGAGGTGACCATCGGTCTCACCTACATGACGGGCGCGCTCGTGAAGATGGGACATCGGCTGGCCGGGGCACTGTTCGGCGGGCCGCGGTGGGCGTGGCTACGGCACTTCGCGCTGTGGGCCGGTCTGGTGGTGGGAGCGGTGACGGGCGCCCTCGCGCACCACTGGATCGGGCTCGACGCCCTCTGGTTCGCTGCCGTCCTGTCGGCAGCGCTGACCGTCACCGTCCACCTGAGGATCGACCGCGCTACTCGCCGCCCGCAGTTGTCGTGACCGGGTTGCCTGCGGAGTCGAGGGTCCACCACACGCTGCCGACCGCCTGCCCGAATGCGTCGCCGGGTTCGTTGTCGTCCTTGTAGCGGTACACGGGGCGTCCGTTGACGGTGAGCTGATGGGTGCCGTCCGGCGCCGGGATGGTGTCGATGACGACTTCCTGCAACCCCTGGACCGTCGGGTTCTCGGTGACGGAGGTGACCGGCGGCCACGACTGCAGGCACGTGTCCCGGCACGAACTGGCGCCGGAGCCGACCTCGTCGTTGTCGTACACGTAGACCGTCATGCCACCGTCGTCGACCATCACCTCGCCGAGCGTCGTCGGTCCCATCTTCAGTACGGGTGTGCCGGGCGCGGCTGGCGGGGACGTCGGCGTCGGCGACACCGGGGCGTTGCCGCCCGTGTCGCCGGAATCGGTGCTGTCGTAGGCGCAACTCGAGAAGGTCAGGCTGACGGCGGCGATCGCTGCCAGCGCCCATGTTCGTCTCATGGAGTCCTCGTTCTCTGTGACGGCGAAGTGGCGGGCCTCCGGGGAACCTCTGCGGACCCGTGCATACAGTTCACCTCGAGTTGCGTGCCGGTGCGGGCACTTCGGGCGATGTGACGGGCCCGCACGTGTCGGTATCCGTGATTAGGCTCCTGTGCATGGGCTGGTACACGCCGACCGCACCGTCGCCCGATCTCACCGGCACCCTGGTGTGCGGGTGGTCCGCGCGCACGCAGGGCGAGCATCTGCTGGTGCCGGATGCGTGCATGGACATCCTGTGGATCCGGGGTGTGGGAATCCGCGTGTGCGGTCCCGAAACCACGGCGTGGTCGTTCACGCTGCCGCCGGGCACCGAATCCGTCGGCGTCCGTTTCCGTCCCGGCGCCGCCTCGCATCTGCTGCGGACGTCGGCGGCCGAGGTCCGCAACATCCGGGTCGGTCTCGGGGACGTGCTCGGATCCACGTGGGAACGGACGCTGACCGACCGGCTCGACAATGCGCCCGGTTACGCGGAACGAATCGCCCTGTTCGAGAACGCCGTGCGCGCGTGGCGAAATCGCGGACCGGACGCGGACCCGCTGATCGGCACCGTCCGGCAGGCCCTGGCCCGGCACTCGTGGAACGTGGGCGCGCTCGCCGACGCCGCCTCCGTCACGGAGCGGCAACTGCAGCGGCGATGCAACGACGCGTTTGGATACGGGCCCGCGACCCTCCGCGGCATCCTGCGGCTGCAGCGGTTCATGGCGCTGGCGCAGTCGGGGACGCGGGCCGGGCTCGCCGACCTCGCCGCCACCGCCGGCTACAGCGACCAGGCGCACCTGTCGCGGGAATGCCGGCGGATCTCCTCGCTCACCCCGTCCGACCTCCTCGCCAGTGAGGCCCCCGACTGGCACGGGACGGAATCCGTCGTCGATGTCGGAAATGTTCAAGCCCTCGGGCCCCGGGCGGGAGAAGAATCGGCAGCATGACCTCGACAACCGAAACCCCCGCAGCCCACTACCGAGACCTCGCCGCGAAGTTCACGAAGCGCGTCGAATCCGTGCCCGCCGAACGCTGGGACGACGCGTCCCCGTGTGACGGCTGGACGGCCCGCGACGTCGTGCGGCACGTGATCGACACGCAGCGCTACATCGTCACCGTCGTCGATCTGGAACTGCCGGAACCGCCGTCCGTCGACGACGACCCGGTTGCCGCATGGGCGGCCACGCGCGACGGCATGCAGGAGATCCTGAACGACCCGGCTCTGGTGAGCCGCGAGTACGACGGGCACTTCGGCCGCACCGACCTCGGAAAGACCATCGACAGCTTCTACTGCTTCGACCTGGTGATCCACGGCTGGGACCTCGCCCGGGCCACCGGCCTCGACGAGACCATCCCGGCCGACGACCTGACCTGGGTGGGTGGCGTCGCGGAGCAGATGGGCGAGAGCATCCGCACGGCCGGGGTGTGCGGTCCAGCCGTGGACGTTTCCGCGGACGCCGACGAGCAGACCCGGGTCCTGGCCTTCCTCGGCCGCAAGGCCTGACCCGAGCGCCTGCCCGGTCGCGCTTGTAACCTCGGGTCATGAGCGTGCCGGGCAGGATTGCCGCGCTGACGGCGGTGTCACTGGCCGCGGCGCTGCTCGGCGGTGACGTGGTCGCGGTGGCCGATCCCGAACCCCGGGGCGCATCCGGTCTGCCGGCGCGTGGCCTCGTCACCTCGGCGCCGCTCGCGTCCGCGGTCATGTTCGCCGGGACCACCGGCGACGCCGCTCCCTCACAGCGGGTTCCGGGTGACGAGTCGAACGGTATGTCGGCCACCAGCCACCGCTTCGATGAGTACCCGTACATGCGGTACGAGGTCCGGTTCGGTCCGGAGCCCGCAGGCACCGACGTGACCTGGCACGGACGTTCGGTGAATCTCGACGACCTCGCGATGCACGTGTGGGACGAGCAGGCGCAGAGCTGGGGTGAGCCGGTCGCGACGGCGCAGGCGTCCGAACCGGGCGGTCCGGTCACCCTGACCACCCGGATCGAGGGCGAGGACTCCGCGCAGATCCTCGTCATCGACGGTCCGCGACGCGACCGGAGTTTCCGCGAGGCCAACGCGACGGCCGATCAGCAGTTCGCCGACCCGAACGCGTACGACTTCGCGCTGCAGCACATCTCCGACACCCAGTACGTCTCGCGGGACCGGCCGGAGGTGTACTTCGACATGACCCGCTGGACCGCCGAGAACGCCGCCGAACGCAAGATCGCCTATTCCATGCACACCGGCGACCTCGTCCAGAGCTGGATTCGCCCGGGCGCACCCGAGTCCCGCGCCCGGCCCGAGTTCGAAGTCGCGGACAAGGCGATGGCGACGCTCGAAGAGGCAGGCATTCCCTACGGCGTCCTGCCCGGCAACCACGACAACCTGTGGAACGTCGGCGGACGACTCATTCCCGGCGAGCACGAGAAGAACCACGCCCTCTACAACGAGTTCTTCGGGCCGTGGCGGTACCGCGACCGGCCGTACTGGGGCGAATCCGTCACGGACACGGACAATTCGGCGCACTACGACCTGCTCGACATCGCCGGCGCGAAATTCCTGATGCTCTACATCGGCTACAACCCGCCCGAGCACGTACTGCAGTGGGCCGAGGACGTGCTCGCCGACCACCCGGACCGCAACGTGATGATCGGCAGCCACTACTACCTGGACGAGGACGGCTCGCTGCGCATGAGCGGGTTCGGCGACATCGGTAGCAGTGCGGGACAGCAGATCTGGAACCGGCTCGTCGTTCCCTTCGACACGGTGTTCCTGGTCCTCGCAGGACATGTCGACGGGCAGACGACGGTCACCGACCGGAAGGTGGGCGACACGGACCGGAAGGTCGTGGAGTTGCTCGCCGACTACCAGTACTTCACCGTCGACAGCCGCCGCGAGACCGGGTTCCAGCGACTCCTGCAGTTCGATCTCGACGGCGGAACCCTCGCCGTCACGACGCACTCCCCCACGCTGGACAGCTTCCGGGTGGAGGACTTCGATCCGCAGCGGCGCTACCAGCCGGATGACGGAGACTTCGTCACCGATGTGGAGTTGCGGGCCGACCTGCCGCGCGCCGTCATGCCTACGCCCTGAGATGTAGGCCGATCAGCTGCGCGACGAAGCTGTCCACGTGGAAGTCGCCGGCGATCAGTTCGATGCTGCGGGTGGCGCGGAGGGTCGCCACCCCGTGCAGCTGGGTCCACAGGTTCAACGCGACCACGCGCGGCTCGTCGGAGCCGGTGTCCGCGACGAGTGCGACGACCGTCTCGAACAGAGGTTTCGAGTGTTGCCGCAGGTCCTCGCCCGACCCTTCGAGCAGGTCGTGCCGGAACATCAACTCGAACAGGGTGCGGTGGGCGTCGGCGAAAGAGAGGTACTGCCGTGCCGTCCGCCGCACGCGTGCGAGGGGGTCCGACTCGGACGCGATCGCCGACCGGAGCTCGTCGGCCAGTTCGGCGAATCCCGAGGCGGCGATCGCGGCGAGCAATGCTTTGTGGGTGGGAAAGTACCGTCGCGGCGCGCCGTGCGAGACACCCGCGTGCCGGGCGACGGCGCGCAGCCCGACGGCGTCGATGCCGCCCTGGTCCAGCAATTCGCGGCCACTGTCGATCAGCCGCACGCGCAGGGGTTGCACTTCTCCACTCATGTAGACAGTGTCTATCATTGCGCGAGTAGACAATGTCTACTCACGCAATGGCGCCCGAGTGAGGAGTTCACCGTGTGGTACTGGATCTTCAAGTACGTGCTGATCGGACCGGTGCTGCGCATGTTCGGGCGGCCCGCGATCGACGGTGCACACCACATCCCGGCGTCGGGTCCGGTGATCCTGGCGAGCAATCACCTCACCGTCGTCGACTCGTTCTTCCTCGTCCTGATGGTGCGCAGGCGCATCACGTTCGTGGCAAAGAGCGAGTACTTCACCGAAAGCGGCACGAAAGGCAGGGCGAAACGCTGGTTCTTCACCGCGGCCGGCCAGGTGCCGATCGACCGATCCGGGGCCTCCGCGGCGGAATCCGCACTGAACACCGCGCGGAAGATCCTGGACGACGGCAAGGTCTGGGGAATCTACCCCGAGGGCACCCGGTCTCCCGACGGCCGACTCCACAAGGGCAAGACCGGAATCGCCCGGGTCGCGCTCGCGACGGGCGCCCCGGTCGTGCCCGTCGCCATGCACGGCACCCGGCAGGTCAACCCCGCCGGATCGCGGATGTGGCGGTTCGGCAAGGTGACGGTGACCGTCGGCGAACCGCTCGACTTCACCCGATTCGCCGAGCTACGCGACAACCGGCACGTCGTCCGGGCCGCGACGGACGAGCTGATGCACGCCCTCATGACACTGTCGGGGCAGGAGTACGTGGACGACTACGCGCTCAGGCGTCCGGCGTAGCGACGGCACGCGTCACGAGATCGGCGACGAGCCGCTCCGTGTCGACCCCCTCGAGCACGCCGGGCAGCGTCAGGTGCTCGACGATGAGCGCATTCATCGCGAGGTAGAGCATCAGCACGGTGCTGCGATCACCGGGCAGTCCCGAGTCGAGGTGAAAACCGATGTCGCGTTCCAGATTCTCGGAGATCGTGCGCGTCAGCGTGGTCCGCAACTCGGGACGCCGGACCGCTTCGAGTCGCAATTCCTGCAACGCGAGATAGCCCGTGCGGTCGCGGGTGATCCTGCCGAACAGCCCCTGCATGTACTCGATCGCGAGCTCGAGATTCTGCGGCTTGCGCCCGCTTTCTTCGACGACCGAGGGGTCGGGACCCATCCGCTCGTGAATCCGCTTGCCGACCTGGTCGAACAGGTCGTCGCGGCTGGCGAAGTAGTTGGATGCCGTCCCCTTGGGGACGTTCGCCTCGACGTCGACGGCGCGGAAGGTGAGGCCGCGCGCACCCTCGCGCGCAAGCACTTCGATCGCGGCGTTCACGAGAGCCGCACGTCGTTCCGGATTCTGCGCCATCGACACTCCTCGACGAAAAGGACTTGCAACCACTTCAGTCATAGTACTACAAATGGAGTTGTTACCGACCACGGGAGGACTCACATGCGAAAGCTCGTCTACTACGCCGCCGCCACCATCGACGGCTTCATCGCCGGCGCCGACGGCTCGGACCCCACCGGCACCATCTTCGAGATCGACGGCGATCACATGCCCGTGATGATCGCCGAGTACCCCGAGACGGTCCCCACCCACATGCGGGCACCGCTGGGAATCGACGCCCCCAACAAACATTTCGACACACTGCTCATGGGCCGCGCCAGTTACCAGCCCGGCCTCGACCTCGGCATGACCAGCCCGTACGCGCATCTGCGGCAGTACGTCTTCTCGACCACGATCACCGAGTCGCCCGACCCGGACGTCGAGATCGTCTCGGGCGATCCGATCGAGAAGGTCCGCGAACTCAAGAGGGAGGACGGCAAGGACATCTGGCTGTGCGGCGGCGGCAAGCTCGCCGCCGCGGTGCAACCCGAGATCGACGAGCTCCGGATCAAGCTCAACCCCGTGGCGATCGGCACCGGCATTCCGTTGTTCGACGGCGAATTCGGCCCTCAGCGGTTCCGGCTGGCCGCGAGCCGCGCCTTCGAGAGCGGGATGATTTTCCTGACGTACGTCCGCCGATAACCGAAGTCACACCCGCCACTCGCGGCAACACGGGCACCTGACGCATGTATTGATTCAATACGTCAGTAATGTTCGAGGCATGCGCGAACGCCGATACTCGTCCACCAGCCCCGAACGCCTGGCCGCAGCCCTGTTCGACGTCGCGGCCGAGTCGGGGCTCGAGGGCGCCAGCGTGCGCGAGGTCGCCAAGAGGGCGGGTGTGTCCATCGGAGCCGTGCAGCACCACTTCTCTACGAAGGACGAGATGTTCGCGTTCGCCCTGCGGACCCTCGTCGACAAACTCCTCGCCCGACTGTCGGAGGTCGAGCGCGGCGGGGATCCCGCCCGGGCCCTGTTCGCCGCGATGTCCCAGTTGCTGCCGCTCGACGAGGCGCGGTCGCGGGAGGCGCACGTCATGGCGGCATTCGCCGTCCGGGCCGCGACCTCCCCGTCGCTCGCCGAGATCCGGCGCAAGACCCTGTTCACCATCCGCACCGGACTGTCCGCCGTGCTCATCGGGATCGGCACCCCGGAGGCGGAAACCCGTGCGGCGCTTCTCCTCGCCACCGTCGACGGCCTTGCCCTCGATGCGATCGGCAGTCCGGCGCTGTACCCGCCGGAGTACCTCGAGCACGCCCTCGACATTCAGATCGGCATGATTCTGCAGGGCGCCGACGTCGTGCCGTCGTCGTCGATCGAACTGGCCAGCTGACCCCTCGGCCGATGTCACATCCGTCTCGTCAGAGTGAACCGCTGTCACATCGGGCGGGGGGCGCGGGGCGGTTCGCGCCCAGCCCGTCCGGCGACCTGCACCTCGGCAACCTGCGGACCGCCGTGCTGGCGTGGCTGTTCGCCCGGTCCACCGGCCGGAAGTTCCTCCTGCGCGTCGAAGACCTCGACCGCGTCCGCGAGGGCGCCCGCGACCGGCAACTGGCCGACCTCGCGGAACTCGGCCTCGACTGGGACGGCGACGTCGTGTCGCAGTCGCACCGACTGTCGCGGTACGACGCTGCCATCGCCGAACTCCACGCCGCCGGCCTCACGTACGAGTGCTTCTGCACGAGAAGAGAAATCCTCAAAGCCGCGTCGGCGCCGCACGCACCGCAGGGCGCGTACCCGGGGACCTGCCGCAACCTGACACCGGACGAACGCGCAGACCGGCTCGCCGGCGGCCGACCACCCGCGCTGCGGCTGCGCGCCGGCGTCACGTCGTTCACCATCGACGACGTCCTGCACGGCAGCTATTCCGGCATGGTGGACGATCTCGTGCTGCGGCGCGGCGACGGGACACCCGCCTACAACCTCGCGGTGGTCGTCGACGACGCCGCCCAGGGAATCGATCAGGTGGTGCGCGGCGACGACCTGCTCTCGTCCGCGCCCCGCCAGGCCTACCTCGCCGGGCTGCTCGGGTTGACCGCCCCCACCTACGCGCACGTGGCCCTCGCACTCAACGAGGACGGCAAACGGCTCGCGAAACGCGACGGCGCCGTCACGCTCGCCGACCAGAAAGCGTTGGGACGCACCCCGAGCGACGTCCTCGGAGTGCTGGCGACGTCACTCGCGCTCGCGGAACCGGGCGAGGTCGTGGATCTCGGGATACTCCTCGACCGGTTCGACCCGGCCCGCCTGCACCGCGAACCGTGGGTGGTCAGGCTCCCGACGCCGCAGCAATCACCATGATCAGGAAGAACAGGATCCAGCCGACGACGTAGGCGCCGCCGATGGCGATTCCGGCGATCGCAAGTCCGCGGCCCTCCTGCCCGGACTGCTTGATCTGGCCCAGCGCAATGATGCCGAGGATGATGCCGACGATGGAGCCGAGGCCGTAGAAGCATCCGCCGACGATCGACGTGATCAGCGACGCGATCGCGAGACCGTTCGTCCCCAGCGGCCGCGGGTAGGGCGCGCCGTACGGGTTCGGTGCGCCGTACTGCGGGGCGGGACCGCCGTATTGGCCCGAAGCCCCGTACTGGTTGGGCGCGCCGCCGTACTGGTTGGGGGCGCTGTACTGATTCGGGGCGGCATACGGGTTGGGCGTCCCGTACTGCTGGTTCGGCGCCCCGTACTGGTCGCCGCCGTACTGATTCTGATTCGGTGCGGCATACGGATTCGGAGAAGTCCCATACGCGCCCGGCTGCTGATAGTCGGGGTACTTCTCGGTGGGCGCCGAATAGGTGGGATAACCGGATTCGTCGACCCCGTATCCGTCGCGCGGCAAGCCGGGAACCTCGCCATAAGTGGGTGGTGTTTGCCCGTTGTACGGATTCGAATCGTCCGATCCCCCAGAATTAGTCACGATAACCAGCGTAAAGCATCAAAACCGCAGGAGAAGAAGCAGACCAAAGGGAGGCGAGTAAAGGATTGTCCACGTAGTGTTTATTCGCACTGTCACGCGCGAGCATTCAACTCTTGCTGAGGGGATCACATGACGACTGGTGGATACGACCCTAACGACAAACCTGAAGGTGGTGACCAGGGCGGATACCCCCCGCGGGGCAATCCTCCACCGCCGCCCGGCGGATATCCGCCACCCCCGGGGAATTACCCTCCGCCGCCGCAGGGACCGCCGCCCGGCGGATATCCGCCACCGCCGCCCGGCGGAAACTACCCGCCCCCGCCCGGCGGAAACTATCCGCCGCCTCCCGGTAATTACCCGCCGCCGCAGGGCAATTACCCGCCGCCGCCCCAGGGACCGCCGCCCGGTGGATATCCGCCGCCTCCGCCGATGTCGGATTACGGCACGCCCGGGCAGACGCCGGGGCAGTTCTCCGTGGGCGACGCGATCGGCTACGGCTGGAACAAATTCAAGGACAACGCGCTCATCTGGATCGGCATCCTGCTGATCGCCGCCATCATCCAGGTGGTGCTGAACCTCGTCTTCGGCGGCTTCAGCACGTCGTCCGACATGAGCGCGGCGTTCTCGGTGTGGCGCATCATCGGCACGATCGTCACGACCATCGTCGGCTATCTGATCAATGCGGCTCTCGTGCGGGGCGCACTGCACGAGGTGGACGGGAACAAGCCGGCGTTCGGTTCGTTCTTCCAGTTCACCAATGTCGGGGCGATCATCATCGCCAGCGTGATCATCGGTGTGGCCGCCACCATCGGTTTCGTCCTGCTCATCATCCCGGGTCTCATCGTCATCTTCCTGACCTGGTGGACGCTGCAGTTCGTCATCGATCAGAACGAGGACGCGATCACCGGCATCAAGTCGAGCTTCCGCGTGATCTCGCAGAACGTCGGCCCGGTGCTGCTGCTGGCCCTCGCTCTCGTCGGCATCAACATCGTCGGTGCACTCCTCTGCGGCGTCGGACTTCTCGTCTCGATCCCGATCACGATCATCGCGTCGACCTACGCGTACCGCGTGCTCACCGGCCGTTACGTCGCGGCCTGACCGCTCGCTCCCACGGGTGAGTGTGCTTCCTGTCCTTCGCGGACGGAAAGTACGCTCACCCGTTTTGCCACTCCCGTCACTCGAGTCACTTCCACCCCTTGCGTAAGGTGCTCAGGCGTCATCCGAGACATTCAGGACTCGAGATTCGAGGGGGAACACATGACTACCGGTGGATTCGATCCAGGCCAGGGACAACAGCCGTTCGGCGGGCAGCAGTACGGGCAACCGCACTACAACGGGGCGGGGCAGCAGCAGTACGGACAGCAGTTCGGCGCACCGCCGCAGTTCGATTCGGCACAGCAGTTCGGCACCCAGCCGTTCGCGCAGCCGGACTTCGGGTTCGACCCGTCCCGTCCCGGTGAACTTCTTCCCCGCCTCGGCGCACGGGTGATCGACGGTCTGATCGTCGGCATCCCGATGGCCGTGGTCAGCACCGTCCTCGCGCTGGTGCTGGGCAACTTCCTGGGCAGCGTCCTCGGCGCGATCCTCACCGCGGCCGCCGTCGTCGGCTACTTCGTCTTCCTCGAGACGACGAGGGGGCAGACCCTGGGCAAGCAGATGCTGGGCCTGCGCGTCGAGGGCCCCAACGGCGGGTTCCCCACCCAGCAGCAGTCGCTGACCAGGAACGGTTTCTACGTCCTGTCCGCGCTCGGTGGGTTCCCGCTCCTCGGGTTCCTGTTCGGTCTGCTCGGCGTCGTTGCCGCGATCGTCATCGGGGTGACGATCAACGGCAGCCCCACCAAGCAGGGCAAGCACGACGAACTGGCCGGCGGCACGCGCGTCGTTCAGGGCTAGTCCGAACCCGTCCTACCGTGCGGGTGAACGTATCTTTCGTCGCGTCAGATCGGACAAAAGGTACGTTCACCCGTTCCTGATTCGCGCCCTTCCACCTGCAGGTGCTTGGATTGCGGCGTGACAGCCTCAGATCAGCAGACCAAACCAGACGACCACGCGACGTTCGCGCACGTCAGCCGGGGGTACTACCCCACGTTCGTCGCCCTCTTCACCGCGACGCTGCTGATCTCGAATATCTGCGCGACGAAGGGCGTCGCGTTCTTCGCCGATTCGTCGCTGACCATCGGGCCGCTGCAGATCCTGCCCGTCATCACCGACGGCGGCTTCTTCCTGTTCCCGCTCGCCTACATTCTCGGCGACGTCCTCAGCGAGGTGTACGGGTTCAAGTCGACGCGTCGAGCGATCTACCTGGGCTTCGGCGCCCTGATCCTGGCGGCGTTCTGCTTCTGGCTCCTCATCGAGCTGCCGTCCGCCGACTTCTACGAGAACCAGGAGGCGCTGCGGTCCGTCGTCGGCGTTTACCCGCGACTGCTGCTCGCCGGGCTGGCCGGTTACCTCGTCGGGCAGATGCTGAACTCGGTGACGCTGGTCCTGATCAAGGAGCGCACCAAGGAGAAGCACCTGTGGGCGCGGCTCATCGGGTCCACCATCGTCGGTGAGTTCGCCGACACCCTGATCTTCTGCTCCATCGCCGCAGGCGCGATCGGCATCAGCACGTGGAGCGATTTCGTCAACTACGTGATCGTCGGATTCCTGTGGAAGACCCTCGTCGAGGTACTGGTCATGCCGATCACGTACCGCGTCATCGCGTACGTGAAGAAGCGCGAACCCACCTACCAGCTCTGACCCCCACGTGAGTGGGAAAGTGTGCCCGAGGACGCTTTCCCACTCACGTGCGGTAGAAGCGGCCCAGGGTTTCGGCTTTGAACTCGTCGAAGTAGCCGCCCTCGATGCTGGCGCGTATCTGATCGACCAACCGCACGGTGAAGCGTTCGTTGTGGATGGTGCACAACGTAGACGCCAGCATTTCCTTCGCCTTGAACAAATGGTGAATGTAGGCGCTGGTGTAATTCGCGCAGGTGTAGCAATCGCAGTTCTCGTCGATGGGCGTGAAGTCACGACGGAAGCGGCTGGTGTTGATGTTGAACCGGCCGTCCGGGTGGTAGATCGCGGCGTTGCGCGCGACCCGTGACGGATTCACGCAGTCGAACGTGTCGGCGCCGTTCTCGATGGCCACGAAGAAGTCGTCCGGCTCGCTGATGCCGAGCATGTGCCGCGGCTTGTGCTCGGGAAGCTCCTCGTTGCACCAGCGGACGATGGTGCCGAGGTTCTGCTTCTCGAGCGCACCGCCGATGCCGTATCCGTCGAACCCGCGGCCGCTCTCCCCCGTGATCGACTCCAGCCCCCGGCACGCCTGCCTGCGCAGGTCCTCGTACTGCGCGCCCTGCACGACCCCGAACAGCGCCTGGTACGGGCGATGGGCGCGCTCAGCGGTGAGCTTCTCGTGCTCGGCGATGCAGCGCACCGCCCACGCCTGCGTCCGCTCCACCGACTGCTCCTGGTACCCGCGGGTGTTCAGCAGCGTGGTGAGCTCGTCGAACGCGAACATGATGTCGGCGCCGAGCTGGTGCTGGATCTGCATCGACACCTCGGGGGTGAACCGGTGCCGCGACCCGTCCAGGTGCGATTTGAACGTGACCCCGTCGTCGTCGACGGTCGCGAGGCGTTCCTTGCCCTTCGCGATGACGTCGTCGGAGCGCACCCCGACCGCTTCCATCGCGAGGACCTTCTTGAACCCGACGCCCAGCGACATGACCTGGAATCCGCCGCTGTCGGTGAACGTCGGGCCGTCCCAGTTCATGAACTTGCCCAGACCGCCGGCCTCGTCGACGATGTCCGGCCCGGGCTGCAGGTACAGGTGGTACGCGTTGGCGAGCAGCGACTGCGCGCCCAGTTCCTTCATGCTCTCCGGCAGCACCGCCTTGACGGTGGCCTTGGTGCCGACGGCCACGAACGACGGCGTCGCGATGTCACCGTGCGGGGTGTGAATGGTTCCGGTACGACCCAGCTGCCCGTCGAGTCGGGTACCGACGGTGAAGAACGGATCGGGCGGGGTCGGGACTACGGCATTCACGGGGCTATCCAATCACGGGCGACATTTCCGGCGACACATCACTACTTCGTTCGATAGTGGGTACAGAGAGTGAGACGATCCCACCCCTTCGACCGGAGGAACCGCCATGAGCGACGAGCAGGCCGGCCATCGGATCGACAGGCGAACCTTTCTCTCGGGTGCGGCGGTCGCCGGCGGGGTGACCGTGATGTCGGGCCTCTTCGACCGTCGGGCGGACGCATCGGAGAAACCGCTGCACCGGCAGCCCAGCAATTACGTGCAGCCCAACATCGTGTTCATCGTCGTCGACGAGATGCGGTTTCCCCAGGTCTTTCCCGCGGGAATCACCACTGCCGACCAGTTTCTGCAGCGGTTCATGCCCAACCTCTACACGCTGTGGGCGCCCGGGGTGAAGTTCACGCAGCACTACACGGCCGGGGTGGCGTGCAGTCCGGGCCGCGCGTGTTTCGTCACCGGTCTGTATCCGCTGCAGAACTGGATGCTGCAGACACGGACCGGTAATCGGGCCTCCCCCGTCCCGTCGCCCGCGATGGGACGGGACTTTCCGACGTACGGCAAGCTGCTGCGGCAGGCGGGCTACGTCACGCCGTACGTCGGCAAGTGGCATCTGTCGCCGTCCCCCGACGAGGACTCCGGGCTCGCCCCCGGCTACCTCGAGGAGTACGGGTTCGACGGACTGACGATGCCCGACATCATCGGAATGAACGGTGAGGGATTCGAATTCGATGGGCACATCGCCGACCAGGCCGCGGCGTGGTTGTCGACGCGGAAGCCCGGGGACGGCCCGTTCTGCCTGACGGCGAGCTTCGTCAATCCCCACGACCAGCAGTTCTTCTGGGCCGGAACGGAAGCGGAACGGTATCAGTCGCTGTACGCGAACAACGTTCCCCCACTCAGTCCCGCGCGGGCCTGGTCGGTGACCACCGGCGAGAGCGACCCTCCGCGCCTGGGTTATCCGTCGGTGCCGCCGAACTGGGAACCCGAGAAGGCATTGCAGTCGAAACCGAGCACCCAGGTGTTCGCGCGGGAGTTCCAGGCCCTGGTGTGGGGCGGCGTCACCGACGACATCCAGAATCTGTCGAACTACTACCTCCAGCCCTACGGCCAGGGCACCGATCCCGACCGCCACATCGCGTTCGCGCCGTACACGTACTGGGAGCGGGCCCTGGACAGTTACACCAACGTGCTGTCGATGGTCGATCACCACATCGGCACGGTGATCAACTCGCTGCCGGAGGATGTCGCGGCGAACACCGTCTTCGTCATGACGTCCGATCACGGCGAATATGCCGGGGCGCACGGCTTCGTCGCGGGCAAGTTGTCCACCGCCTACGACGAGGCGTTCCACATCCCGCTGATCGTCGCCGACCCGACCGGGCGATTCACCGGCGATACCGACACCCCGCGCGGCCAGCTCACGTCGAGCGTCGACGTGGTGCCGCTGCTCGCGACGCTCGGGCACGGCGACCGGAACTGGATGTCCGGGGACCTGTTCGCCACGTACGCCGAACGCGCCGACCTCATGCCGCTGCTGCGGAGCAACACCGCGGCCGGTCGCGACCACGTCGTCCTCGCCACCAACGAGCACGCACCGCAGGGGGTCAACTGGAACAATTCCCCCACCCACATCTACGTGCTGCGCACCCCCGAGGCGAAGGTCGCGGTGTATTCGAAGTGGCTGGGGCCCACCGCCTACGTCGACCCGGCGTCGCTCCAGTACGAATTCTACGACTACGCCACCGAACGCGGTCGGGCGGAACTCGACAACACCTTCGATCACGACCCGCGCGGTCCGGCCATGGCTGCGCAGCTGATGACCCAGTACCTGCCGACTCAGCTCGCCGCGCCGCTCCCCCCGGCGTTCGCTCAGCAGGGTGCCGACGCGATGGCCCGCTACCTCGCCTACATCCAGCTGATCAACCGGTACACGCCCGGCGAGATCGACCGCGAGGGCATCGACAAGCTGACCGCGTTCGGGGAGGTGTTCTGACGGTTATGGCCGGGAAAGTCGTTGCCGCCGTGCTGGTTCTGCTGCTGTGGTCCGGCGGCACCTCCCTCGCGTCCGCGGCGCCCCCACCGACCGCGCAGTGCGCGTGGCAATTCATGTCCGACTCGACCGTGCTCGACGTCGCCTTCCCCGACGCCAACGCGACGTACTGGGTGCTGCCCTACGCGTTGGGGCCGGATGACACCATCGAACTGAGCGGCACCTACCCGGCCGCCCGGTACTTCTCGCTCAATACGTATGGGACGAACTTCGACACCGTCGACACGTTGCGCGACAACCAGATCGGACCCGACCCCGGCAGCGAAAACCCGTTCGCCGACGCCGCCGCCGGCGCCCTGCCCGCCACGCAGAAGCGCTGGCACGCGACGGTCGTGACCGGTCCGGCCGACCACTCCCGCAACCAGATTCAGGCCCTGCCCGCCGGAGCCGACACGCAGTCGGTACCCGTCGGCTTCCTCATCATCCGGGTGTACGTGCCCGACGACCCGGCATCTCCGACGGGCGGAGTTCCACTACCCGACGTGACGCTGACGTTCGGGGGCCGGACGTCGCCGGTGCCGACATGCGGATCCGAATTCGATCCCGCCGCCTACGACAACGGACCACTCGGACAGATCGCGGAGGCCGCATTCGACCAGATCATCGCCGGCGCAGCGTCCGGCGCGTTCCCCGGCAACGTGCCCGAGGCGACGTTCGTGAACCCCGCGAGCACGTCGGGCCTGTTCCCCAACGGCGACAACAAATATGTCGGGGCCGGCCTGACGTACCAGCCCGGACGCATCGTCGTCGTGCAGGGCCGGGCACCGACGTTCCCCGACACCCGTGCCGGCCAACCCGTCACCGCACCCGGCCGCCAGGTGCGGTACTGGTCGATGTGCCAGAACGATCAGGCGACGCCGTACCCGGTCGTCGCGTGCGCCGCCGACTTCCAGACACGCACCGACGGCGACGGCAACTACACGTACGTCGTTGCCGCACCGCAGGACGTCCCCGCCCGCGCCGCGTCCGACCCGGCCGTCACCGTCATCCCCTGGGGCTCCACCGACGTCGCGAAAAAGGTCCTGTTCCTGCGGTACATGCTGCCGTCCGACGCCTTCTACCCACAGTCGGTGCAGGCTTCGCAGAACGATCACACCGACCCGGCCGCCACGATGGGTCCGTACTATCCGCGCGCCGCCTACTGCGACACCGCCACCTTCGAAGCGGGGGGAAGCACTGCGTGCCTGTGAGTACTTATTAACCGCCCGTGGTTAACAAGTACTCACAAGTCGTCAGACCTCGGCGCCGACGAACTGGCTGTTGTAGAGGCGGTAGTACGCGCCGCGGGTGAGGAGCAGGTCGTCGTGGCTGCCCTGCTCGACGATGCGACCGTCCTCCATGACGACGATGAGGTCGGCGTCGCGGATGGTCGACAACCGGTGTGCGATCACGAAACTCGTGCGATCGCTGCGCAGAACCGCCGTCGCGTGCTGCACGAGCAACTCGGTGCGGGTGTCGACGGAACTGGTTGCCTCGTCGAGGATCAGGATCGACGGCTGCGAGATGAACGCGCGGGCGATGGTGATCAGCTGCTTCTCACCGGCACTGATGTTGCTGCCCTCTTCGTCGATGACGGTGTCGTAGCCGTCGGGCAGCGAGTGGACGAACCGGTCGACGTAGCTGATCCGTGCGGCTGCCTGGATCTCGTCCTCGGTGGCGTCGGGACGTCCGTACGCGATGTTGTCGCGGATGGTGCCGCCGAACAACCAGGCGTCCTGCAGCACCATGCCGATGCGGGACCGCAGGTCGTCGCGCGACATCTCGGCGATGTCGACACCGTCGAGGAGGATCTTGCCGCCGTCGAGTTCGTAGAACCGCAGGATCAGGTTGACGAGTGTGGTCTTGCCGGCGCCGGTGGGTCCGACGATGGCGACCATCTGACCGGGTTCCGCCACCAGCGACAGGTTCTCGATCAGCGGCTTCTCCGGCGAGTAGCTGAACGACACGTCCGAGAACTCCACCCGGCCGCGCGGCTCGGCCGGCGTCGGCGCTTCGGCGAGGTCGGGCTCCTCCTCGTCCTCGTCGAGGATGGCGAACACCCGCTCGGCGGACGCCACACCCGACTGCATGAGGTTGACCATCGCCCCGATCTGGGTGAGGGGCTGGGTGAACTGACGCGAGTACTGGATGAACGCCTGCACGTCGCCGAGGCTCATCGTGCCGGACGCCACCCGCATGCCACCCAGCACGGCGATGGCCACGAAGTTGAGGTTTCCGAGGAACATGATCGCGGGCATGATCAGGCCCGAGATGAACTGGGCCCGGTAACTGGCCTGGTAGAGCGCCTCGTTCTGCTCCTCGAACCGGGCCTCCACCTCACGGCTGCGACCGAACACGGTGACCAGTTCGTGGCCCGTGTACGCCTCCTCCACGTGAGAGTTGAGCGCTCCCGTCGACTTCCACTGCGATACGAAGTGGGTCTTGGACCGTTTCGCGATCTGCGCGGTCACCAGGATCGACAGCGGCACCGTCAGCACCGCGATCAACGCGAGCAGCGGCGAGATGACGATCATCATCACGAGGATGCCGATCACCGTCATCGCCGACACGATCAGCTGACTCATCGTCTGCTGCAACGACTGCGAGACGTTGTCGATGTCGTTGGTGACCCTGCTCAGCAGGTCGCCGCGGGAGTGGGAGTCGAAGTAGCGCAGCGGAAGTCGATGGATCTTCCGTTCGACCTCGGCGCGCAGATTCTTCACGACACCCTGCACGATGATGTTCAGCAGGAAACCCGACAGCCACATGAACACCGACGACCCCAGGTACAGGGCCAGCACGATCGCCAGCACCCGGCCGAGCGCGCTGAAGTCGATACCGACACCGGGCACGACGGCCATGCCGGACACCATGTCGGCGAACGTGTTCTGCCCGTCGGCCCGCAGTGCGGCGACGGCCTGATCCTTCGACATCCCGGCGGGCAACTGCGCGCCGATGATGCCGTCGAAGATCAGGTTCGTGCCCTGACCGAGCATCCGCGGCGCGATCGAGGTGAGCACCACCGACACGGCAGCGACCAGGAAAACGATGCCGACGGCGATCCGGTGGGGACCCAGCCGCCTCAGCAACCGCTTGGTGGACGGCCACAGGTCGTTCGGCTTGGACCCCGGGGCACCCGGAGCGACCGGTCCCGGAATACGGGGGCCGGCGGGCCTTTCGGCAGTGGTGGTGGTTGCGCGATCGCTCATAGTGCTTCCTGGACCGATCGTTGGGATTCGACGATCTCGACGTAACACGGACACGTCTCGAGCAGTTGGTCGTGCGTGCCGATTCCGACCACCGCGCCGTCCTCGAGGACCACGATCTGCTCGGCCTCCACGATCGTCGAGACACGTTGGGCGACGACGATGACGCACGCGTCCGAGGTCTCGGGTTTGAGCGCCGCACGCAGCCGCGCGTCGGTGGTGAGGTCGAGGGCGGAGAAAGAGTCATCGAACAGGTAGATCGACGGGCGACGGACCAGCGCCCGCGCGATGGCGAGTCGCTGTCGCTGACCGCCGGACACGGTCGTGCCGCCCTGCGCGATCGGAGTGTCGAGACCCTCGGGCATGGCGCGGACGAAATCCGCGGCCTGCGCGATCTCCAGTGCCCGCCACAGTTCGTCGTCGGTGGCATCGGGTTTGCCGTACCGGAGGTTGGTGGCGACGGTGCCCGAGAACAGGTACGGCCGCTGCGGAACGAGTCCGATGCCGGACCGCAGGACGTCCAGGTCGATGCGGCGCACATCCGTGTCGGACACGGTGACCGAACCCGACGTGGCGTCGATGAGGCGAGGGATCAGCGACAGCAGCGTCGTCTTACCGGAACCGGTGCCGCCGATGATCGCGGTGGTCTTGCCCGGCTCGGCGCGGAAGCTGATGTCGCGCAACACCGGTTCGTCGGCACCAGGGAACTTGAACTGGGCGTCGCGCAGTTCCACCACACCAGGGTTCTCGAGCACGGTGACTGCATCGACCGGCGGCACGACGGTGGAATCGGTGGCGAGCACCTCGCCGATGCGTTCGGCGCAGACGGTGGCGCGGGGGGCCATCATCGCGATGAACGACGCCATCATCACCGACATCAGGATCTGCATGATGTAGCTGAGCATCGCGGTCAGCGAGCCGACCTGCATGGTGCCGCTGTTGATCTCGTGACCGCCGAACCAGATGACGGCGACACTGGTGATGTTCGCGATGACCATCACGAGGGGGAACATCACCGCCGTCAGCCTGCCCACCCGCAGGGCGGTCTGGGTGAGCTGCTCGTTCGCGTCGCCGAACCGCGCCACCTCGGAGCGCTCACGGACGAACGCCCGCACCACGCGGATACCGGTGATCTGCTCACGCAGCACCCGGTTGACCCCGTCGATCCGGGTCTGCATCTCCCGGAACGCGGGCACCATCCGCGAAATCACGAAACCCATGGACAGCGCGAGTACCGGCACGGTGACCGCCAGGATCCAGGCGAGCCCGGCGTCCTCGCGGATCGACATCACGACGCCGCCGACGCACATGATCGGCGCCATCACCAGGATCGTGCAGCTCATCACGACGAGCATCTGCACCTGCTGCACGTCGTTGGTGTTGCGGGTGATCAGGGACGGCGCGCCGAAGCGGCCGAATTCGCGGGACGAGAAGCTCCCGACCTGATGCATCACGGCGCGGCGCACGTCGCGCCCGAAACCCATTGCGGCGCGGGCGCCGAAGAACACCGAACCGATCGAGCAGATGATCTGCACGACGGTGACGAGCAGCATCATGACGCCCGTGGACAGGATGTACCCGGTGTCGCCCTTGGTGACGCCGTTGTCGATGAGATCGGCGTTCAGACTGGGCAGGTACAGGGCTGCCGCGGTCGCGACGAGTTGGAACAGGACGACCGCCGTGAGGTCCCGCTTGTACGGGCGGAGGTACGTGGTGAGCAGGGCATTCAACATGGGCAGCGATCCTGGCGGGTCATCATTATGTCCGAAGGTTACCAACAGAAACGACCGCAGGCCCGCGGATTTTCGGGGCCTCCGGCCCCGTGCGCCTTTCTGGTAGCACGCACTACCAGAAAGGCGCACGGGCGCGAAGCGCCTACCGGACGGGCTGCAGCGGCTCGTCCGCGTCGTGCAGGACCTTCTTCAGTTTCTCGCCCTCGATGTCGACGTTGGGCAGGATCTTGTCCAGCCACTTCGGCAGCCACCACGCCTTGTCGCCGAGCAATGCCATCACGGACGGGATGATCACCATGCGCACGACGAAGGCGTCGAAGAACACGGCCGCCGCCAGGGCGAAACCGATCGACTTGATGAACGAGTTCGGCTCGGCGATGAACGCCGCGAACACCGAGATCATGATGACCGCGGCGGCGCTGACCACCCGGGCACCGTGGTTGAAACCGACGGTGACGGCCTGCTTCGCGGTCGCGCCGTGGACGTATTCCTCGCGCATCCGGGTCACCAGGAACACCTGGTAGTCCATCGCGAGACCGAACACGACGCCGATCAGGAAGATCGGCATGAAGCTGACGATCGGCTGCGGGTTGGAGATGATGCCGCCCCAGCCCTCCTGGAACACCGCGACGGTGGCACCGAACGTGGCCGCGACGCTGAGCAGGAAGCCGAGGGTGGCCGTCAGCGGCACGAGCACCGACCGGAACACCAGCAGCAGCAGGAGGAAGGCGAGGCCCACGACCACCGCGAGGTACGGGATCAGCGCGTCCTGCAGCGTCTCGGACACATCGCCTTCGAGCGCGGTCTGCCCGGTGACGCCGTAGTTGACGCCGATCGAGTCGTGCAGCTCCGCCTCCGCACCGCGGATGTTGTTCACCAGGTCCATCGTCGCCGGATCGCTGGGGGCGCTGCTCGGCGTCACCAGGATCTGCGCGGTGTCACCGGCCTTGTTCACGCCGACGACCTGAGCGTTGGACACGTCGTCCTGCGCGGTGATGGTCTTCACGACATCCCCGAACGCCGCCGACGGCGTGCCGGTGGTGACGTGCTTGGCGTCGACGACGACGAGCAGCGGACCGTTCTTGCCGGGTCCGAAGCCTTCGCTCACGAGGTCGTAGGCCTGCCGGGAGCTGGTGGCGGGGTCGCCGGTGCCCTCACTGGGGAGGGCCAGGCTCAGGCCGGTCGCCGGGATGGCGAGCGCCCCGAGCACCACGACTCCGGCGATCAGCGGAATCGCGGGCCTGCGGACCACGGCGCTGATGTACCGCAGGGCGAGGCTCGGCTTGCCCTCGTCGTCCTCGAGGTCACGACTGCTGAGGAACGGGATCTTGCCTGCGAACGCCTTCTTCCCGAACAGCCCGAGGATCGCGGGCAGGAGCGTCAATGCGATCGAGACGGCGATGAACACCGTGAACGCGGCGGCCGCACCCATGTCGGAGAGGAACGGGATCCCGACGACGCGGAGCGCGATCAGGGCGATGATCACCGTGAGACCGGCGAACACCACGGCGGAACCGGCGGTGCCGACGGCACGTCCGGCCGCTTCCGAGCGGTCGTCGGTGAGCGAAAGCTCGTGTCGGAACCGGGACACGATGAACAGCGAGTAGTCGATGGCGACGGCCAGGCCGATCATGATGGCCAGCGTGGGGGTCATCGAGCTGAGGTCGGTGAAGCCGGTGGCGACGGTGATTCCGAGGCTGCCGATCATGATGCCGATGATCGCGGTGATCAACGGCAGACCCGCGGCGACCAGCGAACCGAACGTCAGCGCGAGCACGACCGCGGCCACGCCGATACCGACGAGTTCGGTGGCGCCGCCGGGCGGCTCGGCTTCGTTGGCTGCGGAGCCACTGATCTCGACGGTCAGTCCGGCGTTGCGGCCGGCGTCGGCCGCGGCCGAGATCTGGTCGCGCAGAGCCTGGTCGACGTCGCCCATGCCGCCCTTGAACGGCACCTCGACGTAGCCCACGGTCTTGTCGGCGTTGAGCGGAGACAGCGCCTGCGCGTTCGCGACGGCGGCGTCTTCACTGATCCCCTTGTCGGCCGCGGTCGACTTCGCCATCTCGACGAGCTGCTCGTTCGCGGTGACGGGGTTTACCAGTGCCTTCGCGGCGTCGGCGCCCGAGGCGGTGGCGGGATCGACCTTGGCGGCGTCCTGGACCTGGTCGATGCCGCGCACCTTGGCGAGCACCGCGTCCATCGCCTGCTGACTCTGCTCGCTCTCGAGGGTCTGCCCCTCGGGAGCGGCGAACACGTAACGCGCGCTGACGGCGTTCATCGGGTCGCTGCCCGCGGCCTCGGGGAACCGTTCGGCCATCAGGTCCTGCGCCTGCTGCGCGGGGGTGCCCGGGATGGAGAACGAGTCCTTCGTGGGCCCGGACAGCGTTGCCGCCCCGACGCCCATGAGGACCAGGATCACCAACCAGACGCTGAGGACCGCACCTTTTCGCCGGTAGGCGAATCTGCCGATCCGATAGAGATAGGTGGCCACGAGAGGCTCCTTCTGAGTCGGTGGAACGAAGAGTGATTCGGGGCAGCCGGCTACGGCTGCGGGATTCCCTGACGGAGTTGGCGCATGGCGTCGCGGACGAGTTCTTCGGGTCCGCTCGCACCGGACTTGCCGCTCATCCACAGGTCGAGCGACGCCTTGCACGCCGATCCGACCGCCAGGTGCAGCAGGTTGGGGTAGAGGTCGGTGTCGATGTTCGTGCCCGTGCGTTCGGCGATCACCTCACCGACCAGACGGGTGACGCGCAGGTGCACTTCGAGTTTCTTCGCGAGCAGTGCGGGGCTGGTCTCGACGAGTTCCATCATCACCGCGGTCTCTTCGAGCGGTTTCGCCGGATCGGTGACGATCTGGACCACCACGTGCTCGAGGGAATCCCAGATCGGCTCGTCCTCGGGGCGGGCGCGGAGCAGGTCCACCCAGTCGTGGACGGACTGCTCGAAGTGCGCGAGTACCGCCTCCTCCTTGCTGGAGAAGTAGTTGTGGAACGTCCGAGTCGAGACTCCCGCCTCGGACGCGATGGCGTCGGCCGTGACGCATTCGATGCCCAGTGCGCGGGCCAGGCGTGCGGCGGCGCCGCTGAGGGCTGCGCGCGTGGCGGCCTTCTTGCGGTCCCGCAGTCCGATTTCCGAAATCACTACACCGACGGTACAGAACTTGCAGAGCTCTGCAAATTTGCGCGACAGTGCAACTTTTATGTTCTTGCCCACAGTCCGCGCAGCACTGTGTCGGGAGTCACCTCGGCGTTACGGTGGATTCATGTCCGATCCGACCGCGCCGCTGTCGTTCCGGGCGGACGAGATCGACCGCGCCGCCCTGGACCAACTCGCCGCAGTCCTCGACCTGCAGGCCGCGCGCCCGGGAATCCGGCGACTGCGCGAGTGGTCGCTCGCCGCCCTGCACGTGCAGCCGGGCGAGAGCGCCCTCGACCTCGGCTCGGGCACGGGATCGGAGACACGTGCGCTCGCCGCCGCGGTCACCCCGTCGGGTCGCGCGATCGGACTCGATCCCAATCCCGGCATGGCCCTCCTCGCCCGGGAGCGGGCCGGGGTGGAGGGCTCGACGGCGCAGTTCGTGATCGGCGACGCCTACTCGCTGCCGTTCCCCGACAACCGCCTCGACGTCGTGCGGTGTGAGCGGGTGTTCCAGCACCTGAGCGATCCGGACCGCGCGGCGGCGGAAGTGGCCCGTGTTCTGCGACCGGGCGGGCGAGGTGTCATCGTCGACAGCGACTGGGGCACGGCGATCATGCACCCCGGCGACCCCGAGATCCTGCAACGGATCATGGACGTGATGCTCTCGCACACCGCGAACCCGCACTCCGGACGGTTGCTCGCGGGGCAGCTCACCTCCGCCGGGCTCGTCGTCGAGGACATCGGCACGCAGGCGTTGATCCAGGATCCGGGCGATGTGACCGGCCCACTCGTCCAGATGATGACGGCCGCGGCGATCGCCGAGGGGGCGATCACCGACGCGCAGAGCGCGGAGCTGCTGGACCAGTTGAACGCCGCTGCCCGCAGCGGCGACTTCCACATGTCGGTGACGATGTTCGCCTACCTCGTCCGCAAGCCCTGACGAAACCCTTCCGACATTCGGAAACCGAGTGTGGTGGATCACCTCCGGTGCCGCACAGTGGTGGAGACGACGCTGACGCCTCACCGAGTCCGGCGTCACGAATAAAGCAGCAGCCCAGCATATTCCGGAGGCCCCCATGTCCACGATCGCCCGCAACCAGTGGTACGTCGCAGCCTACGGCCGTGAGGTCGGACGCGAACTGTTCTCGCGCACCATCTGCGAGGAGCCGATCCTGTTCTGGCGCACCGAGGCCGGCGAGGCCGTTGCGATGAGCGACCGGTGCGTGCACCGCCGGTACCCGCTGTCCGAGGCACCGAGCCGGCTCGACGGCGACAAGGTGGTCTGCGGCTATCACGGTTTCACCTACGGCAGCGACGGCGGGTGCGTGTTCGTGCCCGGCCAGGCGCGCGTTCCCCGCACCGCGCGGCTGCGCTCGTACCAGGTGGTCGAGCAGGACTCGTTCGTGTGGGTCTGGATCGCCGACCCACAAAACCCCCAGCAGGGCGATCCCACCCGCATCCCCCGCGCACCGTGGATGGATTCCCCCGACTACACCGTGGTCAGCGGCATGGAACCGATCGACTGCAACTACGGCCTGCTCGTCGACAACCTGATGGACCTGTCGCACGAGACGTACCTGCACGGCGGCTACATCGGCACCCCCGAGGTAGCGGAAACCCCGATCACCACGGAGATCGACGAGGACCGAAACGTCATCTACGTGTCCCGGCACATGGACGACGCCGAGTGCCCGCCGTTCTACTCCAAGTCCACCGGCATCGAGGGACGCATCACCCGCTGGCAGGACATCGAGTACACGCCCCCGTGCCTGTACCTGCTGCACAGCCGCATCGCCCCGATCGGCGCACCGCTGCCCGGCGACGACGGCTCCGACCCGCACGCGTTCCACAGCGAGATCGTGTACGCGATCACCCCGTCGACGGAGAATTCCACCCTCGACTTCTGGGCCGTGGCCCGCGACTTCGCGGTCGGCGACGACGCCGTCACGACGTTCCTGGCCGAGAACAACCGGACCGTCGTGATGCAGGACGTCGTGGCGCTGAACATCCTGCAGAAGGCGCTCGACACGGAAAAGGACGGCTACCAGGAGCTGTCGATCAACATCGACGCCGGCGGCCTCGGCGCACGCCGGATCCTGAAGAAGCTGGTCGACGCGCCGCAGGCCGTGACCGCCGCGGCGGTGGGCTGAACCGTGGAACCGACCAGGATGCTCCGCGGCGCCAACGTCATGCGCATCGTCTGGCTTCCGGGGTCGGACCTGCTCGAGGGCGAGTGCCACTGCGGCGCGCGCCACGTCGCGGAAGAACCAGCCGCCCTCTGGGAGTGGTTGCTCGCCCACCCCGAGGGACACCACCCCGCCGATCCGCCGGTGCCCGCCACGCCGCCGCCCGCGGCGCCGGAATCCGCTCCCGTTCCCGTCTGATCCCGGAGAAACCGCCATGCCTACCCCACCCGAACCCGTGCTCGACCTGGAGCTGACCACCAAGACCACCGGCGCCGACGGCGTCGTCGTCCTGGAGTTCCGCGACCCTTCCGGAGCCGACCTGCCCGCCTGGACGCCGGGTGCGCACATCGATCTGGTGCTGACGCCGGAGCTCACCCGCCAGTACTCGCTGTGCGGCGACCCGGCCGACACCGGGACGTGGCGCGTCGCCGTGCTGCGGGAGGTGATGGGGCGCGGCGGTTCGCAGTTCGTGCACGACAAGCTGAGCGAGGGCGACCGCGTCACGGTCCGGGGACCGCGCAACCATTTCGAGCTCGAGCCGTCACCGCGGTACGTGTTCGTCGCGGGCGGCATCGGGATCACGCCGATCCTCACCATGGCGCACGCCGCGGAGAACGCCGGCGCCGACTGGACCCTCGTCTACGGCGGACGCAGCCGCAGTTCGATGGCGTTCGCCGACGCACTCGCCGAGCGGTTCGGAGACCGGGTGGCGGTGCACCCCGAGGACGAGCACGGCCTCATCGACCTACCGGGGCTGCTCGGCGACGTTCGGGAGAACACCCTCGTCTACTGCTGCGGGCCGGCGCCGCTGCTCGACGCCGTCACCGGTCACTGCGACAGCTGGCCGTCCGGCGCGCTGCACATCGAGCGCTTCGCGGCCAAGGATCTCGAGGAACCGGTTCGGGCCGAGGGGTTCGAGGTGGAGCTGACACTGAGCGGCAAGACCGTGACGGTGGCACCCGAGCAGTCGATCCTGCAGGCCGTCACCGCCGCCGGCGTCCAGGTGCTGTCGTCCTGCGAGGAAGGGACCTGCGGAACCTGCGAGACGGCCGTGCTCGGCGGTACTGTCGATCACCGGGATTCCCTGCTCACCGCGGACGAGCAGGCTGCCAACGACACCATGATGATCTGCGTCTCGCGTGCGAGCTGTCCACGTCTGACGCTGGAACTGTGAGACGGAGAACGAGTAA
>NZ_JASHKX010000053.1:0-42029 GCF_030058635.1 Rhodococcus sp. IEGM 1305
GCGAAGAAGGCTGCTGTCGCCAAACCGGCCCGGTCCGAGACGGCGCCCGCGAAGAAGGCTGCGGCCAGGGCGCCTGCGAAGAAGGCTGCGGCCAGGGCGCCTGCGAAGAAGGCTGCGGCCAAGGTACCCGCGAAGAAGGCTGCTGTCGCCAAACCGGCCCGGTCCGAGACGGCGCCCGCGAAGAAGGCTGCGGCCAGGGCGCCTGCGAAGAAGGCTGCGGCCAGGGCGCCTGCGAAGAAGGCTGCGGCCAAGGTACCCGCGAAGAAGGCTGCGGCGAAGGTTCCTGCGAGGAAGGCAGCTGCTAAGACGGCCGCGAAGAAGGCCGCGGCCGCCAAGCCGCCCGTGGGGAAGGCTGCGGCCAAGGTTCCTGCGAGGAAGGCTGCTGTCGCCAAACCGGCCCGGTCCGAGACGCCGGCCGCCAAGACACCCGCAAGGAAGACTGCGGCTGCCAAGAGGGGCGGCGAGGCAGCTGGGGTTCCTCCCGAATAGTGACCATCGTTCCAGCGAGACCGTCGGACCGGCCTTTTCGGTGTCCATTATTGGGGAACGCGTCACAATCGAATCCAGGTGAGTTCGATGCTGGATCCGGGAAAGCGGTTGACAGGATCGGTGCTTGACCGGTCGTGACTCGGTTCAGGTACTGCGCGTTGACTACCCAGCCCCGCAGGACGGTCATCTATTCCGGTAGCAGGGCGCGCTGGTGGGCGGTGAGCAGCAGGTGTTCGAATCGGGCACGTAGCTCGGTGTCGGGGTCGCACTTGCTGAACCCGGCGACGAGTTGTTCGGCGATGGTGCGGAGTCGGGTGTTGGTTTCCTGGGATCACCAGGTCAGCACTTGTACGCCCGGTCTACGGGGATGCCGTAGATCCGCATCAGCGCACCATTGGCTTGCTCGATCACCGACCGTGATTGGGCGATTTCGGCGACTGCTTCGTCGACCGAGTCTTTGACGTCGCTGCGGGAGGAGTCGGTGATATCGATGTAGAACCCGTCGCGCCGATCACTTGACCGGTGTCGTCGTGCAGGCGGTCGCCGGCGACACGACCTGGTGAATCGTGCCGGTCGTGTCGATGATCCGGTGTTTGCTGTTGAACGGTTCGGCGTCGTTGATCATCAGGTCCAGGTCCAGGTCCAGGTCCAGGTCCAGGTCCAGGTCCAGGACCAGGACCAGGGCGACGCGCGGGTGATCGGGATGCTTGTGGGAGAGCAGCAGTTCGGTTGGTCGGCGCCACCTCGCCGGGTTAGTAGCCGTGCATCTGGTCGACGGCAGTGGACCATTCCCACCGCTGCCCGTCCAGGAGGACCGGAAGCTGCCCACCAGTTGCGGCTCACCGCCCAACACCTGTTCTGAATCCACGCCCACTCGTAGCGCATCGGTAGCGGGGGAGTTGCACGGGCGGTCCGGCCGGGACCGGGCCCGACCACCGCGCGCGGGTCGATACCCACGGGGGCTGGGACGGTTCTTCCGTCCAAGCGGTTGCCAGCGTACTGTCCCCCCGCGCCGTGATGTCCCGTAGCTCCGGGCGAGGACGACGAAGGCAAACCGTTGCTGCAAGCGTCGACAACGCAGTCCAGGAGAGGACCTGGGTTCGCAAGTAGTTTCATTCTCCTGCCGGGGCCGCGCGCGTTCCGGCGACAGGTGCGGGGCCTCGCCCTCGGCCCGCGCGCGGCGGTGGCGGCCCCAGAGCGGAAGGGGGGAACCGCTCGAGGGTCTGGCCGCTCGCGGTCGGCCGTCGAGCCGCGGGCAGCGTGCGGGTGAGATACCCCGAACCGGGCGCCATTATGCGCGCCGCTCAGGCGAAAACAGGGGGAGAAGGAGGAGGCACTGCCCCGGGCGGGGCGTGGACGCCCATGGTACGCAACTTCTCGCAGAAAATCTCCGGATGGAGTGAGGCCACCGAGCGTCAGCCCGATCGCTTCGGCGAGCGGGCCCTCCTCGACGCGCTCCGCTGGCACGACTTCGCCTTCGACGCCGACATGCCGAATACGGATACGGGACTTCCGCAGGATTCGAGACCTGATCTGACCTGTATTTGGGTGCTTCCCCCTTGCACCTCTCCACCGGTGCGGCGGTGGCCGGTCGGGTTGCCCTCGCAGCAGTTGGCCGCACCGGTGAGCCGGACCTGTTCAACGCCGCCGCGGTGATCCTGCGGGCCATGCTCGCCGATCGGGTGGTCGAGGATCTGCACCGTGTCGAGGCCCGCAACGCCGAGGCGCATACCCGGGCCGGGCCCCACCGGCGCATCGACGTCGAATTCGCTGGTCCGGCTCTGGACCGAGCGAACTCGCTCGCCGTCCTCGCCGAAAGAGATCCTCCGCCGGTCGTTCCGTGGACTGCGGCGCTTGCGGAACCCACAACTGACCCTGCTGGCCCGGTGCTTCGGTGGGTGAGGCGACCCGCCCCGCGATCCTGCTCAGCTTCCTGTTCTTCGACCCCGACTTCGCCATCCCGGCGACCGCCCTGGGGCGGGCTGACGGCAGGCTCCGGCAGTATCCCCGACCGACTTGACGCACTGACCAGGTTCACAGCGACATGTGGGGCGAATAGGTTTCCGGGGGAGTTGACGATTCGATCCGGTAGTCCGTGAGACGGCCAAACCGGTGACCGAGTCTACTGGCGCGACAGGCGCATGCCCGTCGACGCGCGCGTGCCGCGCGTGCAGACACCCTGAACGATCAGGTCAGGTGGACGGGTTCTAGGCGCTGTAGACGAAAGGTCGGGACACCCGCCACCGGTCTTCAACGACCACACATCCGGAATTTTGATGTCCACAGATCCGGAGATCTCATGTCTGTCGGCCCGGGCTTCCTCGTGTCCGTTGACACCGGTCAGCTCCGCTGTGATCGATCGCGGGTTCACGGTGCCGAACGTCGTCTGGTCTGCGCCGTCAGCCAGACGGCCACCTTGAACCAAGATTAGGTCCGCGCCCGCCCCTCCAGAGCCGTGTGGATGTGGTCACGAGCACAGAGAGCGCCCGACCGTGACCACGTGTGGCGGCACTGCAGCCCAACCTCATTGGGACCCGGGTAGTCCCGTGTATTCCCCGGCGGGACGGGTACCCGAAATCCGACGGGGATCAGCAGCCTCCCGCCTGGTCGGCCCTTTCACGGAAGGTGAGTGCGATGATCAATTTGTACTACCCACTGGTCAGGGCAATCTCGGTCACTTCTGACACTCAGCGTCTGTCAGCCGGATGATGCGTGCATCATCCACAACGTATGAGGCTTCGCAATCTCATCGGCGGTGAGGAAGTCCGGGGCGGGCTGTTGACAACCCGCGCCGATCACATCGTTCGGCGGCCAACGCGAATGACCGGTCGCCCACCCACAACTTGATTCACCGTCCGCGACAGCGCTTCCCCTCGTGCGGACTTCGGTGCCAACTTCTGGTGCTCGCCAGCCTTATACCGACCCCCGTACCGTCGAGGTACTTCCGCTCGTCCGATGTCATCATGATGTTGAAGAGACCGCGGTCGAGTTCTGGCGCGGGAGGATGGGAGAGTCCTGGGGCCAACCTGATCCGCCCGATATGTGGGCGGTTTCAGGCGCGCTGCCCTACACCTGTCGCGAATTCCCGTACCCGGTTCGCCGTGGTGTCCGGATTCAGGGGCGGTGTGGGTAGTCCTGCTCCGTCGTGAACTCCGAGCAGGAACTCGCGGAGCGTCTCATGGGGTGAATGTCGAGGTGTCCAGTTCAACTCGTCACGAGCTCGAGAGCAGTCCATCAGCGGGATGTGCAGGGCCGTCTCGAACAGTCCCGGCGAGGCGGGGATGACGTGGAGGTGCCAGCCCACCGCCACGGCGGAGCGGACGATGAAGGGGGCGACTCGCACACGGCGGGCACCGAAGGCTTTTGCGAGGAACGCACCGTCCACGGGTGGCTCGGCGGCCAGATTGAACGCGCCGTGTACCGGGTTCACCACCGCTGCCGCGTATGCGGAGGCTGCGTCCTCGGTGTGGAGCACCTGCACCCGCAAGTCGTCCACGAAAGGCACCAGTGGAATCCGGTCCGGATGCACGAGTCGGCGGGGGAGCAGCGGGCCGAGGAACAATCGGCGTTGCGACGTCGCTGATTCTCGTTTGAAGATGAATCCGGGGCGTATCCGCACTACACGGATGCTCGGATGCCGGGTTTCGTACGTATCGAGCCACCGCTCGAGGTACGCCTTTTCCCTGGGGTAGGCGGCTCCGGGCCAGCCATGGGTCGGCCACCTTTCGTCGACCTTCTCATCCGAGGGTCCGGGGGAGTACGCGGCCACCGAGGACGCATAGACGACGGCCGGGACCGACTCCTCCGCCGCTGCTTCGAAGACCCGGATCGCGCCGAGGACATTGTTGTTCCACGTGTCCTGCGACCGATGGGTGGGCTGGAACAACCACGCGAGATGGACCGTGACATCCGCGCCGCGCACCACCTCGTTCATGTTGTCGTGCGCTGCGTCCGCGGTGAGGAACGTGGTGTGCGATGGGTTCCAGCTGCTCGGGCGTCGCGCGACGCCGATGATCTCTGCAATCGCCGGTTCGCGGCTGAGCGCATCGATGACACTGGTTCCCACATTGCCGGTCGCACCGATCACGACGACCTTCAATCCGCGCGAGCTACTCATGCTCACCCGAATACCCTTCACGAGGAACCGTAACCGCCACATCGATACCGCCCGTTTCGCAAAGCAGGTCAGCTTCTTTCGCGCGCATTTCGGTGGCTCCAGCCGGCACTTGACCCAGGCATATGGGTAGACCAGTTCCCGGAGGGGTAAATACCGGGACAGCACAGTTCGCCCTGAACGGCAGCTGGGCACGGCTCAACGAGCCGGCGACATGATTTGGGGCCGGTCACGTTCGTCAGCATCCTCGTATCGCTCGCGATCGAGGAGTTGTTCGTGCAGGTCCTGGTCGGCTACGACCTGAGCCAGATGATGCACACCGATCAGCAGCTGATTCTGCATCGGCCGGTGCAGGTCGGGAACCGGCTGGACTGCGAAGTCTGCCTGGAGTCGTTCCGCCAGATGGGCGGCACCGACATCATCGTCACCAAGAACCTGATCACCGACCAGCACGAGGAACCGGTGGCCACCACCCGCACCACACTCATCGCCCGCACCGGCGGGGTGGCCGATCCGGAACTGGCCCGGGTGGTCGCCGCGGTGATGATTCACAAAGCACCCACACCGACGGCTTCGACTCGATACGACCACACATGCCGCGCTCACGTTGCAGGGGGAAGCCGCCAGCCGCGACTGTACTCGAGTTGGAGAGGCACCCGGACAACGGTGAGATCGCCGAGCGCGCCTGCTGCGGAACCTCGTGTCGTTGGTACGTGCCGAACTGTTCCAGATAGCCGGCCCAGCTCGGGGTTAATGTCTGCCGCATCGGCTCGTCGAAATCGGTGGTGGCCGCGGCGAAGTCGTCGCGCACGATCGCGTCGAGGATGTGCACTGCCGCTCGTCGTACGAGGATGTCAGAGCTGTGGTTGTCGCTGGTGCGGCCGTGGAGGTGGACGGCTCATCGGGCGTGTGGGCTGTCGCTTGTGCATCCGGTGGACAGCGTGAGTGCGGCGACGGCCGCGTAGACCGCGGTGAGCAGGACACACCGGATTGCTCCGAGCGGATTATCGGGGTCCGGGGAGCCACGGACATTTCCCCGCGTAGGCAGTACCTGTGCGGTTGTGTCTGGGGGAGGTGGGGTACCCGAATGTCAGGACTGCTACGCGAGTGCCGGATGTGCGTGGATGGTCGACTGCCCGTCGCGGTGGTCCCGACTGCCCGCCGCCAACGGTGGCCGCGTGAACCTGGAAGTGTCGAACCGAAGGTCGGGGCGCCGGAGGAATACTCTCGTGACCGATGTCGTCACGGTCGATGAGCACGGGCGTTACCGCCTGCGCCTGGAACGCCATCTGGATCACGCTCGCTCGGAGGTGTGGTCGGCGCTGACGAGTGTGCGATGTCCTCCTCGCCTGGCGCAGGTGGCACCGCGCGCCGACCCGCCAAGGTTACTCGAGTACAGAACCGGGGACACCGCGGTGCGGTGGGAGATCGCCGACGATGGCCGCGCCGGGTCGGTGCTGGTCTTCACCCAGGTCTGCGGCAGCCGGCAGGACGGTGTCGACGAGATGGGGTGGTGGTTAACCGCCCTCGAGGTGCTCGGGGAGTGGCTCGACGGCGATACGCACACCGACTTCCCGCGCCGGGCCCGGTGCATGATTGAGCGCTGCCGCTGCGCATTCGGGTGAGCGGCGGGTGACCTCAGCGGGGTGCCCCCGGTGGCCTCTGGTTCCGGACCGCGCCCCAACCTCGCCGGATTGACGGCGTCCGCGAGACGGGAGGTCTACTCGTCGGCCTCCGCGAGATCGAGCGGGAATCGATGTGGTCGGCTGCCGAGGGCTGATCAGGCGGTTTACGGTGTTGTGCGTTGTTCGCGATCGCATTGGACGTCCGTGGAGGAGGGGCGTCATGTCTGCGAAGTTCGAGCTGTTCAAGACGCCGCCGGCCAGTTCCGGTTTCATTTGAAGTCGGCGAACGGCGAGGTCATCGCGGCCGGTCAGGGCTATACCTCGAAGGCGGCGGCGCAGAACCGCATTTCGGCGATCAACGACAATGCCGCAACCGCTGCCACCGAAGATCAGACCTGACCGCTGGTGTACGCCGGCGCACCGACGAGGTGGGGTCGCCCGTGGAGTCGGGAGGGGCGGAGGGACTTCGCTGGGGTGCGGATCTATTCGTGGGGTTGTGGGTGTTCGGTGAGTTGGTGCCGGAGGCGGTCGCGCATCTCGTGCGTGCTGATGTCGGCGAGGTGGGTGAGGATTTGGGTGCCGGTGGAGGTGGGGTCGGCGAGGAGGGCGAGCAGGAGGTGTTCGGTGCCGATGATGTCGTGTCCGAGAAGCGAGGCTTCTCGCAGGCTGTGTTCGAGGGCCTTTCTCAGGGTCGGAGTGAGGGGAGGCCCGGCACATTCGCTGTCGCTGTTCGGGTAAGCGGGAATCTCGTCGAGGGCGCTGTCGATGTGGGGGCTGGTGATCCCCCAGGAGGTGAGGGTGGCAGCGGTGGGGTCGCCGGCGGCGAGGATACCGGTGAGGAGGTGTTCGGTGCCGACGTGGTTGTGGTGGTGGGTGCGGGCCGCGTCGGAGGCGAGGACCACGGCGCGGCGTGCTTGGTCGCTGAATTTCTCGAACACCGTTGATCTCTCCTTCGGCGAGTCCCTGCGCGGGGGTGGAGCCGTTGCTTTCCAGTATCCCGTGTGGGGGCGCCGAGCCTGCAAGGATGAGTCGTCCAGGGGTGGGTGATTCGGGGCGGGGGTTACGGCTGCGGGGTTTCGGTGCGTCTGCAGCTCCGCGCTGACAGGCGTGAAGACACCCGGTGTGCCGACCCCGGGCCGACATCAGGACACTTCGCCTTCGCTGTCGGTCCTTTCGCCTGTCGAAACGGCGAGCAGTCGTTGTCTGGCGAGGCCTTCGAGTCCGGGTGGATTCGGGTCGGCCGGGGAGTCCGAGCCTCTCGTTTCGCGGCAGCACTGGCGCACGATCTGCGTCACCCTCTGCAGTGGCACCCGGCCGTCGAATTCGCCGCACAGCCGTTCGACGACGTCGGCGTAGGAATCGGGCACAGTAATCACCACCTCGAGCAAGACCCTGTCACCACGTACCCCGGACCGGTGTCCGGCAAAACGGTAGCTCGGTGGGTGTCGGGACAGCGATGGCTCCCGTGAACAGGGGCCAGGTCTCACCGCAGGTGGGGGCGACTGCATCTGTCGAGAGATCCGCTGCTATATCCCGCGGAGCAGCCGATCCGATTCTCACGGACGGCGCGTACGTCGAACGCGATTCACACCGCGTCTGCAGAGTGAATGGTCGCCTCCGCGGCGAACACGATGTCCCGATTCCCGTGTCAGGTCAGGGCGCTGCCGGCCTGCCATTGCTCCCACGGCACAGACCAGTCGCCGTTCTGCCACAGCTCGAGCGGGGCCCCACCGGTGTTGCGGACCTCGACGATGTCGCCGGGCACGGAGAAGTCGTAAAACCAGCGGGCGTTGTCGGGGCTCAGGTTCAGGCAGCCGTGCGAGACGTTGGTGTTGCCCTGCGCCCAGATGGTATCGGCGAGTTCGTGGAGGTAGATTCCGTCGTTACTGATGCGGGTGGCGTAGTTGATCGATTCCTTGTACCCGAGGCGGGAGTTCACCGGAAGCCCGTAGGTGGACGAATCCATGATGACCGGGTTGGCCTTGTCGATGACGGTGTAGATGCCCGGTTGAGTCCAGAACGAGAGGGTCTGCCCGCCCACGACTTCGGTGCCGCCCCGGCCCATCGACGTCGGCATCGTCCGGACTACCTGCCCGTTGTCGGTGACGGTGACCTGTTTGGTGGTGTCGTCGGCGACGGAGATGTGGGCGTCACCGATGGTGAACGAGGTGGTCGCGTCCTCCTGGCCGAAGAGGCCTTCGCCGAGCGCGATGCCGTAGACGTTGGCGCGGACGGTGACCTGGGTGCCGGGTGTCCAATAGTTCTCCGGTCGCCAGTGCACGTTCTGGTCGTCGGCCCAGTACCAGGAGCCGGTGACCGGGGGTGTGGTCTCCACGTGCAGGGCCTTCTCGGCGGCGACGCGGTCGGTGATCGGTTCGTCGAAATGGGTGACGATGACGACGCCGATACCGAAGGTGCCGCCGTCGGCGAGCAGGTTCCCGCCGCTGGTGACGAAGGTGGGTTTGGTCTGGTTCCCGGGGGTGACCGTGGAGAACGTGCTGGTCTTCTCGCTCCGGACACCCTGGTCGCCGACCGCGATGACCGCGAGGGTGTAGGTGCGGCCATAGCCGAGGGGCACGCCCGGTTTCCAGGACAGGCGATCGGGGGTGAAGATGCCCTCGACCAGCCGGCCCTCGTCGTTGGTCATGGTGACCGTCTCGAGGGTGCCACCGGTGGTGCTCACCGCTACCGGGTCCGTGGGGTTGACCGCGGGGGCGCCGTCGGCCGGGGACACGGTGATCTCCGGTCCCGGCGGCGGCGTGGCCGGTCCCGCGGGTTGGTTGGTGGAGGGTGCGCAGGCGGCGGCCACGAGAGCGAGCAGCAGGACTGCGAGGACAGCGGCGAGGTGACCGGGACGGCGACGGCGGCGGGCGTGCATGACAGTGATTCTCCCGTGCCGAAGGGTCCGCGCGCGTGCAGTCGCTATGCGACGGAGGTCACCACGGCATTTCCGGGGCCTGTGTCCGCGACGGGCTCGTTCTGCAAGGTCGCGTGCTGGCGGTCGAGCTTCTCCGCTAGCGGCCTGATGCCGCTGACGGAGTTCGCCAGCTAGGCCGTGAAGAAGTCGATGAGCGCGCAGGCGATCTGGTGGGGTGCGTTTTCCGTGGGGATGTGCCCCGCATCTGGGATGCGGATGAGCACGGTGTGCGGGATCTCCGAGACGAACCGCTCGGCGTACTCCACCGTCTCGAAGGGGTCGTCCTCACCCCAGATCAGCAGCTTCGGTGTCATGGATCGTCGCAGCGCGGGAAGGAGATCGAGGGTGAAGCGGCTGTCGGCCGCACCCGCGAGAGCGATCCAGGATCGGCGCACCCGCGAAGTCGTCCACGGATCCAGATAGTCCGCGATTCGCCGCTCGGTGGCGGCACCGCCCAGTGCCGCCGTCACCGCTTGTCGGCGGGCGGTGAGAACGTCGTCAGCGGTGGTCCCCGCGGCCACCCCTGGGCCCCGGAATCGGGCCACATGGGGCGCTGGCCAGGAGTCGTATGTGACTGAGTTGACCAACGCCAGCCGGGACACCTTCAGACGATCGTGAACAAGGAGATGCTGAGCGATGGCGCCGCCGATGTCATGACCTGCCACGGCGGTCGGCCCGGAAATTTTCAGCGCCGAGGCGAATCGCACCACCCAATCCGCGAGGGCCGGGACCGTGGCCGTTTCCAGGGTGAGCTCGCCTGCCGAATGCCCCAGTCCGGGGAGATCGACCGCAATGGGCCGTAGCCCCGCCTTGGCGAGGCGGCCCAGCACCGGAAACCAGACCCGACTCCAGTACGTTCCGTGCAGCAGCAACACCACCGGACCGTCTTGCTCGACGGTCAGGTAGCTGGCCGCTTCACCGTCGACCTGGACTGCGGTCCTGACCACACCCGTGTCCGTGACTTCGCTCATGGGACCACTGTGGACGAAATCAGCGTGATGTGTCAACGACGTTGCAACACAGACTTATCCGCGACCCCAAGCAGGCGACGAGCTCTACGTCGCGGTCGGCTATCGAGCTGACTCGATCACCGCCCGCGGCGCTGTGGCGGGTGTGCGTCCCGCCTTGACGGGAGCGGGAGCCGGCGCGTTCTCTTGCCGGGGTCGCCGCACCGATTCTCGCCGACCGGCGGGGTGCACAGCGCAATCGCCGTTTCCGAACGAGCCGGTCGGGTATTCCGTCTTAAGGACGAGGAGGTCTGAAGAAAATGCCTGTTTGGGGATGGATCCTGATTGCGGCCATCGTCGTGATCGCCGTACTGGCGATCATCGTCGCACGCTCGGTCAGCAGTCGTCAGCGGACGGACCGGCTGAGGGGACGGTTTGGTCCCGAATACGAGCGAACTGTGGGAGAGGTCGGCAACCTAGACGCCGCGGAAGACGAGCTCGCCGCGCGCGAACGAAAGCGGGAGAAGCTCGATATCGTGCCGTTGACGCCCGAGGCGCAAGCGAAGTACGCCGACTCGTGGCGGACGGTGCAGATCGAGTTCGTCGACAATCCGTCGAGCGCGGTGGGCGCTGCGGACCGGCTCGTGATCCAGGTCATGCGCGAGCGCGGCTACCCGATCGACGACTTCGATCAGCGGGCGGCCGACATTTCGGTCGACCATCCGAAGGTCGTCGAAAACTACCGAACTGCGCACGGCATCTATCTAGCGCAGGAGCAGGGCGGCGTCGGCACCGAGGAACAGCGCGAGGCTTTTGTGCACTACCGGGCACTCTTCGAGAAATTGCTCGAGACGGATGAGAACAAAGACAAGCCAAAGGAGGCGCGCGCATGACCACCCAGGATCAGCAACCCGAGGGCATCGGCTCGACCAGGGGGGTCGAATCGTCGACCGAGACCGCCGGTTCGGGCGAGACCGTGACCTCAACCGGGACAACCGGCTCGTCGACCGAGACCGCCGGTTCGGGCGAGACTGTGTCCTCGGCCGGGACAACCGGCTCCTCCACTGCGGGGACTGCCCCGTCGGCTGAGGGGACCCACTCATCGACCACGGCAACCGAATCATCGTCCCGGCAATCGCTTTTCGCTGAGGACGAGCTATCGGTCCTCCGCTCGCGTTGGGACGAGGTTCAGGCGGGATTCGTCGATGATCCCAGAGAGTGCGTTCAAAAGGCGGATGGTCTCGTGTCGGACGTCGTCGACCGGCTCACGACCGGCTTCTCGGACGCGCGTTCGCGGCTCGAGGAGCAGTGGGCTCGAGGCGAAGAGGGCTCCACGGAGGATCTTCGTATCGCACTCAAGCGCTACCGCGAATTCTTCCAGCGACTACTCGCGCTCTGAGGAGCAAAGAGAACGCCTTAATTGACACAATCTCCGTTATCGACACTTCCGGAATAGCTTTCCAGCAGCGCATTTGGCGCTCAACTGTGGTCCACGTGTACTCCGTCGGCAAGGACGCGATCGATGCTCGAGGGCCACCGTCGAGCGGCCGGCACCGTACGGATCGTGTACCAGCTGAAGGGCTGCATCACCGGTGAAATGCCATTCGGCGAGACCGGGCAAGGCGAAGGCGGCAGATCGGCGGACGAACGTCGTGTACCCGAAGTCGACGCGGTGGTCGCCGAACTTGCCGAGTCACCGGCGGTAACCGAACAGGCCAAGGGCGCACTGGTGCTGGTCCACGGGATTCCCGGCGACCGCGCCTTCGACGTTCTCACCCGGTGCTCCCAGCAGACCAACACCCGACTCCGCACGATCGCCGAACAACTCGTCGCCGGATTCGCCGAGTGCGAACCCGCTCCGGACCTACGGACCCGGTTCGACCACCTTCTGCTCACCGCCCACCAGCGAACCCGGCAACAGGGCTGAGGAATTGACCGAGTAAGTGACAGTCCCGCGGGGCGCCGGAGAAAAACAAACCTGGACCGGGCGGCCCACCGGTCGAGGACGCAATCTGGCACCCGTGCATCTAGGGACATCCCCGATGAATCACCAGGGCTGCGTCGCGCACGCTTCGCCGACCACGATCATCCCGCCTCGTTCGACGGTTGTCGCGTCTCCTCGAGACGTTGCCGCTGCCGGACCCCGTACGCCGCCTCCTTGACGGCGGCGTCGTCCTCGAGACCCGACCCGAGGGCCCCACCGATGGTGGCAATGGACGCCAGCAACCAGGTGAGCGTCAGGTAATCGAAGAAGTTCACCCCGTGCCCGAGAATGCGGGACAACAGTTCCGGGGGAAGAGTGAGACACGCGGTGAACAGCAGCAGGCCGAACAGGGCCACGTGCAGCACCACGACGCCGATGACCAGGGTGACCACGGTCGCGGTGTTGTACAGCACCGAACGATCACGCTCCTCCGGCGACTTCGGCCGCTCCCACAGTTCGTGATCGAGGATCAGCCACAGAATCATCGCCACGATCGACAGGACCGTCGCCGCACTCATACGCCATGGGCCCATCGTGTCCGCGAACAACCAGATCGTGTTGGTGGCCAGCGCGATCGCACCCGTGGCGAAGGCGCCGACGAGCACCTTCGACAGTCCGGTGACCAGTCGCCACGGCCGGTTGGCCCGCACCATCCCCGACAGCAGTCGCAGTCGCCGCAGTCCCGAGGGCGCGAAGTACCGGATGCCGTCCTCAATCTGCGCAGACGGGAACCGCCGCGCCCCGCCGGGGGGCTTGAGTTCCGGTTCCCCGAGGATGCGGGCGATCGCGAGTTCGGTGACGGTGCGGACGCGGCGCTCGATGTTGACGCCGCCCACTCCGGCGACGGAGATGAGCGCGAATTTGTGGTCGGCGCTGACGTCGGCCACCACGGGCAGGGTGTCCTCGCGTCGCGGCAGATCGGTGAGGTACACGACGATGTCCTCCTCTTCGGAGGACGGATCGACTGTGTCGATGACATCAGCGAAGTCTGCTTGCTCGTCGGGCAGGTACGGTTTGCGGCGTACGCACGTCGTCCACCGGCGCCCGACCCGGTCAGAGCTGCGCAGGCGTTCCGGCAGGTACTCCGCAATGCGTTCGGCAACAGCCGCAGGTTTGCCCGGATCCGCGATGAACAGCACCGAGGCCTGCTCACCCGCGGCACCGGAGCGCCCTTCCTGCAAATGCTCGTTCGCCTTCACCGCCTTCGCGTACCCGCTCGGTCTGCCCCCAAACCCCAGTCAGTGGGTGCGAGTCGATCACCCCCAACAGCGACCGAGGATGCACCGCCGACACGACCACAACCCACGGGATCTGGTGCGGTCGGTGCACCCCCGCCGATCGATCCATTAGGGGCAAACGCGCCATCACTGACCTGTCATCGATCGCCATACGGGATAGCGACCGGGCTGAGGATTTCGACAAGTTCGTGAGAATCACGCACCGACACTACGGTGAGAACGTGCAGGTCGGAGATCCGCGAAGTGACACCGATCCGCGGAACCTACACCGCCATCGTTGTGAGACACGCCCATGTCGAATGACGGGCTGTTGACGATCGATGGTGGGAGCTGCGGTAGTGCCCGCTTCGGTATCGAGTTGTCTGATTGCCGTTGATCTTGATCCGTGTCCGACATCTGTCGCAGTGAGGGTCCGTCGTTGCTCACCGGTGAGCAGTGGGCACCGCAGCGCGGCGAGTTCTGCCACCTGGTTGGCAAACCCGCCGACCCGGGCGAGGCCCTGACCGGGGGTGGTCGGCGAATTGCACGAGGCGGTCGGGCGAGTTGGCCTGTCGATCGTGGACCGGCACTGCTACGCGTCGCGGCCGCCGGCACGCGTAGTTTCTTGTTCCGTGAGCACACAGGGAGCATCAGCAGTAGGCATCGCCAACGTGACCGTCGGCGGCACGGTCCTCGACACCTGGTTCCCGGCGCCCGAGCTGGGAAACTTCGACAGCGCGGGCACCGTGCGGATCGAGGGTGGCGACATCCCCTCCGATCTGGCACTCCTCGCCGGACCCGACGAAGCGCGTGAGGTCGACCAGGTCGTGGTGCGCACCACCATCGCCGACCTGTCCGCGCCGCCGGCCGACGCACACGACGCCTACCTGCGCCTTCACCTCCTCTCGCATCGCCTCGTGACCCCGCACGGCGTCAACCTCGACGGTCTGTTCGGCTTGCTGTCCAACGTGGTGTGGACCAACTTCGGTCCCTGCGCGGTCGAGGGCTTCGAGAAGGTGCGGTCGCGTCTGCGCATCCGCGGTGTGGTCACCGTGTTCGGTGTCGACAAGTTCCCGCGCATGGTCGACTACGTCGTCCCGTCCGGCGTCCGCATCGCCGACGCCGACCGCGTGCGCCTCGGCGCGCACCTGGCCAGCGGCACCACCGTGATGCACGAGGGCTTCGTCAACTTCAACGCCGGAACGCTCGGCAACTCCATGGTCGAAGGCCGTATCTCCGCGGGCGTGATCGTCGATGACGGATCCGACGTGGGCGGCGGCGCCTCGATCATGGGCACCCTGTCCGGTGGCGGCAAGGAGACCATCTCCGTCGGCAAGCGCTGCCTGCTCGGCGCGAACGCCGGTCTCGGCATCTCGCTCGGTGACGACTGCGTCCTCGAGGCCGGCCTGTACGTGACCGCGGGCACCAAGGTCACCGGGCCGGACGGCACCGTCGTGAAGGCCAAGGAACTCAACGGCCAGTCCAACCTGCTGTTCCGTCGCAACTCCGTGTCGGGAGCCGTCGAGGTCGTGCCGTGGAAGGGCACCGGCGTGGAATTGAACGCCGCTCTGCACGCAAACGACTGATCTCGGCGATCGCTGGCACCGCGTCCCTTGCGCCGACACCGCACACCTGCTGCCGCGGGGGATGCGGTTCGAGGTGATCTCGGCCGGTGAGGGGCGTTACCGTCGCCCGGACGGGAGCATCGGCCGGCGGATCGTCCAGCTGCGGGTCATACCGAAGCTGAAGAGGTTCAAGATCGGACTCTTCACCGACGACAACGGGCGGCCCGAGCTGGTCGTGCACCCGGACATCAAGCTGGGGCGCGTGCACTTCCCGCCCGTCGACGAGCAACCCGAACCCGAGGAGACGCCGAAACAACGCGCCCGCCGGGAGCTGAAGAAACGGATGGCCGACGAGCGCCTCGCAAGAGAAAGCCGGAGGGAGGCACCAACCCCGAGAAGGGGTGAACGCCCTCCGGCTCATCCCGTGCATCCGCAGTGTCGCCGACTCTGGCCCACTCTTGCCCACGAACTAGACAGTCGGCCTTGTTCGAGCTGCCCTCGGCACTGCGATCAGCGGATCGGGGGACATCATGTCATCACCCGTGGTGAAAACCGCACTCCGGGACGGTCGGAGGGGCTGCCAGGAATGGACGCATCTCGAGCCATTCGTGGATCGGTTTCCCGTCCGCACCCGGGGCCGCGGACAGCTCGCCGGCCAGTTCGAGTGCCCGCTCGTGGGTCTCGACGTCGATCACCATCCAGCCGGCGATCAGGTCCTTGGTCTCCGCGAACGGGCCGTCGGTCACTGGCGGTCGCCCCTCGCCGTCGTAGCGGACGAACGTGCCCTCCGGGGAGAGTGCCTGACTGTCGACGAACTCGCCGGTGCTCTCGAGCCGAGCGGCGAAGTCGTTCATGTACTGCACGTGGGCGGAGATCTCCTCCGGTGTCCACTTGTCCATGGGCACGTCGTTGACCGATGCCGGCGCGCCACGGTAGTGCTTGAGCAGCAGGTACTTGGCCATCATGTTCTCCTTGGTGCGGTGCGGCCCATTGTGGCCGTTTCACTCCGGGGACGCAGCCGCGCGCGGGTTCTCGACATCCTACGGCGACATTTCCTGACCATCTTCTCTGTCGGGGTCACGATCCACCGCGGGGAAGGTGAGAGCCGCTCAGCTCAGTCGTCGGATGTGGGGCAGGGTGTCGGCGAGTTGCTCGAAGAGGGTGCGCCCCGACGTGGAGGCGCTGAACGCCCTTCTGACGACGGTGGGCCGAAATCGGGACCTGGTTTTCGACGAACCGGACCGGCTCGCCCCTGGGTGCCCGCCGGGGACCTGAGACCTCCCCTCTGGGCGTCGCCGGGGTTGCGCGGACGAAGTGCAACGTGTGGTCGGCGGGTGTGCAGGTGACGAATCCGATTGCCTGCAAACGTCCCCGGTTGTATCCGATTTGGGGTGCGTCCAGCAGGACACGAGAGGAGTGACTACGGGTCGGACCGGAGACCAGTGTCGAAAGCCTTGTATTAGGGGGGAGCGAGGATGTGGTCCGTAGCATGTAGCGAATCCTGCGGGTGCGCAAAGCGGTCCAGATCGTGAGTGGAGGCTGTGAAGTTCCGGCGGTTCGTGAGTAGCCGTACCCCGCAGTTGCATCTCGGTCATGGTGGGCCTCTTCCGTTTTGGAATCGTTCGGCGGAGCGGCGGTGTGATCGACAGGTCGACGCGGTGTCCTGCGGGCCGTTGTGCTGTGTGGGGGCGTAATGGTGTTGTGACCTGGTGTGATGGCATGTCCCCGGGTTGTTATCCGGTGTGGGTGGTGGGGCGGGCCTCGCGGGGTGCTGGTTTTGCCCCGATACCAACCCGTTTTAAATAATGGCCGTATGTACCTACTTTCGGTATCGCATTGGTGCGCAGATGGTTTCCGTGTTTGCGCACGTCGTCGTTTATCGTGCTTCGGGAACGTCGTGAAATTTGTACCGGATACGCAGGAGCATCTTTTCGGTGTCGAGATGCCCGTCTGATTCCGCCTGTTCGATCATGTCGACGAAGTTCGCTTCCCAGTCGTCCGGAGCATCCGGCGTCGTCGATAACTCTGCCTCGAGACGGTGCAGGTCAACCCACAGATCTCCACGTCGCCACCGGGCCAAGGTCGAGAGCCGTCCCACACGACGAACTCGGCAACTCGCCCCTCGATCGATGATGGCTTCGAGGCCGGCGGGATCGCCGGTCCAGGCGATCCACGCGGTGGGGACCGAATGGTGTGCGTTGATGAACAGCCGCATGGTGGATCTCCCGGTCGGTGTCGCGCCGGTGCATGGCGATAGCTGAGGCTGAAGGCATAGCCGAGGCAGTCTCCACGCGATGAGGTGTACTTCCCTGGCGGGCCTACCCTGTTCGGATCAATAGTGTGGGTGGATGCTACCCGCACGCCTGGGTGTTGTGGTCTGCCTTAGCTGGATTCGTCGCTGGCGAGGAGGAGCATGAGGTTGGTGACTTCCTCGGGTTGGCCGTAGCGGGGGAGGGGCATTGTCGCGACCAGCTTGTTGTCGCCGGCGGGGTCGTCTGTTGAGGTGCTGCCGATCTTGGGTGTGGATACGGCGCCGGGATGGACGGAGTTGCCCGCGATCTGTGCCATGGCGAGTTCCATTGCGGCGTTTCGTGTGATGCCGCGGATGGCGAATTTTCCGGCGCTGTAGGGCAGATACTCCGGCGCCGCCGGCGATCCCGTTCATGGAGGAAATCTTGGCGATTGATCCGCCGGGTTTCATCGCGCGGCTCACGTCCTTCAGAAAGGTCGCACGTGCGAGGCCCCGATCCGTCGTCGCGTGTGTCTCCCGCTCGCGGCGCTCGACGCGGACGCAGCGTGCGCCGGTGACGATCGTGGGCATGCATTTGTCGCAGTGGATGCACAGTGATGGTGTCTGCGCGTCGCGCGATATCCGGTTGACCAGGTCCGGTTCGTGCAGCAGTGCCCTGGCCATCGCTTGCCGATCAGTTGCACCCGAGCCGTATCGGTTGAGGCATGGCGGCCACCCAGACGAAGCGGGTTCGGTCGTGGCCGGATCAGTGGGTCAGCTTGACCCGCAGCTTGTTGATGGTGTCCGGGCTCAGGCCGAGCCCGTCTGCGAGGTACTTGTCGACGGTGCCGTAGTCGGCGGCCAGCTGGTCGATGCCGGCCTGCAGGTAGCTCTTGTCGACGCCGAGCAGCGGCTCCCATTTCGCGGCGGCTGCCTCGCCCTGGCTCTGCTTGATGTAGGCGAGGGTCTTGATCATCGAGTCCTTGGTGTACTCGTTGGTGAGCAGGTAGTCGTCCATGATCGTCGTCGGTGCCACGCCGGCGATGCTCAGCAGCAGGTACGTGACCCAGCCGGTGCGGTCCTTGCCGGCGGAGCAATGGAAGACCTGGGCCCCGCCGGTGTTCGTGAGACCGGTGAGCAGCGTGGCGTAGCCGGCCCGCTCAGTCGCTCCGGTGACGTTCTTGCGGTTCCCGTCCTGCATCGCGGCGCGGGCGTCCTCGGGTGTGTGGATATTGGCGATGAATTCGTCGATGTTGCCCGCAATGACCGGGATGTTGACGTAGTTCACGCCGGCGGGCAGCTTGTCCTGCTTCTGCGTGATCTCGTCGGGTCCACGCAGATCGTAGGCGGTGGTCAGGCTGAGCCCGGCGAGGGTGGCGAGGTCCGCGTCGTTCGGCACGATCGCGTTGGAGCGGTAGAAGACCCCCTTGTTGACCGTCTTGCCGTGTGCCGCCGGGTAGCCGGCGCCGGTACCCGCCACGTCGCGGAAGTTGTCGACGCTCGCCAGTCGGGGTGCGTCCGCACCCGGCGTCGTCTTGCTGTTGCCGCCCGGGCCGGGCTGGAACAGCGGGGCCGACGCCGGCGGAGCGGTGGGCTCGGCCTGGGCGAGTCCGGCGCCGCCGAGTTCCGCGAGCAGTACTCCGCCGGCGAGCAGAAGCATCCCGCAGATGCGGGAATGGTGTCTGGACATGAAGAACCTTCCTAATCTGTGGGTCAGGCCTGTGGGGAGGCGAACGTGTCAGTGGGCGCGTCCATGGCACGGCCACCTCGGCGTTCTCCGCTGAGCGTGATCGGTGTTCGCAATCAGCTTGGGGGACCGGCGATTCCTGCGAATATCCTTCGTGCTTCGTCCTGACCGTCGAGGATGCGGCTGGTCCTCGTTGTGACCCTCCAGCCGTCGCAGGTGCGGGTGAGCTCCCACCGGTTCGCCGTGACTCTGCTGACCTGATATCCGTCGCCGTCGGATCGGCGCAGGATCAGTTGCGTGTGGCAGAGCGCTACCGCGGCGTCCCCGTCCACGGTGATGTGCGCAGGGCTCATGACGTGTCCGCAGCCTTGACGCAGGAAGCCCTGGTGGGGGTCTGTTCGAACCATCGCTTCGATCTGGCCGCGTCCGTCCATGCGGCCGGTGTCGACGTCATAGACGCCGTTGTGGGTCCACAGTCCGGCGACGAGATCGGCAAGTCCGCAGTCGACGGCCGGACCGTAGGAGTGCATCAGCCGCATGATCTCGTTGTGGTCCTCGAGTAGCTGAACGCGTTTCTCCAACAACTGCATTCGGGATTCGATGTCCGGACCTCCGGGCCCGGTCATGTCGCTCATGTTATTCCTTTCCGGATGGCCGACAGGCCATCGCCGGAGGGAGTAAAGGGATGTGGTCAGTCCGGGGGGATCGGGATCGTGCCATCCAGGACGGCCTGCCGGATCGTCTCGCGCAGCGCCGAGCAGTTCCTGATGTGGACCCCCTGGCGGCCCGGAACGGCGTCGACGCGGAACTGTGCGCAGGAGGTTTCGCAGTCGGCCAGCCACTGCACGGAAGTGTGGTGCCAGCTGAACTTCTCCACCATCACCCGGGTGCTGCAGGTGCTGCATTCCAACGGTTGCATGACAATTCCTCTCAGGTGGGCTTGCCTGCGGCGGTGCTGCGGGCGAGGTTGTCGGCGACTTCCTGCTTCCAAGTCTCGACCGGTTTGGTGGTGTCGAGCTCGTACTCGAAGCGGTCCACCATCTCGGGCGTGATGTCCGCGACGTTCACGTAGAACTGCTCGTACCAGCGGCGCAGCTGGTAGACGGGGCCGTCCTCGTTGGTGAGCAGGGGGTTGTCGATCCGGGTCTTGTTCTTCCAGATCTCGATGTCCTGCTCGAAACCGACGCCGATGTAGCCGATCATCGCGTCGACCAGTTGGTCGGCGATCGCGGCGGGCGCATGTTCGGTCTTCTGGACGGTGATCCCGTACATCAGGACGAATTTGTCGGGGGTGATCGGGTAGTGACAATTGATGAGGATGGAATCGACGTCGAACTTGTCGTACTCGTAGGTCAGTTCGTCGATCATGAACGAGGGCCCGTGGTAGGCGGCGAGGGACCGGTGTGCCAGCAGTTGGGGGACGTCCGGGTCCGTCCATTCGGTGATGTCCTCACGGCCGACGCCGCTTTGCTCCTGGATCGCGACGTGCCCCTCGAAGATGTTCTTGAAATACGTCGGGAAGGAGAAGTGGACGTAGAAGAAGTGCGCCATGTCGACGACGTTGTCGATGATCTCGCGGCAGTTGGTGTCGATGACGATCGACTTCCACACCCACTCGGTCCACTCGGTGCCTGGCGCCCTCATCACCGGGATCGTCACCTCGGCCGGCGGCGGGTTGCCCTCCGGGTCGTGCCAGACGAACAGCAGCTCATCCTGTTCCATGGTCATCCAGGCGCGAGTGCGCGCCAGCGGCGGAACCCGTCGCGCGTAGGGGATGTCGGTGCACTTGCCGTTGCCGCCCCAACGCCAGTCGTGGAACGGGCACGCGATCGAATCGCCCTTGACGGTGCCCTGACTCAGGTCGCCGCCCATGTGCCGGCAGTAGGCGTCGAGGATCTTGATCTCACCCTTGCTGTCGGCGAACACCACGAGCCGGGTGCCGAACGCCTCGATGGAGTGCGGCGCGCCGTCCCGAAAGTCCACCACCAGCCCGAGGCAGTGCCACCCCCGGGCGAAGCGAGCAGGCGGTGTGCCCTCGTCGATGTAGCGGACCTCGTCGGTTTCATCGATATTCAGAGCAGTCATGGTGGTTTCCTTCCTTCTGGTCTTTGCTCAGGTCGCGCGCAGCCACTTGCGGCCGCGCCCCGCCTGGCGTCCGGACCGAATGCGCAGAACTTGGCGCCATGAGGTGTCCGCGTTGTGACCTCGGCCACGGGTTCCTGGCCACCCTGTCAGCGCCAGACGGCGGTGCACCACTTCCGCATCCGCTCAGCGGACGACACGCTGGTCGATCGCGGTGACCTCGCGTGTCGTCACGTGTTGCCTGCCCCGACTCGAGTTCGACGGGGCCTCGACCTGCAGCGGGCGAACACGAGGCAGTTCCCGCTCACCGGAAGGGGCTCTGGTGATGCGCCGGTTCCGAAGCTGTGCTGGGAGTGCCTGTCCGTCTCGGACGGCCGGCGGCGCTCCAGGTCGCGACTGCCGCCAGGGAAGGGAGAAGCCGATGTTGCACGGAGAACGCACGGAGAACGTCCCGCCCGCGTCCACCCTCGATCGGCTGTCCCTGGTGCTGGACTGCTTTCGCAGCACGCCGGCTCTGAGCCTCACCGACCTGTCTCGCCGAACGGGGATACCACGGACGAGCACTCGTCGGATGCTCGAGCATTTGGTGCGACTGGGCTGGCTCCGTCGCCGGGGCAGCGAGTTCGAGCTCGGGGACACACTCGTCGAGTTCGGAGCGCTGTCGCTGCACCAGAACAAGTTCGACCGGGTGGTGGCCCCGGTGCTCCGCGAGCTGCATCTTGTTACCGGTCACGTCGTTCATCTCGGTATCCTCGACGGCACCGACGTGGTCTATCTCGAGAAGGTCGGCGGCCAGACGGCCCCCAACCTCCTGACGCGGGTCGGAGACCGCATACCCGCACGGTCGTCGACAATCGGGAAGATCTTGCTCGCAACCGCCCCACAGTCCGATGATGCCTCCGCCGACCTCCGCTCCGAGACCGACAGACTCCGACGTCTGGGAATTGCGTTCGGAACCTGCGCGGCAGGATTCAGTTGCATCGGAGTGCGAATCGGTTCCCTGGGCGGAGCGCAAGCAGGGCTCTCGGTCAGCGGACCGACGAGCCAAGTGAAGTTCGACCATCGGCATGCCGCACCTGTGCGTATGGCGGCTGCAGCCATCGCACAGTACCTCGACTTCGCGTCAGTGACCCGAAGACCTGCCTGACAGTGCCCGCTGGGCAAGGCCAAGACTATTCGACGCCGCCCAGCTTTCGGGATCTCCACCTGGCCGAGATCCGCTCACCGGACTGCCGGCTTGCTCGCGGATTGACCCCGTTGGCACCGTGTTCTCATGACATCCGACCTCACCGATTCGCGTCGAGTCGATCCCGAAGGAGCAGTGATCGCGCTGTTCGAGCCGCTGCATGTCCGCTCCCTTGCCCTGCCGAACCGCATCGTCATGTCCCCCATGACGAGGGAGCACTCACCCGGTGGGGTCCCCGGTGCGGACGTGGCCGCCTACTACCGGCGGCGCGCCGAGGGCGGCAGCGGTCTGGTGATCACCGAAGGCGTGGCGATCGACCACCCGACCGCCGTCGACAGTCCGAAAGTGCCACGCCTGCACGGCGAAGCGGCACTTGTGGGCTGGCGCGGCGTGGTCGACGAAGTTCACGAAGCGGGCGGCCGGATCATCCCGCAGCTCTGGCACGTCGGACCACTCTGGGGCGCGATGAGCGACGTGGATCCGAGCCTGACGTCGATGCGCCCGTCCGGAGTGTGGGGCCGGGCGGGGCGCACCGTCTACCCGGACGACTACATCGCCCGTGCGAGCGCTCCGACCGCGGCGATGACCGAGCAGGACCTCGAGGATGTCATCGCCGCGTACGTGCGCTCGGCCCGCAACGCGGTCGGGGTCGGATTCGACGGGATCGCCATCCACGCCGCACACGGCTATCTGTTGGATTCGTTTCTGTGGGAGTCGACGAACCAACGCACCGATCAGTGGGGCGGCGACCTGCAGCGGCGCACCCGGTTCCCGGTGGAGGTGATTCGGGCGATCCGGCGGGAAATCGGTCCGGAGCTGCCGATCTTCTTCCGGTTCTCGCAGCACAAGCAGCAGGACTATGGCGCCCGGATCGCGAACACCCCCGCCGAGCTGTCCGTCGTACTGAACGCGTTGATCGACGCGGGAGTGGACGTGCTGGACGCCAGCATTCGCCGTTTCGACATCCCAGCGTTCGAGGGGAGTGATCTCACACTGGCTGGGTGGGCGAAGAAGCTGACCGGAGCCGTGAGCATGGCCGTGGGCAGCGTCGGCCTGAGCAAGTCACTGCGCGACACGGGCACGCCCGAACCCGCCGACCTCGATGGCGTATTCCGGCGGTTGAAAAGCAACGAGTTCGATCTGGTCGCGATCGGGCGACTGCACCTGGCCGATCCGGCCCTGGCTCGCACGCTGCGCCGCGGTGGGCCCATCCCGACCTTCGACCGCGAACGACACGAGGGACAGCTGTACTGACGTGGATTTCTAGGTCAAGATCGATCTGAGTGTCCACGGCTGTACTCGTGCCCATCGAGCCGCACCCCCCGACTGAACCTGCAGCCATTCGGGTTGTTCGGTGTCGAGGGAACCGGTGATGCGTTCGTGGACCGGAGATTTCGAGGTTCTGGCCGACAGTGTGGGCGCGGGTGTAGTCGTCGTCGCCGAGACGGATGGGGATCCGGTGGGCGGGGCCGGGGTTGGCGTCTTGTCCAGTCCGGTGATGATGGCCGCTAGTCTCGGGGCCGGTTGTCGTGATGCTTGACCCACCGCCCCTGTTGGTGGTCCCAGTAGCGGGTGCGATCGTGTGAGTGACCAGGCGGTGGTGAAGCGGGCGCAGCTGTGCCCGTCGCGGTTTTTCTGGGTGATCCTGTGTGTGCGCCGGGAGAACCACCGGCAGTCGGATGCCCGATGGAGGGGCTGCGGTGGGGCAGCCTGTGCGCGCGCAGAACCACGTCGTGGGTGTGGTGTGCACCCGCGCCGCCACTGATCGAACGCTCCCGCACCTCGTTCACGTCGATGTGCCAGCTGTCGTCGAGTAGCGCCGCCACGTCACCGGGTGTGACCCAATCACCGGGATCGAAGCCGTGCTCCCGCGCCGCCTCCGCGTCGCGGATGTCGTGGTGGACGACCAGCAAGATGCCACCCGGTGCGACCGCGGAGACCAGCGCACGTTCGGCGGCACGATGGGCGGTACTGCGCAAGGCGGGGTACTGGGCTGAGACCAGGTCGAAACCACCCGCGGGCACGTCGGCATCGAGCAGTCCGCTCAGCACCCAGGTGATGTCCACGTCTTCCCGGTCGGCGTGGGCCCCGGCCCGGTCGAGGGCGATGCGCGAAACGTCCAGCGCGGTCACGGCCCATCCCTGCCGGGCGAGCCAGAGCGCGTCGGCGCCTTCACCGCAACCGACGTCCAGGGCGCGTCCCGGCGGTGCGCCGGTCATCTCGTCGACAAGTGCACCGTTGGGTTCGCCGCTCCACACGCGATCCTGCTCGCTGTAGCGCGCATCCCATTCGTCCGCCTCACGTGATGTCGTCTTGACCTCGGTGACCTCGCCCGCATCTTCCATACCATCACAGTGCAATAGCACCGACGGTTTCGGCGAGAGTTCTTGCCGTATCGGCAAGCTAGGCAATCGCAAGACGGGCGCCGGCCGGACGTCGGCGGGCAGGGACCGGTGCGTGGTGTAGGTGCTGTCTCGGCTCCGCCATCAACGAACTCGCACGCCTCTCACGATCGGGGATGAACCCAGGGCGCACAATCGGTGAATGCCTTTTCGGTTCGTACAGGAGACAGTCCGTTTTCTCGCGGTCTCCGATCCCGGCAGGCTGCGGCTCCGTGCCGCAACCGCCACGACGATCACCGTCGTGCTCGCGATGGTGGTGCTACTACCGGGTTCCGACGTGATCGGCCAGCCACTCACCGTCGCGCTTCTCGGGACGGTTGTCGCGATGCAGTCCTCGGCGGCGGTCAAGGACAGGGATCAGCACAGCAGGGTGATCACGACACTGCTGCTCGTGTTCCCGGCAATCGCAGCGGTGTCGATGTCCGCGGCGCTGTCACAGTTCGGGAAGGTCGCCGATGTGGGTTTCATCGCGGTGCTCTTCGCGGCCGTCTGGGTGCGGCGCTACGGCCCGCGAGGGACGGCTCTCGGGATGGTCGCGTTCATCTGCTACTTCTTCGCGCTCTTCCTTCGGGCCGAGCCTGGGCAGATTCCCATCCTCGCCGTGTCCATCGTCGCGGGCGTCGGTATCTCGCTCCTCGTCCGAACAGTGATCCTGCCGGATCGGCCGGGGCTCGAACTCAAACGGTTGGTTCGGGCGCTGCGGGCCGCGTCGATCGACGTGCTGGAGGTGGCGTCGAACAGGGGTGATCGGAATCTCGATCTACTCCGCAAGAAACTCGATCGGCTCGGAAGCACCGCGCTGATGATCGACGACTGGCTCGACCGCAACGATGCAGCTCAGATCCTGAGCGTCACGAATGATGATCTGTCCGTTCGTATCTTCGATGCGCAAATCGCTACCGAACAACTCGTCAGCGCGCTGTGGGCGCTCGACCCGAACAAGTCGTGGCCGAATTCGCTGGGGCAGGCGACCACGGCACTGGGATCGTGCCTGCAGAACAATCCGTCGGACGACCAACTCCGCGCTGCCCGACGCCTCGCCGCCGCGGCCGCAGACAAGTCCGATCCATCGACTCCGGCGGGTATCGCGACCGCCGTCGCGATGCGAGCAGTGCAGGCACACATCGCGATCCATCACATCACCAACAATGCCCTGCGAACAGAATCCGAGCCGAGGAAGAAGCCGGATGAGGACGAAGAAACGGACACCGGATGGAATCCGAGCACCAAAGCTGCGATCCAGGTAGCCGTCGCGACCAGCGCTGCAACGATCCTCGGTGAGCTCATCTCGCCCGACCGCTGGTACTGGGCGGTCCTGACGGCCTTCCTCGTTTTCACCGGAGCATCTACCCGCGGTGAGATTCTCTCGCGCGCAGGCCACCGCGTCGTCGGCACCATCGCGGGAGTTCTTGCAGGAGTATTGCTGTCCGCGTTGGTCGGAAACAACCAGCCATTGCAGCTGCTCCTGCTCGTCGTCTGCGTATTCTTCGCGTTCTACCTCGTGACGGTCGCCTACGCATTGCTCTCCTTCTTCGTCACCGTCATGCTTGCGATGCTCTACGGACTGCTCGGCACATTCAGCATCGAGGTACTCGAACTGCGCATCTACGAAACGGCGGCCGGCGGCATCGTCGGAATAGCGGCGGCGTACTTCATCTTCTCCACCGGAACGAGATCGACGCTGACCTCGAAGATCGACGACTACCTCGATCAGATGACTGCCATCATCGACACCGCTATCGGAGCCGTCGTCCAACCAGGCCACGAGACTGACCTCGTCGCCGACATCCGGAAGCTGGACAACGCGCTGAAGGACCTTGTCACGGCGGGCAAACCCTTGGAAATGGGACCGACGACGCGGACCCGCCGGGGCGCAAAACGGTTGTTGCGGATCATGACGGCCAGCAATCGGTCGTCTCATGCACTCGCCCGAGCAGGGGTAAGCGCCGCCCGCGGCGAACCAGACAGCGAACCGTCGCAGGAGACCACGAAGGCATTGCGCCAAGCATCCGACGTCACCAAGGCAACCATCGCCGACGTCAAACGCGCACTCGCCGGCGAGCACGTAGAGCCTCCAGAGAAACTCACCGAAACCTCGGCACCCGACGTCATGCTGCAGTCGACCACCACGCCGGGGCCGGTTCGCAGTGCCGTCCGCTCGCTCAGCACCCTCAACCGCACGATGGGGGAGGCATTGACGCATGTCTGATGGCTCGTATGTACTCCCGAGCGAAGCACAAAGCGAGCCAGTCGAAGCGGGAAGCCTGCCGAAGTCCCCGGCGCTGACCCGCAACGGTGGGCGGCCTTCGCGAGGAGGCGGGGAGCTCGATTACCCATAACTCGGCCAAATCCTCAGGCGCACATGTGTGGACGAGGTTGACATCACCGACCCGCAGTCGATCGACCGGGCGTTGCGTGTCGCGGTCACCAATCCCGCGGTGCTGGTCGAGTTCGGGTTCTCCGGCAGCCGGTATCGATGAGGGCATTCGTTCACCCAGCGGACGTCAGCACTCCGATGATTGCAATCGCGATCGCCGAGGCGGCGCCACAGATTGTCCAGGCCTGCACAGCGGTCCGGCGCCAGCGGGGATCGCGGATCCGGGTGGTCGGCGCGGGGGCAGCGCCTCCGCCACCGACACGTGACGGTTCGGGTTCACGTACGTGACGGTGCGACATCGCATCCGCAGCGAGCGCTGCGCCGAGAGAGGCGACCACCACGATCAACGTGACGGCGATGACCACAACAGTCCAGGGCATATGTGCACCGTGCCTTTACGATTCCTGGGATGCCGACGGCATGCGTCGACGTTGGTGTGCGTGCGTCATGGCGAAGGCCGGAGCATCACAGCTGCCGCGATGAGGCCGGCGAAGGTCGCGGCGACGATCGCCGCGGTGGCGCACAGTGAGCTGGTGACCATCCAGGCGGGCATGGCGACGGATAGTGCGGCACCGACACCGATGACTGGCTGTGAGAGGCGTTCTGCACCGCCGGGAATGTGCTGCTTCATGGGTAGCGAGGGATGCATTCCAAGCTCCTTTCGCAAAGGGATAGACGCAGGCGGTGGTGATATCGAGTCCGATCGGCAGGGCCGCCTGGGTGGTTTGTCTGTCTCCTCCGGTAACGATTAAGAGTGATTTGGATCACAATTGAGTTGCAGGGCTCGTTTGTACCGCATTCCTGTCGGGAGCGCCACTAGGCAACCGTCCATGTTCGGGAATCCCCGGCAGCGTCCGGTGCGATTCGCGGTAACCCGCCGGGTGCTGTAATCCGCTCGGCGGATCGAACACCGACGTGAATCGCCGACGTTGCGAGACAATGGGACTTAAGACCCTATCCGCAAATGCTTTCGCCGAGCTTACGATGCCGCGTGTGACACTCGGCTCCCTGTCCTTGGCCCTTCTACGTGTGAACTACCGACTGGCGCGGCTTCCGCTGCAACTGTTCGAAGACGTGGCGGTGTCTCGGCTCGACGAACGGGAGCCGGTACGGCTCGCCTACGAGCAGATTCTGATCGACTGCGACCGTGCCGCGGCATACCTGCTCAACGATGGGAACGCGGCCCGGCGTGCGGCTGAGTTGGAGCGGCGGACCGCGTCGGTGCGACTGCTGATTGCCCGGGAACATCACCGCGTGCAGCGTCGTGGTGTGATCTTGCTCGATGAGCAGCGCGAGCGGTTTCATCGACGCCGTCAGCAGGACGCGGGTCTGCCGACATGACGTGAGCCTTGTTCGTCGTTACGGTGGTGCGCGGTCAGCACAATCGATCGGTGAGCCGACGGGCCCAGGTGGGGCGTAGGGAAGTTTCGCGCATCATCAGGGCGCGCCGGCCGCTCTGGCCTTTCACGCCACGTGTGGTGGTAGCTGCCGGGATGGGGGAGGGCTGACTGCTTTGCGGCGGGCGGGCCCGTAGTTCGCTGGCGTAGTGCGCACCACGTCTCAACCCGGTTCAGCCCACCAGCGGCCTGAATTCGTGGAGGTTCAACAGCTGCTGCACATACTGCCCTTCGGCCAGCGCCGTCATGGCGTCGAGCCTGGCCAACTCTCCGGGGCTAGCCGTCGCAATGTCGAGTTGCATCAACTCGGCGACCCACTCCCGGATCTCCTGATGGATCACACCCGATCACCACCTCTGCACTGTGCGTTTGCGTGACTCGGGCCGACGCTGATTCTCGATCTGATCTGGCGTCAGCGCCGGATCTCGAGCCCGACGACGACGCCGGTTTTGCGTGCCTCCGCGATCGCGGCATCGTCCTGTGTGCTCATGCCTTGATTCTCCTCCGAACGTCCAGAGCGCGGGAATCGCCGGTTATCACCACTGAGTTCATTGCCTCTCCGGCGGCCATTTCCAGCCGCGGAGGGCGTAGTACCTCTCGCGGGGCTCGCCGGTCCAACCGTTGATGCCTTTCCGCGGAAGCCACCAGGCGTGGATCAGCAGCACGATCGCGGCCAGGACGGCGAGCAGCACGAAGAACCAGAATCGCCCCGCAGTGGCGGAAACCAGGACCGACAGCCGCACAACACGACGATCTTTCCGATCCGCCGCATTTCGGGGTGTGTTCCTCCCAATGCCCCCACACGATGGTGCCTACGGCGGTGATCCCGCATATCACCGCAATTTCGAACCAATAGGGCCAGCTGCTCATCGTTCACCTTCCCATGGCTCGCGGAGGCCGTCCTGCTTGCGGACCCCGGCGTGACCAATCGTCAGCAGAACAATCGCAGCAACCCGAGAGCTACTGTCCAGTTGAAGGCGTTCACCTTTCTGGGCAGTCAGTGGCGACCTGTTGCTCGTCGCCGATAATCGCAGTAGATCGCCGGATGTGGCTCCGGGTGCCCCGCTCGTCGTCCGGTCAGCGGGCGTAGCGCTGGTCGATCGGAGGCAGGGTGGTGGGGCCGAAGTTGTTCGCGATCGGCATCATCGCCGTGAACCAGGTGCGGGCCGGCTCGGTGCCACCGAAGAGGTTGCCGTCCCCGCACGAGCGCAGTGGGCTGGTGCAGATCTGGCCGGGGGTCGGCGAGTCCCCGAACACATAGACGCTGCCGGCCAGGTTGTTGGTGTACCCGACGAACGCCGACGACATGTGCGATTCGGTGGTCCCGGTCTTGCCGGACATCGGCAGCTTCCACCCGGCGGCCGCGGCCGCGGCCGACGCCGTGCCACCGGGCAGGTCGTCTTTGCTGAGCGCGTTGGACAGGGTGTCGGCCAGGCCGGGATCGATGACCTGCTCGCAGGCTTGCTGGGTGAGGGGTACCGGCCGGCCCTCGCGGTCGACGATGGAGTCGATCGGAGTCGGTGGGCACCATTTGCCGTGCGAGGCCAGGGTCGCGGCGACATTCGACAGTTCGAGCGGATTGATCCACACCGGGCCAAGGGTGAACGACCCCAGATTCTGGTCCTTCTGCATGTCGGCCAGGCTCTGGTCTCCGAACCCGGAGGTGCCCGGTTCGGTGTAGGACCGCATGCCGAGGCGCACCGCCATGTCGACCGTCGCATCCACCCCGGTGGCCTGGAGAAGTTTCACGAACGCGGTGTTCGGGGACTGGGCGAGGGCGTCGGTGACCGCCAATGCCCGCGGATAGGGGGCGGCGTTCTGCACGCAGTAGGTCGCCGCCGGGCATCCGGGGGCGCCGCCGTCGCCCATCCCGCGGGCGTCGAACCGGCCGGGCACGTCGAGGATCGCGTTGAGCCGGAGCCCCTTTTCCATGGCCGCGGCGGTGGTGAAGATCTTGAACACCGATCCGGCGCCGTGCCCGGACAATGAATAGGGCAACTCCTGCACCGTCTCGGCGGCGGCAGCGTCCAGGCCGTAGTTGCGGCTGCCCGCCATCGCCAGGACCCTGTGTTGGTCCTGGCCGGGCTGCACGACGTTCATCACGCTCGCGATGTCGGGGAGCTTCGGGTCGGCGTAGGTGGACACCGCCGACCTCACTGATCCCTGCACGGCCGGATCGAGGGTGGTGCGGATCAGGTAGCCGCCCTTCTCGAGCTGCTCCCGGGACAACCCGGCGGTCTGGAGGTACTGCAACGCGTAGTCGCAGAAGAACCCGCGGTCGCCGGCGGCGATGCATCCTCGGGGCAGATTGTTCGGTTTCGGGAGCACCCCGAGCGGCGTTTCCTTCAGGGCGCGGATCTCGGCTGCCCGGTCCGGAACATTCACGACCAGGGTGTCCAGGACGACATTGCGGCGCTCGAACACCCCCTCCGGGTTGGTGTAGGGGTTGAGTGCGGAGCTGGACTGCACCATGCCCGCGAGCATCGCCGACTGCGCCAGGTTCAGGTCCTTGGCGTCGATGCCGAAGTACGTGCGGGCGGCGTCTTGCACCCCGAAGGAACCGTTGCCGAACGGCACCAGGTTCAGGTACCGGGTGAGAATTTCCTCTTTGGAGAGTTCCTGGTCGAGGGTCATCGCCATCCGGATCTCCCGGATCTTGCGGACCGGCGTGGTCTCGATCGCGGCACGGCGCTCGGCGTCGGTCTTGGCGACCACGTGCAGTAGGTAGTTCTTCACGTACTGCTGATTGATGGTCGAGGCACCCTGCTCGATCTGACCGCTGGTGGTGTTGGTGAAGAACGCCCGCATGGTGCCCTGCCAGTCCACCCCTTGATGTTCGCCGAACCGTCTGTCCTCGATGGAGAGAATCGCCAGTTTCATCTCGTTGGAGATCTGGTCGCTGGGGACCTCGAATCGGCGCTGGTCGTACAGCCAGGCGATCGGGTTCCCGGTGATGTCGGTCATGGTCGTCACCGCCGGCACCACCCCGTCGGCCAGTTCGGCCGAGGAATTACCGACGCTGTCGGCGGCACGGTTGGACGCGTACCCGAGCCCGGCGGCGATCGGGAACATCACCCCGGCCAGCATTATCCCCGCGGCCACGGTGGCGCCGGTGAGTTTGAGAACAATCTTGGAATGCACTTCGGCACCTCATTCCGACGGTGCACCGGCAACGAATCTACCGATGCTGAAACGACTATCGGGTCACGCGGCACGTCCGGTGAGGGATGTGGCGCCCAAGCCCGTGGCGGTCACGAGAGGGGAGTGGCGTCAGATCTGCTGGGACGGCAGCCGGTGCCTGCCTGTCACACCCGGAGCACACAGGTGCTGTTCCGCGCGGGCATGGGTGACACGGCCGAGGTCGGTGACGGTGCCCGGGCGCGGACCGGCAGCGATACCGGCCAGTTGACGGCGCCGCGCTCCGGGGCGCGGCGCGGCGCGAGCGCGTCGGCTCCGACGTCAGCTGGGAGCGTCTCCTGCGCATCGTCCACCGCGTTGGTGTGGCCGAACTGCAGGGCCATGCGCTCGACGGCGATCACCCCGAGCACGGTGAGCAGCGCCGTGCGCCGCCGCGAGGATTGCCGACCGCCACACACAGGGCTCAAGGTAACACCGATAGCGTGTTTCCTGCCCTGTTCCGGGGAGAGACCATCAAAGGCGCTGAACCGGTGGGCGATCCGCCGCCCGTCGGCCACAGCCAAAGCGAGGGGGAGACCCCTGGCAGAAGATGACGGACCGCGCGGAGTCCGGATCTGGAACCCCGTTGCGTCGATACAAGATGACGAATCATCACTTCCAGATCGGTCAGAAATCGAGAAGCGCCGGCCCCGAGCCGCGCATAACGTGGTCGTCATCGCCGAACGAGCGGCCGCCGCATAACGAAGGAGACGAACATGAGCCCCACAATCCGCAGCCTGGTGATCCCCGTATCCGACCTGGACGCCGCCAAGGCGGTCTATTCCGCGCTGCTCGGCGCACCTCACACCGACGAGGCCTACTACGTCGGATACAACGTGGACGGCTTCGAGGTCGCGCTGAATCCAGGTGACGGGGCCGCCGGACCGGTTGCGTTCGCCGACGTCGAGGATCTCGACGCGACCCGCGACACGCTGCTTGCCGCCGGCGCAACCGAGCGCGACGCTCCACGTCAGGTTGCACCCGAGACACGGATTTGCGTGCTTGCCGACGCTGACGGCAACCCGATCGGGCTGCGCGGCCGATAGACGTCGGCGTGGCCGGGCCCTCCCACGTGAATCGCGCGGGAGGGTGGGGCGAATCAGCGCACTCGTCCAGGACGGCTACGCGTAACCTCGGCCCGGTAGCCGGACACTCGGACTGCTTGTGTTCCTTGCCATTCGACGGCGAGCGGACTATCTCCTACGCACCTCGGCGACGCGGCGGAGCAGTTGGGCGGATCCTGGCCATCGCCTGCGCGTGACTGTGACCCCGGAAACCGCCTGCGGTGACTGTGGCCCGGAAACCGATTCGATGACCCGTGCAGACGTCGCACCGACACATCACTACCGATCATGACGAAATCCACCAGGCGAACACAGCAAAGGTTGAGCGTTCCACGCTCAATTCTTCGCCTTGACCTCGGTTTGGACCGGGGGGAAAATTGAGTCGATAACACTCAATTTCGGTGGGTGTGACGACGAGCAGATCGACCGAAGGATCACGCCACCCGGTGTGCTGCTGGAGGCGGTCATGGCTCGCGCGGTGGGAATCGATTTGGGGACCACGAACTCGGTGGTGTGCGTGCTGGAGGGTGGCGACCCGGTGGTGGTCGCCAACTCGGAGGGGGCGCGCACGACACCGTCGGTGGTGGCGTTCGCGAAGAACGGTGAGGTGCTGGTCGGCCAGCCCGCGAAGAACCAGGCCGTCACCAACGTCGATCGCACCATCCGCTCCGTCAAGCGCCACATCGGCACCGACTGGCATGTGGAGATCGACGGCAAGAAGTACAACGCTCAGGAGATCAGTGCCCGCACGCTCATGAAGCTGAAGCGCGACGCCGAGGCGTACCTGGGTGAGGACATCACGGACGCCGTGATCACCGTCCCCGCGTACTTCGAGGACGCCCAGCGTCAGGCCACGAAGGAAGCCGGCCAGATCGCCGGTCTCAACGTCCTGCGCATCGTCAACGAGCCCACCGCGGCCGCGCTGGCCTACGGCCTGGACAAGGGCGAAAAGGAACAGACCATCCTGGTCTTCGACCTCGGTGGCGGCACGTTCGACGTCTCGCTGCTCGAAATCGGCGAGGGCGTCGTCGAGGTCCGGGCCACGTCCGGTGACAACCACCTCGGTGGTGACGACTGGGACGACCGGATCGTGAAGTGGCTGGCCGAGAAGTTCAAGGCTCAGAACGGCATCGATCTGACCAAGGACAAGATGGCGCTGCAGCGTCTCCGCGAGGCTGCCGAGAAGGCCAAGATCGAACTGTCCTCCTCGCAGAGCACGTCGATCAACCTGCCCTACATCACCGTCGACGCGGACAAGAACCCGCTGTTCCTCGACGAGCAGTTGTCCCGCAGCGAGTTCGAGAAGATCACGTCCGATCTCCTCGACCGCACCCGCGCCCCGTTCCAATCGGTGATCAAGGACGCGAAGATTTCCGTCAAAGACATCGACCAAGTCGTGCTCGTCGGTGGTTCCACCCGTATGCCGGCCGTGACGAATCTGGTTCGCGAGCTGACCGGCGGGAAGGAACCGAACAAGGGTGTCAATCCGGACGAGGTCGTCGCCGTCGGCGCCGCCCTGCAGGCCGGTGTTCTCAAGGGTGAGGTCAAGGACGTGCTGCTCCTCGACGTCACCCCGCTGTCCCTCGGTATCGAGACCAAGGGTGGCGTGATGACCAAGCTCATCGAGCGCAACACCACCATCCCGACCAAGCGTTCCGAGACCTTCACCACGGCTGACGACAATCAGCCGTCGGTGCAGATCCAGGTGTTCCAGGGTGAGCGCGAAATCGCCTCGCACAACAAGCTGCTCGGCTCGTTCGAGCTGGCGGGGATTCCGCCGGCACCGCGGGGGGTGCCGCAGATCGAGGTCACCTTCGACATCGACGCCAACGGCATCGTGCACGTGACCGCCAAGGACAAGGGCACGGGCAAGGAGAACACGATCAAGATCCAGGAGGGTTCCGGACTGTCCAAGGAAGAGATCGACCGGATGATCAAGGACGCCGAGGCTCACGCTGCCGAGGACGCCCAACGCAGGGAGGAAGCGGAGGTCCGCAACCAGGCCGAGTCGCTGGTGTACCAGACCGAGAAGTTCATCAAGGACAACGAGGACAAGGTGCCCGCCGACGTCAAGGAGAAGGTCGAGTCGTCGATCACGAATGCCCAGGAGAAGTTGAAGGGCAGCGACGTCGCGGCGATCAAAGAGGCCATCGAGAAACTGTCCACCGACTCGCAAGCCTTGGGCCAGGCGATCTACGACGCGCAGGCGAAGGACTCGGCCGCCACCGGCGGTGGGAACGGTTCCCGGGGTGGGGACGAGGAGGTCTTCGACGCTGAGGTGGTGGACGAACCCGGACGGGAGGACAACCGATGAGCAGCAGCGAGCGCCGCAACGGCAACAAGCCGCCGCGGGAACCGATCTCGATCACCGACAAACGCCGCGTCGATCCGGACACCGGCCGGGTGCGCGAGCACACTCCGAGCCAGCCCGTCACCCCGACCCCACAACGGGAACCCCCGCCGACCACGTCCGACGCGGAGATGCACCCCGGTGACCGGGCCGATCGGGCGGCGCGCGAACACCCTGATCGAGTGGCGGAGTTGACCGCCGATCTGCAGCGGGTGCAGGCCGAGTACACCAACTACCGGCGCCGGATCGAACGCGACCGACACGCGGCAGTCGAGGCCGCGACGGCGTCGGTGGCGGCGAAGTTTCTCGGGATCCTCGACGACCTCGATCGAGCCCGCGAGCACGGCGACCTCGAAACCGAACCCCTGCGTGCGATCGCGGCCAAGCTCGATGCCATCCTGACCGGCCTGGGAGTGGCCGCATTCGGTGAAGAGGGCGACCGCTTCGATCCCACCTTGCACGAAGCGGTCCAGCACGAAGGTGCCGGGGGCGATCCCGTCGTGGGCAGGGTGCTGCGACGCGGCTACACCTTCGGTGACCGCAAGGTGCTGCGGACCGCGACGGTCGCCGTGGTCGAGGGGCCCGCTTCGCCGGGGAACGGCACGGGCACCGCCCCGGTCGACGGTGCCTGAGACACCGCACACCAGCCTGACAACGCCGATCTCGGAGCGCACGGCGCTCTCGTCGCAGCCAGGAGAGGAAAGGAGGATGCCAAGTGTCGCAGCAGGAATGGCTCGACCGCGACTTCTACGCCGCTCTGGGTGTCCCTTCGACGGCGTCGGCCGGGGAGATCAAGAAGGCGTACCGCACATTGGCTCGGGAGCTGCATCCGGACGCAAACCCGCACAACACCGAGGTGGGGGATCGGTTCAAGGCGGTCAGTGAGGCGTACGCGGTGCTCTCGGACCCCGCCACACGCAAGGATTACGACCGCGTGCGCCGGCTGCTCCGATCCGGAGCGTCCACCGGGACGGGTTTTCCTCCACGCGCCGGGTCGGCGGTCCGGGCATTTGAGCAAGTTCAGCCAAGACATGTTCCCCGCCATGCGCATTGGGGATGACGAGGTCATGCTGCGGCCCGCGAACTGTCCTCACCACGCCTTGATCTACGCCTCCGACAGACGCTCATATCGTGAGCTGCCGCTTCGATTCAACGAACTCGCCTCCATGTTCCGAGCCGAGCGTTCCGGAGTTCTGTCCGGCTTGAATCGCGTCCGACAGATCAACCTCGACGACACGCACGTCTTCTGCCGCCCGGACCAAGTGCTGCATGAAGCCGAGCTGGGGTTGCGAGCTGCGCTGCGCGCACAGGAGATCTTGGGGCTACCCGTCGATTACGTCCGGCTCTCGATGCGTGACAATTCGGCCGCGTGGCTCGGAACCGAAGCGCAATGGGAGCACGCTCAGGAGCAACTTCGTGCTGCCGGATCGTCCGTCCTCGACGAGCATGGGCCGAACCTGGTCGAAGCCCCAGGTGAGGCCGCTTTCTATGGTCCCAAGCTCGATCTCCAAGTCAACGACGGACGTGGCCACGAGGAAACCATCGCCACCGTGCAGCTCGACTTCAACCAGCCGGAGCGATTCGACCTGACCTATGTCGGCGCCGACGGTGGAGACCATCGACCGGTGATGATCCATCGAGGGACTGTCGGGTCGATGGAGCGAGTGACCGCAGCGCTCCTCGAACGCTACTCGGGACGCCTTCCGTTCTGGTTGGCTCCAGTCCAGGTCACAGTTCTGCCGGTCACTGCCGAGCAGGATGCTGTGGCGCGCGCGTTCGCGGATGTAGTACGGCAGCGGGGGCTGCGCAGCCGAGTCGACCATGACGGGTCACTGGGAGCGCGTGTTCGGAAAGCCCGGAAAACCAGAGACCATCTGATCGCAGTCATCGGGCACACGGAAATCGCGCAGAAGAGTGTGCAGATCACGGACGTCGCCAGTGGTGTTCGAACCCGAATCAGTCAGGAGCAACTTCTCGGGTTGATGGACGACGCGTACCGCCACCGCAGGGCAACCCTCGATTGGGCCCTCTGCGAGCGAGTCTCATGTGGATGAAGTGGCTTGGTGCATTGTGTGACGCGTGGGAGATGAGGTGCCTCTGGGTGGTGCCGGATGCGTTGTGGGAGACCAGGTGGCTACCGCGGGCGTGGCTGCGTGAACAGGGCGTCACCCCGCGGATCGCGTGCCGCGGAGTCGAGAGGAACGACCGACTGTCTGCCGGGAGCGCTCGTGGCTAGGTCGGATTCGGTCTGTTTCGGGTGACTGAGCGCTGATGGACCCGGTTTCCAGCCTGCCGACGAGGTGTGGGCCTAGGGTGGACTCGGGTGTGGAATCGATGAGTGTCGGCGCGAACCGGCGCCGCTCAGCTGGTTCTGCGAGTCCGAGAGGCACGCGATGACGGATTCGAGCGCGAATACCGTGAGGGTCTCGTTGCGGACGCTGCTGTGGCTGGCTATCGGCATCCTGGTGACGCTGTTCGCGGTGTCTGCAGCCTTCGCGGTGTACGGGAGATTGGCGGTCCGAGCCGCCGTAGACGACCTGTCCGAGCAGCTGCTGCCCGCGCAGCGGGCGGTGGCCGAGCTGACCACGTCGTATGTGAACCAGGAAACGGGACAACGCGGCTACGCCCTGACAGGTGAACCGCAATTCCTCGAACCCTACGATGCGGGCCGGCGTGACGCGGCTGCACTGCACACCCGCCTGGACACGCTGCTCGCCGAGGATGCGGCCGCGCAGGAAGCGCTGCAGACGACGGTCGAGGCGGCCGAGACGTGGCGGATACGGGCAGCGGAGCCGGAGATCTCCGCTCGCCGCGACTCCGCGAGCGAACCGGATCGGATCCAGGCGACGACCGGGACGGGCAAGGAGTTGTTCGACGACCTGCGCGCACGGATCGCGGCATTGAGTGCCCGCACCGACATCCTGGTCACCGAGCAGGTCGAACGAGTCCACTCGGCGCAGGCCCTGGCGAACATCACGACCGTCGTCGCGTGCGTTCTCGCCGTGGTCATGGTCGTGACCGCGGTGTATTTGACGCGGCGGCTGCTGACACGGCCGATCGATCATCTCCTCGCCGACATCAGCGCGGTGGCCGGCGGCGACTACGTGCGGGAGATCGACACCGACGGGCCCCGGGAGGTGGCGATCATCGCGGGCACGGTCGACACGATGCGGACCAGCCTGTTGACCAAGAACGAACAACTCATGGCGGCGGAGCGGGCCAGCGCACGTGATGACGAACAGAGCCGGATGGCGGCGGATCTCCACGATGTGATCCTCCAACGCGTGTTCGGTCTGGGCCTCGCACTGACCTCCCTGGGCTTCCGGCAACCACGCTTGTCTGCCGAACTCGACCCACTGATCGACGAGACCGACAGCATCGTGCGTGGGTTACGTGCCGTCATATTCGATCTCACCCAGTCCACCGCGGCCGTGCGGTCCGGGGACGTGGGCAGCCTGAGTGCCGCGGTGAGTGAGATCGTCGAAAACAGCGCCGCAGCGCTCGGTTTCACCCCCGACTTCTGTGTGGAGGGACCGGTCGACCGGTATTCCGGTGGGGAGGCCGGGCCGGAACTGCAGGCGGCCCTGCGCGAGGTCCTGAGCAACGTGGCCCGCCACGCACAGGCGAGCGTATGCAGCGTCCGGGTCACCGCCGACGAGGATGGCCTCGTCTTGACCGTGAGCGACAACGGCACCGGAATCGCGGCGGGTGCTGCGCACGGACACGGACTGACGAACATTCGGAGTCGCGCCGAGCGGCTCGGCGGGCACACGGCCTTTCGCGACCTGGGGCCGGGGACGGTGATCGAGTGGGAGGTCCCCGCAACGAAGGCGTCTCCACAAGGGCTTATCGACCGCGGGACCGGTGACCTGTGACTCCGCTGCCGCATCGGCGTGGCACGACAGTTCCGACACGGCAGTCGCTGCAGCAGCGTGCCGTGCGCGAATGGTCTTCGTGCAGGCCGGGTCGCGTACGGACCGGGTGGTGCATATGCTCAACCTAGAGTAATCGGCGCCGCCGCAGACGCGTTCCGACCACAGCGATTTCGGGACGCAATGGTGCACTCTTGTCCGAACAGCTCTGAGCGACGTCGCCTCAGAGCAGAACTGCGGCGATCTCGTCGGCGGTGACGCGGGCGAGTTCCACGAAGAATGGAATGCGCGCGTCGATCATGAGTTCGGTGGGCCCGCGCAGGATAGATAGATGCGGTGCTGGCGGTACGAGATCTGACCGTAGGCAGCCAGCGCTGCCGAGCCGGTAGCGGTTAGACGTCTTGTCCTTGTCGAGAAAGCCGCCCTGATCGAGGATGTCACCAAGGCAACGCAAGGCAGAGTGTGGAGCCTGCTCTCCCCGGACAGCAAATACTTCGATTCCCGACACGACGACACCTACCCCGCCGACATCGACGAGGCCGGCTCCCTGCTGGACGCTGCCGGCTGGACCGCGCCGATGCCGGCGGGTCCCGCCTGAAGATCAAGCTCCTGGCCACGATTCCCACCTACCCGCTCGACGACGTTCTCGAGGCGTGGCAGGCGGAGATCCGCCAGAACCTCGGAGCCGAGGTGGAACTCGAATACGTCGAGAACGCACTGGTGTACAACCTGCTCGCCAGTAACGACTACGAGGCGTTCCCTCGGCAGATCGGCGGACTCGATCTGTCCCTGCAACTCAACCGTGCCTTCGGCTCCACCACACCGGACCTGAAGTACGGCCAGATCGACGGCATCACCATCGGATCGATCGTCGCCGGGTCCAAGCTCGCCGACCCGCAGGTCGACCAGTGGCTGGTCCAGGCCACCAAAGCGACCGACGAGGCCACACGACGGGGTCTGTTCGACCAGGTGACACGCTTCATCCTCGACAACGCCGTCGCGTTGCCACTGTTCACGGACCGCAACAGCGTGGCCGCGACATCCAGCGTCCACAACGTCACCACGCTCTTCGATCCTCCCCGCAACGTCGTCAGCGCCTCGGCGTACGACATCGCAGTCAACTGACGACGGCACGATCACTGATCGTGATGGACCGGGACCGGTAGTTGCAGTCGACGGGCGTCACGCTTCGGAGCTCGGTGGTCATGGGAGTGTCGGTGGTCAGGTTTGCCGGTGCACCGACACCGTTTCGGGCACAATGGCGGTCGTACCGCACCGACACACTGGGGAGGGAACGATGTGGGAGTTGCCAATTGAGGGTGGCATACCCTGGCTGGTCTGGCTCTTGGACCTGGTGATCAACGGATCCTGATGGCGCTATATACCGCGGCCGACCTGCCGGCGAAGGACACGAGAGACCGACCGCGACCGACCTCGAGGTAGAAGTCGGAGTTGCCGACGGAGAACTCGTGCTGGCGTCCGACAGAGGAAAAGGGAGCGCCGAAATCGCTGAGGAAGTGGGCGAGCCGACCGATGAGGGCATCGTCGAGGGTCGCGTTCGCTGTAGGCGGGTCGAGGGCAGCAGGGTGCTGCGCAATTGGGTCGGGGTGTTCGCTGGCGAGGGTGCGCATGTAGACGAGGCTGCGTTGGGGCAGTAGTCGCATGCTGGAGAATTCGGTGAGGAGGTCGTCGGCGAGCCGGGCAAAGACACCAACGCACGCTCAGTCAGTGGCCGCGTCGCCGGACTGAACGTGCTCAGACTGCGACGGCGGTGCCGCAGATGCCACATTCCTCTAACTGCCGCCGCTTCCAGCGTGCGACCGGAACGAAGAACAACGTGAACTGCTTGAATTCCCGCATCCGTGCCCACTGTGTGGTGTTGTGGCAGCGTGGGCACGTTCGGCTCTGCCCCGGGCCACGGTGTTGCCGCTTGGTGCCGTAACCGAATATAAAGAACACCATGCCAGCATAGAGCGATCCCTAATAGACGGTCATCGGTCGGCAATACCCGATCGCGTTCGTGCGGCACGGCCACCGCGCCAGGAATGCGCAGTCAAGAGAACGCGCAGGGCCGCCAGTAGCCAGGTTCGGTTCCCATTTCGGCGTCCGGTCGTGAGAGAAAAGAGTTGTCGACCCTGAGGGATGCGGTTGTCGCTTTAGCCAGAGTGCCATGCGAACGACACTCGCATGGAGTGGTTGTCGTGCAACACCTCGAAGTTGTTTTGCATCAACTAAATAGAATAGGCACCACTGATGATTGGGAACGTCACGTCGATGCCTAGCGGCAGGTCAGGCAAGTTGCCCATCTTAGAAATACCCGTAGCCGGTCATCCAGCCGGTGAGAATCCACACCACATGACTGAACATTTCGCCCATTTCCCTGGTCGGGAACCATGAGTACCACACAGGGTCGGGACTCGGCGGTGATGCGCTTGCTGTACCAGCGATTAGGAACATCAACAGAGTTGTAACGCCGACTACTGTTGTGGCACGTGCCATCCTCATTTGGAACTCCTGGTCCTCCCGACCATGTACCGCGTATCGCTCAGTGGGTGTTCTGCGTTACGGCTGCGTGCCTACTGGTTCAATTTGTCTTTGCAGTTGGGCAATGGCCCCTCTGCTCCCGCCCTTTCCACACCTCCGTAACGAATGACGACGGCCCGACGACGCCATCATTGACCCCGCGGCACGTCGCCAGTCGTGTCCGAGCGAACCGAATGGGTCCCCACAGGAGGTAGCTACGATGCAACGCCGTACCTCGAACGTCCTACCCAGACGCAGAAGTTCGATCGCTGTTGTTCTGGTCGGACTGGGTGTCCTGTTCCTGGGTGTCGCACCGGTCGCGACCGCGGCACCCACGGACACCGTCCTACCGGTCCCGGTCATCGGGATCACCAACTTGCCCACCGGTTTTCTCAGCCCCGTCTACTCACAGGTGACGGTGCGTACGGACCCGGAGGCACCGGGTATCACCGAATTTGCCGAATACTGCGTCTGCACCGTGCATTGGCGCAATCTGACGACCGGGGCAGCCGGTGCGGTGAGCCCGTCGCGGTTCACGGGCCCCGTGCTCACGGGGTCGGGAACGGTGGTCGCCGTCCTGACCGTCAACGGCCTGTCCGACCGTGTGGGTGTCCTCACCGCACTGCCCGGCGCGGGTACCTGGAATGTTCCCTGAGGAGGGGTTCACGCAGACCGACCATCCGGCCCGGTGATCAGGAATCACCCGACGGCGGGATAGTCGGTCTCGTGCCGTCGCGATGCAGGCGGGCGGTGTCCGCCGGTTGCGGGCCCCTGTTGCCTCATGTCAAGATGCCCGCGAAGTCTGATTCGTTGACTCATCCAGA
>NZ_JASHKX010000054.1:0-40829 GCF_030058635.1 Rhodococcus sp. IEGM 1305
TGCACCCGACAGGGTGTGGGAGAGTAGGACACCGCCGAACATCCGTTACCGAAAGGGGACCCAATATACTGGGTCCCCTTTCGTGGTTTGTGTGAAAGGAATGACTGTGTCGGAGAGTGACGACGGACGTCGATCCTTCCGCGGAGGCGGTGCCTCCAACAGCAATCGGGGCGGTGCCTCCAACAGCAATCGGGGCGGTGCGTCCGGCGGCGCCGGCGGTTCGGGTCGGGGTGGCTCGACCGGTGGTCCCCGTCGCGATTCGCGCGACAATCGTGGCGGCGCCGGTGGCGACCGTCGCGGTGGTGGACCCCGTCGTGGCGGCGAGGGCGGCTTCGCGCCTCGCGGACGTGAAGGTGACCGTCCGCAGCGGCAGCAGGCGCGTCCGGACGAACCGGATCTGCCCGAGAACGTCGAGGCCGGCGAGCTCGATCCCGCTGTACGCCGCGACCTGCTGAGCCTGGACAAGACAAACGCGAACACGGTTGCGCGTCACCTGGTGATGGCAGGCAAGCTCGTCGACGACGATCCGCGACTTGCGCTCGCGCATGCTCGCGCCGCGCGCCAGCGTGCGGGCCGCATTGCCATCGTGCGTGAGGCCGCGGGTATCACCGCGTACCACGCCGGCGAATGGGCCGAGGCGCTGTCGGAGTTGCGCGCCGCTCGTCGCATGGCCGGCGGTCCCGGACTGCTCGCGGTCATGGCGGACTGCGAACGCGGACTGGGCCGCCCGGAGCGTGCGATCGAACTCGGTCGGAGCGAGGAAGCTGCTGCGCTGTCCGGTGACGAGGCAGCCGAGCTGCGCATGGTGGTCGCCGGGGCGCGCATGGACCTCGGTCAGTTCGACCAGGCCGTGGTCACGCTGCAGACCCCCGATCTCGACGCCTCGCGGACCGGACCCGGTGCCGCTCGCCTGTTCTACGCGTATGCGGACGCCTTGGTGGCTGCCGGCCGCATCGAGGACGGACTCAAGTGGTTCCTCAATTCCGCCGCCGCGGATCTCGAGGGTGACACCGACGCGGAGGAGCGTGTGGCCGAGCTGACCGGAGACGATCAGTGACGGCTCTGCGCGACGGCTACGACGCCCTGCTGCTCGACCTCGACGGCACCCTGTACCAGGGGTCGCAGGAAATCCCCGGCGCGCGAGAGGCTTTGGCGGCCGCGGAGCAGTCCTGCTACTACGTGACCAACAACGCCAGTCGCAGCCCGGGCGAGGTCGCGGAACACCTGACCGAACTCGGGTTCGACGCCGACGAGTCGACGGTGGTGACGAGTTCCCAGTCCGCGGCCAGGCTGCTCGCGGAGAACGTCGCCCCCGATTCGCCGGTCCTGATCGTGGGCACCGAAGCGCTCGCCGACGAAGTCCGGAACGTCGGACTGCGCCCGGTGCGGTCGTTCGAGGACGCGCCCGCGGCTGTCGTCCAAGGACATTCGCCGACGACGGACTGGGCGATACTCGCCGAGGCGACCCTCGCGATCCGGGCCGGAGCGGTCTGGGTGGCGGCGAACCTGGACTCGACCCTCCCCACCGAACGCGGACTCGTCCTCGGCAACGGATCGATGGTCGCGGCGCTACGCACGGCGACGTCCCGCGAACCTCTCGTGGCGGGTAAACCGGCCGCGCCGCTGATGGAAGACGCGATGCTCCGCAGCGGGTGCTCGCGCCCGCTCGTCGTGGGCGACAGGCTGGACACCGACATCGAAGGCGCCAACAATGTCGGTCTCGACTCGCTGCTGGTGCTCACCGGAGTGAGCACCGCGGTCGACGTGCTGCGTGCCGCCCCGGAGCAACGGCCCACCTATCTGGCGTCCGAACTGGACGCGCTCAACCGCCCCGCCGAGGAATCCCTCATCGGCGAGGACAGCCGGTGGTCCGTCGAGTTCGACGGCACCGACCTGGTGATCGAACCGACCGCCGATTCCGCCGCGCCGGTGGATTCGGCCGCTCTGCTGCGGGCCGTGGCCGTTGCTGCCTGGAAGTTCCCCGACTTCGCGCGAATCACGTCGACGACGCCCGCGGTGAGTGCGGTCGCCTCCGGCTGGGGTGCCTGAAACCCGGCAGACCCGCGTTGTCCGTCACGCGATTCGCTGTATGCGTATCGGAACGCGATGGACTAGCGTTGTGCCCGATGAGCACGCCAATACCGCGCCCGGGAGCCCATCTACCTGGGCCTCCTCAGAGTGTCGACCCCGAGACGATCCACTCGGAGGTCGATGGATTGTTGTCGCGGCTCGGAGCCGTCGAACCGGATCCTGACGACGAGCACGGCGTCGGAGTCATCCCACGCAAAGCCCATCTTCTCGAGAAGGCGCACGACGTGCTGGTGGAGGCGCTGGCCACCGTGGACAAGATCTGACGTGGCCCGTCGAGCACGGGTGGATGCCGAACTCGTTCGGCGGGGACTGGCCCGGTCCCGCGAACACGCGCAAGAACTCATCGCCTCCGGCCGAGTACTGATCTCGGGAGCGGCAGCGACCAAACCCGCCACCGCAATCGAAGCGGGAACTCCGCTGCGGGTGGTCGAGGTCGACAACGAAGTGTCCTGGGCATCGCGCGGAGCCCACAAACTCCTCGGTGCGCTCGAGGCGTTCGGCCCCCGCGGACTCGAGGTCGAGGCCAAGCGCTGCCTCGACGCAGGCGCGTCCACCGGCGGCTTCACCGACGTGCTGCTTCACCACGGCGCGCGGGAGGTCGTGGCGGTGGACGTCGGCTACGGCCAGCTGGTGTGGCGGCTGCAGTCCGACGACCGCGTCCACGTCATCGACCGGACCAACGTGCGATCCATCGACGTCGAGCAGATCGGTGGCCCGGTCGATCTGGTGGTCGCGGACCTCTCGTTCATCTCCCTGAAGCTCGTCCTCCCGGCGTTCGTCGCCTGCGTAACCGACGGCGCAGATCTGATTCCGATGGTGAAGCCGCAGTTCGAGGTCGGCAAGGACCACGTGGGCTCCGGTGGTGTGGTGCGTGACCCGGAGTTGCGCGTCGCCGCGGTACTGGATGTCGCGAAGACGGCAGCGTCGCTGGGACTGCGTACCGTCGGTGCAGTGGCCAGTCCGCTGCCGGGACCGTCGGGGAACGTCGAGTACTTCCTGTGGCTCCGCGCGGATGTCACACCCGGGGCGGATGATGTACCGGTCGAGTCGATAGAAGAGTTGATCCGCACCGCGGTGCAGGAGGGACCACAGTGAGCGGGGGAAGCAGCGGCACCCAGCAACGCGAGCGGGAAATCCTGCTCGTTGCGCACCCGGGCCGCGCCGAGATCACGGAGACCGCGCGACGCGTCGGCAAGATCTTCGAGCGGGCCGGGATCGGACTGCGCGTCCTCGTCGACGAGGTCGACAGCACCCGAATCGAACCGATGGACGGCATGGCGGCCGACGAATTCCTGGTCCCCGGGCTGGAAGTCACCATCGTCCAGGCCGGCCCCGACGCCGCCCTCGGTTGCGAGATGGTGCTCGTGCTCGGCGGAGACGGAACGTTCCTGCGGGCAGCGGAACTCGCCCAGGCCGCGTCCATTCCGGTTCTGGGCATCAACCTGGGCCGCATCGGGTTCCTCGCGGAAACGGAGGCCGAGCACCTCGACGAGGCGCTCGCCCAGGTGGTGCGTCGTGAGTACCGCATCGAACACCGCATGACGCTGGACGTGCTGGTCCGGGTGGACGACGAAATCATCGAACGCGGCTGGGCACTCAACGAGGCGAGCATCGAGAACCGGTCCCGGCTCGGTGTCCTCGAGGTGGTGCTCGAGGTGGACGGCCGCCCCGTGTCGGCCTTCGGCTGCGACGGCGTCCTCATCTCCACCCCGACCGGGTCGACGGCATACGCGTTCTCGGCAGGTGGCCCCGTGGTGTGGCCGGAGCTGGAGGCCCTGCTCGTGGTCCCGAGCAACGCGCACGCGCTGTTCGCGCGCCCACTCGTGACGAGCCCGAACTCGCTGATCGCGGTGGAGACGGTGGCCGGCAGCCACGACGGTCTGGTGTTCTGCGACGGTCGCCGGACCCTCGAGCTACCCGCGGGCGCCCGCGTCGAAGTGGTGCGTGGCAAGGAACCCGTTCGGTGGATACGACTGGATTCGGCGCCGTTCGCAGACCGGATGGTGCGAAAGTTCGAGCTGCCCGTCACCGGGTGGCGAGGAAGGAAGCCCTAAACGTGCTGGCAGAGATCAGGATCGACAACCTCGGTGTGATCTCCGAGGCGTCGGCGCAATTCCACGAAGGTTTGACGGTGCTCACCGGTGAGACCGGTGCGGGCAAGACGATGGTGGTGACGAGCCTGCACCTGCTCAGCGGTGCGCGGGCAGACGCGGGCCGGGTGCGTCTCGGCGCGCCCCGTGCCGTGGTCGAGGGCCGGTTCATGACGGACGAGGGCTCGGAGCACGTCGAACGGGCCGTGACCCGGCTCCTCGAATCGACCGGCGCCGAGCGAGACGAGGACGGCACCATCATTGCGGTGCGGACCGTCGGCAGCGACGGACGGTCCCGCGCCCACCTGGGCGGGCGCAGCGTTCCGGCGGGTGTGCTGTCCGAGTTCACCGACCCACTGCTCACCGTCCACGGGCAGAACGATCAGCTGCGGCTGCTCCGGCCCGACCAGCAGTGCGCCGCCCTGGACAGGTTCGCGGACAAGACGGTCGGCCCGCTGCTGGCGCGGTACCGCAAGCACCGCGACGAATGGGTGACCGCGCGAACCGAACTGATCGAACGCACCGGGCGCACCCGGGAACTCGCGCAGGAAGCCGACCAACTGACGTTCGCCCTCAACGAGATCGACGGCGTCGCGCCCACCCCGGGTGAGGACGAGTCGATCGTGTCGGAGGTGCGCAGGCTCAGTGAACTCGACTCGCTGCGCTCTGCGGCCGAGGAAGCGCACGCCGCGCTCGCCGGCGGCGACGACATGGACGGCGACGGCGTCGGCGCACCCGCGTTGGATCTGTTGTCCGAGGCGCGGGCCCGGATCGAATCGACCACCGACCCCGAACTGGACGGGCTCGGACCGCGCCTCGCCGACGCGATCGCGGTGATCACGGACGTCTCCGCCGACCTGACCACGTATCTCGCCGGGCTTCCCGCGGATCCGGGGGCACTGGACTCCTTGCTGTCGCGGCAGGCGGAACTGAAGAACCTCACCCGCAAGTACGCTGCCGACGTCGACGGCGTACTGGAATGGGCAGACAACGCCCGTGCGAGGCTCGAGAAGATCGACGTGTCCTCCGATGCATTGGCGGCGCTGACGAAGCAGGTCGAGGAGTCGGCGGCGTCCACCGCGGAGGCCGCGTCGAAGCTGACCGCCGCCCGCGTCAAGGCGGCGGTCAAGCTCGCCAAGGCCGTCAGTTCCGAACTCGCTGGTCTGGCGATGGGCCGGGCCGCTCTCGAGGTGTCCGTCCGGCCCCGGATCGCCGGACCTCAGGACACGGCACCGCTCACCGTCGACGGGACGGAACTGCACGCGGGTTCGTCCGGCGTCGACGAAGTGGAATTCCGGCTGTCGGCGCACAGCGGCGCACAGTCGCTGCCCATCAGCAAGAGCGCGTCCGGCGGTGAACTCTCGCGCGTGATGCTGGCACTCGAGGTGGTGCTCGCCGGTTCCGACTCGGGCGCGACGATGGTGTTCGACGAGGTCGACGCCGGCGTCGGCGGTCGGGCCGCAGTCGAGATCGGCCGGCGACTGGCCCGGCTCGCCCGGACACACCAGGTCATCGTCGTGACGCACCTGCCGCAGGTCGCGGCGTTCGCGGACACCCACCTGGTGGTCGACAAGGTCGACGACGCGGACGGCGTCGTCAGCAGTGGTGTGCACACGCTCACCGACGACGAACGGGTTGTCGAACTGGCGCGCATGCTCGCCGGACTCGACGACACCGAGACCGGTCGCGCCCACGCGGAGGAGCTCTTGGCCACCGCCAACGCCGAGCGTTCCGCCTGACCGGTCCTGCGGACCGCCCGCACCCGTGGTAATGGTGTGACTGATGTGGTAAACGGTTCGGCGCGCCTCCACAGGTCGGTCCGGCTTCCGGTCCATCATCGAACTCATGAAGATGCCGGCACTGCTGTCACGTAACACCGAAACTTTGCCTGGGGTCAGCGGCATCGCCAGGGTGGATCGCAACACGGCCAAGTTGCTGCGACGCGTCGGACCCGGTGACATCGTCGTTCTCGACGAGCTCGACCTCGATCGCGGGACCGCGGACGCCCTGGTGAAGGCCGGCGTTCTCGCAGTGATCAACGCGTCGCCCTCCATCTCGGGGCGCTATCCCAACCTCGGACCGGAGGTGATCGTCGCCAACGGGATCCTCCTGGTGGATTCGGCAGGCACCGAGATCTTCAAGAGCATCAAGGACGGCAGCAAGGTCCGGGTGAACGGGGGAGGTGTCTACTCCGGGGAACGGCGCATCGCGAAGGGCGACGAACAGACCGAGGCGGAGATCTCCGACCGGATGATCGAGGCGAAGACCGGTCTGGTCGACCACCTCGAGGCGTTCTCCGGCAACACCATCGAGTTCATCCGCACCGAAAGTCCGCTGCTGATCGACGGAGTCGGCGTCCCCGACGTCGACGTCGACATGAAGGAACGGCACGTCGTGATCGTGTCCGACGGCCCGGACCACGCGTCCGACCTGAAGAACCTCAAGCCGTTCATCAAGGAGTACTCGCCGATCCTCATCGGCGTCGGGGCAGGCGCCGACGTCCTGAAGTCGGCGGGCTATCGCCCCGACCTCATCGTCGGCGACCCCGAGGACATCACCAGCGCGACGCTCAAGTCGGGCGCCGAGGTGGTGCTCCCCGCCGACCAGGACGGTCACGCCCCCGGTCTGTCACGGATCCAGGACCTCGGCATCGGAGCGATGACGTTCCCCGCCTCCGGGTCCCCGTCCGACCTGGCGCTGCTGCTGGCCGATCATCACGGCGCGTCGCTGATCGTCACGGTCGGGAGCACCGTCTCCCTCGACGAATTCTTCGACCGCGGCCGCCGCGACAGCAACCCGTCCGCGTTCATGACCCGGCTGAAGGTCGGGCCGAAACTGGTGGACGCGAAGGCCGTGGCGACCCTGTACCGGAGCCGCGTGTCGGGCGGCGCGATCGCGCTGCTCGTACTGGCCGCACTGGTTGCGGTGATCGTGGCCCTGGTGGTGTCGAACATCGGTGGTGAGGCACTGGACTGGGCCGTCGCGACATGGAACAGCTTCGCGTTGTGGGTCCAGGGGTTCTTCAAGTGATTTCTCTGCGTCACCATGCCATTTCCATTGCGGCGATCTTCCTGGCTCTGGCAATAGGCGTGGTGATGGGTTCCGGCCTGTTGTCGAGCGGTCTCGTCTCGGGGCTGCGCGACGACAAGGCCGACCTGCAGACCGACGTGGAGAAGGCGAACGAACGCAACAACCAGCTGACCGAGCAGCTGAACTCGGCGGACGGCTTCGATTCCGCCGTGGGCGGCCGCGTGGTGGCCGACACTCTGGCGCAACGCACCGTGATGGTCGTGACGACCCCGGATGCCGACCCCGCCGACCTCGACGGGGTCAACCGCATGATCGCTCAGGCAGGTGGGTCGGTGACCGGCCGGGTGTCGTTGACCGATTCGTTCGTGGACGCGACGGGCGGTGACCGGCTCCGGACGGTCGTCAACAATGTGATCCCTGCGGGTGTCACGTTGAAGACCGGGGCCGTCGACCAGGGCAGCCTCGCAGGCGACCTGCTCGGTTCGGTCCTCATGCTGGGTAAGGAGACGGGCCAGCCGCAGAGTTCCGCACAGGAGATGGCGCTCGCTCTCGAGACCCTCCGCGGTGCGGGATTTGTCAGCTACGACGACGGTGCGGTCCAACCGGCACAGGTCGCGGTGGTGCTGACCGGCGACCGCGACGTGGAGGACGGTGTCAGCGGCAACCGCGGCGCGGTGGTGGCCCGGTTCGCGGGCGCGCTGGATTCGCGCGGTGCCGGGGCGGTTCTCGCCGGGCGTCCGGCGTCGGCGCAGGGCAACGGTGCGGTCGCCGTCGCGCGGGCCGACGCGGCCCTCTCCGCGGCGCTCACGACGATCGACAACATCGACCGGGAAGCGGGCAAGATCACCGTTCCGCTCGCGCTGCAGGAGCAACTGAACGGCGGCGCCGGCCGGTACGGCACCGGGCCCGGCACGACCGGAGTCACCGTCGGGGCCACCCCGGCGTAGCGCGCGTCACATCGGGGCGGGCAATCGCGGCGCGTTGTTTCCGGGACGTACGACAAGGTGTTACCGTGAAGTCCCGTGGGTCGGCAGGCCCCAGCATTGCTCGAACAGACCAAGCCCTGCACAGTCGTCACGGGAGCCCCTTTGCCACAGTCACGCACTCATTCGCGTACCGCTACCAAGCACATCTTCGTGAGCGGCGGCGTCGCCTCCTCACTCGGCAAGGGCCTCACAGCCTCGAGCCTCGGGCAATTGCTCACCGCGCGGGGAATGCGCGTGACCATGCAGAAACTGGATCCGTATCTCAACGTCGATCCGGGCACGATGAACCCGTTCCAGCACGGTGAGGTCTTCGTCACCGAAGACGGCGCCGAGACCGACCTCGACGTCGGCCACTACGAGCGCTTCCTCGACCGCGACCTGTCCGGTCAGGCGAATGTCACCACCGGCCAGGTGTATTCGACGGTCATCGCCAAGGAGCGGCGCGGTGAATACCTCGGCGACACCGTCCAGGTCATCCCGCACATCACGGACGAGATCAAGAGCCGGATCCTCGCCATGAGCGGACCGGACCTCCAGGGACACCAGCCCGACGTCGTCATCACCGAGATCGGTGGCACCGTCGGTGACATCGAGTCGCAGCCGTTCCTCGAGGCCGCCCGTCAGGTGCGCCACGACGTCGGTCGCGACAACGTCTTCTTCCTCCACGTCTCCCTGGTTCCGTACCTGGCGCCGTCGGGTGAGCTCAAGACGAAGCCCACCCAGCACTCGGTCGCGGCCCTGCGGAACATCGGTATCCAGCCCGACGCGCTGATCCTGCGCTGCGACCGCGAGGTACCCCCCGCGCTGAAGAACAAGATCGCGCTCATGTGCGACGTCGACGTCGACGGCTGCATCTCGACCCCCGACGCGCCCTCGATCTACGACATCCCGAAGGTGCTGCACAGCGAGGGCCTCGACGCCTACGTGGTGCGTCAGCTGGGTCTGCCGTTCCGCGACGTGGACTGGACCGTGTGGGGCAACCTGCTCGAGCGCGTCCACCAGCCGCGCGAGACCGTGCGGATCGCCCTGGTCGGAAAATACGTCGACCTGCCGGACGCCTACCTGTCCGTCACCGAGGCGCTGCGCGCCGGCGGCTTCGCGAACCGCTCGAAGGTGGAAATTTCCTGGGTGCCGTCCGACGCGTGTGAGACGGAGGCGGGCGCGCAGGCCGCCCTCGGCGACGTCGACGGCGTGCTGATTCCCGGCGGCTTCGGAATCCGCGGTATCGAGGGCAAGCTCGGCGCGATCCGGTACGCCCGTCACCGGAAGATCCCGCTGCTCGGACTGTGCCTCGGCCTGCAGTGCGTCGTGATCGAGGCTGCGCGCAGCGTGGGCCTCGACGACGCCAACTCCGCCGAGTTCGAGCCCGAGACCACGCACCCCGTGATCTCCACGATGGCCGACCAGGAAGACGTCATCGCCGGCGAGGCGGATCTCGGCGGCACGATGCGCCTCGGCGCGTACCCCGCCGTCCTCACGAAGGGGTCCGTGGTAGCCCGCGCGTACGGCAGCGAAGAGGTGTCGGAACGTCACCGTCACCGCTACGAGGTCAACAACGCGTACCGCGACCGGATCGCGAAGAGCGGACTCCGGTTCAGCGGAACCTCGCCCGACGGTCACCTCGTCGAGTTCGTCGAGTACCCGGCCGACCAGCACCCGTTCTTCGTCGCGACGCAGGCGCACCCCGAGCTGAAGAGCCGTCCGACGCGTCCGCACCCGCTGTTCGCGGCGTTCGTCGACGCGGCGCTGAGGCACAAGCTCGAAGAGCGGCTTCCCGTCGACGTGCACGGTGAGGAGCGGGCCGCCGTCGCTACCGATGACGAACTCGCCGACTCCGCCGACCGCGACGAGGTCGCGTCCGTCGACAGCGCGGGATAGGGCGAGACCGACCATGACCGACACCGGCCGGCACGAATTCGAGACCCTCGACTCGCGCGCCGTCTACAGCGGCGCGATCCTCGCCCTGCGCGTGGATCACGTCGCGATGCCGGACGGCCGGGCCGCCGAACGCGAGGTCGTCGAGCACCACGGCGCCGTCGCCGTCGTGGTGCTCGACGACGAGGACCGGGTGGTCCTGATCCACCAGTACCGGCACCCGGTGGGGCGCCGGTTGTGGGAGATCCCGGCGGGCTTGCTGGACGAGCCGGGGGAGGACCCGGTCGACGCGGCCGGGCGCGAGCTGGCGGAGGAGACCGGACTCGGGGCCCGTCGCTGGTCCGTTCTCGTGGATGTCGTTCTCTCACCCGGGTTCACGGACGAGTCGGTGCGCGTGTTCCTCGCCGAGGACCTGTACGAGGTGGACCGGCCCGACCCGGAGGACGAGGAAGCCGACCTCGAGATCGAGCGGATTCCGCTCGACGAGGTCGTGTCGATGGTGCTGAACGGGACCATCGTCAACGCCACGGCCGTGGCCGGAGTGATGGCACTCGCCGCTGCCCGGTCCCGCCCGGGCGGTGTCGGCGAACTCCGCGACGTGACCGTGCCCTGGGTCGATCGCCCCGACAGGTTCAGCGAGAGGAAACGCTCGCGCGCCGGCGGGGACGAGGCCGCGCGGGCATGACATGGTGATTGCGCGGCAGGTGGATTCGTACCTCGATCACCTGGCCGTCGAGCGCGGAGCCGCCCGCAACACCCTCGGCTCGTATCGCCGCGACCTCGAGCGGTACACGCAGTTCCTCGCCGACCGGGAGGTCACCGACATCGGCCGGATCCGCGAACAGGATGTCAGCGACTTCGTGATCGCGCTGCGCACCGGCGATCCGAATCGTGAACTGCCGCCGCTGGCCGCGAGCTCGGCGGCCCGCGCCCTGATCGCGGTGCGCGGATTCCACCGGTTCGCCGCGGCCGAGGGGATGACCGCAGTGGACGTCGCCCGGGACGTGCGGCCACCGTCGCCGGCGAAACGGCTCCCCAAATCGCTGCCGGTCAACGAGGTGCTGGCGCTGCTGGAGGCGGTCGGCGGCAGCGGACCCGCCGACGGTCCGCGGGCGGTCCGCGACCGCGCGCTCCTCGAACTGCTGTATTCGACGGGCGCCCGCATCTCCGAAGCCGTGGGCCTGGACGTCGACGACGTCGACACCGAGACCCGGTCGGTGCTGCTGCGGGGCAAGGGCGGCAAGCAGCGGGTGGTGCCGGTGGGCCGGCCCGCCGTCGAATCCCTCGACGCCTACCTGATCCGGGGCCGGCCGGCGCTGGCATCACGCGGAACACCCGCGCTGTTCCTCAATGTCCGCGGCGGACGCCTGTCCCGCCAGAGCGCATGGAAGGTGCTGCAGACCGCGGCGGACGCGGCGGGCATCTCGTCGGCGGTGTCACCGCACACGCTCCGTCACTCGTTCGCGACGCATCTGCTCGACGGCGGCGCCGACGTCCGCGTCGTCCAGGAGCTGCTGGGGCATGCCTCGGTGACGACCACCCAGATATATACGCTGGTGACAGTGGGTGCGCTGCGCGAGGTGTGGGCCGGAGCGCACCCCCGGGCGAGGTGACGGAAAGCGTGTCGAGGGGAAATTTCACGGTACGAGGCGGTAGCGTTCGTATAACGATGTGGGATCGGCAGCGATCATCGAGAGAACAGGGGATCATCGGACCGTGGTGACACCGCAGCCGCCAGCGGCGGAGTCAGAGCACTCGCAACAGGAGGGCGACATGTTCGACGTGCGGCAATCCGAACCCGCAGCCTTGTTCGAGGACGCTGCCGTGGTCGTGGAGGAGGAGCTCGGGCCCACGGGACGGCCGACACGTGCGGTGCCGGAACCCGCCCCGCTGCCCTCGCACGGCCCGGCCAAGATCATCGCGATGTGCAACCAGAAGGGTGGCGTCGGCAAGACGACGTCGACGATCAACCTGGGAGCGTCGCTCGCCGAATTCGGCCGACGTGTCCTGCTCGTCGACCTCGATCCCCAGGGGGCGCTGTCCGCGGGGCTCGGCGTCGCGCATCACGACCTCGAACTGACCGTCCACAACCTGCTCGTCGAACCCCGCGTCGCGATCGACGACGTCCTGATGCGGACACGCGTCGAGGGCCTCGACCTCCTGCCGAGCAACATCGACCTGTCGGCGGCGGAGATTCAGCTCGTCACCGAGGTCGGGCGGGAACAGACGCTCGGACGGGTGCTGCATCCGGTGCTCGACCGGTACGACTACGTCCTGATCGACTGCCAGCCGTCCCTCGGTCTGCTCACCGTCAACGCGTTGGCCTGCGCGGACTCGGTGATCATTCCGATGGAGTGCGAGTACTTCAGCCTGCGCGGCCTGGCGCTGCTCAACGACACGGTCGAGAAGGTCCACGACCGGCTCAACCCGCGGCTCGAACTCGCCGGCATCGTCGTGACGATGTTCGACTCGCGGACCCTGCACGCGCGTGAAGTGATGGCCCGTGTGGTGGAGGTGTTCGGGGACCTCGTGTACGACACCGTGATCAACCGCACCGTGCGCTTCCCCGAGACCTCGGTCGCCGGGGAACCGATCACCACCTGGGCGCCGAAATCGACCGGCGCCGAGGCGTACCGTGCTCTTGCACGCGAGGTCATTCACCGGTCCGGCCGGTAAGTGGTGAATACGCAAGACATTTCGGCTCCACCGCAGACCGAGGACCCGCAGGCCCAGGTAACGCAGGCCGAGGATCAGCAGGCGCCCGCGGTCAAGCCCGGCTTCCGGGTGACGCTGCGGAATTTCGAGGGACCGTTCGACCTGCTCCTGACCCTGATCAACCAGCGACAGCTGGATGTGACGGAGGTCGCGCTGCACCAGGTGACGGACGACTTCATCGCCTACACCCGCTCGCTGGGCACGGAGATGGGTCTCGATCAGACCACGGAATTCCTGGTGGTCGCGGCGACGCTGCTCGACCTGAAGGCGGCGCGTCTACTCCCGGCGGGCCAGGTGGAGGACGCCGAGGACCTCGCGCTCCTCGAGGCGCGCGACCTGCTGTTCGCCCGGCTGCTGCAGTACCGCGCGTACAAGCAGGTGGCGCAACTCTTCGGTGAGCTCGAGGCGGCCGCGTTGCGCCGGTACCCGCGTTCGGCGGCACTGGAGGACCAGTTCACGAAATTGCTGCCGGAAGTGTTGCTCGGGGTCGACCCGCAGCGGTTCGCGGAGATCGCCGCGACCGTGTTCACACCCCGCCCGAAGCCCACCGTGGGACTCGACCATCTGCACGACATGCACGCGGTGTCGGTGCCCGAACAGGCGGCGCGGATGCTGGAACTGCTCCGCGAACGGGGAGCCGGGGAGTGGGCGACGTTCGGCGACCTGGTCGCGGAGTGCGAGGTGACCACCCTGATCGTGGCAAGATTCCTCGCGCTGCTCGAGCTGTATCGCGAGCAGTCGGTGTTGTTCGAACAGCCCGAGCCACTCGGGGAATTGCTGGTGAGCTGGACCGGAGAAGGCGCACACGCCCCGGTGACCGAGGAGGATTACGGATGAGTTCGGCCCCGTTCGACGAGTCGGACGACTTGGGCGCCCTCGACGCAGAACTCGAGCTGTCGGACACCGAACTCGAAGCTGTTCTCGAGTCGCTGCTGCTGATCGTCGACTCTCCCGCCGGAGCCGAACAGCTCGCCTCCGCGACCGGCGCTTCTGTGAATCGCATCACGGACGTGCTGAACCGCATGTCCGCCGAGCTCACCGCCCGTGGCAGTGGGATGGACCTCCGATATGCCGGTGACGGTTGGCGTCTCTATACGCGCACCGCGTACGCGCCCTACGTGGAACGACTCCTACTCGACGGTGCGCGGTCCAAACTGACGAGGGCGGCGTTGGAAACTCTGGCCGTGGTGGCATACCGTCAACCGTTGACCCGCGCACGGATCAGTGCGGTGCGCGGCGTCAACGTGGATGGTGTGGTGCGCACACTTCTCGCTCGCGGATTGATCGCCGAAGCCGGCGTCGATCCCGATACCAACGCCACGCAGTATTCGACGACGGAGCTCTTCCTGGAACGGCTCGGCTTGGCGTCTCTCGCCGATCTTCCCGCCTTGGCTCCGCTGTTGCCGGACGTGGATCTGATAGATGACATCAGTGACAGTCTGGAATCTGATCCACGATTTGCGAGAATGAATAAAGCTACGGCTTCCACAGCAGAGTTGGACACCGGGCTGGACACCGAAGACTGACAGGGATAGTACAAAAGTGAAGAAACCCGCTCGCCGAGATGGCACACCGGATCGCAACAACAAGAAGCAGCGCCCCACCAGGTCGGAGGCCGGGGGTCGCTCGGACAGGTCGGAAGCCGGAGGGCGACCGAGCCGCTCCGAGACCGATCGGCGTCCGTCCAGGTCGGACGCCGTCAAGGGGAAGTCGGGCAGGCCCGACGCCGCGGCCGCGAAGAACAAACGCGGCAAGCCCAAGTCGGCCAAGCCGCAGCGCGCCCAGGCCCACGCGCCCAAGATCAGCAATGCCAAGCCGGCCCGGCACCAGTACGCCGACGCCGCCGATCGGCCCGCGGGCCCGCCGCAGGGCGACGGCATGCGACTGCAGAAGGTCCTCGCCCAGGCCGGCGTCGCGTCGCGCCGTGCAGCCGAGGAACTGATCTCGCAGGGTCGCGTCGAGGTCGACGGCCGCATCGTCATCGAGCAGGGCCTGCGCATCGACCCCGAGAACGCGGTGGTGCGCGTGGACGGCGTCCGGGTCGTCGTGCAGAAGGACCTTGTCCACCTCGCGCTGAACAAGCCCCGCGGCTGGCAGTCGACGATGTCGGACGACCTGGGTCGCCCGTGCGTCGGCGACATCGTCTCCGAGCGGGTCGCCGCAGGTCAGCGGTTGTTCCACGTCGGTCGCCTGGACGCGGACACCGAGGGGCTGCTGCTGCTCACCAACGACGGTGACCTGGCGCATCGGCTCATGCACCCGTCCTTCGAGGTATCGAAGACGTACCTGGCGACCGTGTCGGGTGCCCTCGAACGCGGCGTCGGAAAGAAGCTCAAGGAGGGTGTCGAGCTCGACGACGGTCCGGCGAAGGTCGACACGTTCACGCTCCTCGACATCAACGAGGGCAAGTCGCTCGTCCGCGTCACCCTGCACGAAGGCCGCAAGCACATCGTGCGGCGCCTGTTCGACGCCGTGGGACACCCCGTCATCCGGCTCGTCCGGACGGACATCGGCGCGGTCGCTCTCGGCGACCAGCGTCCCGGCACACTCCGCGTACTCGGTCGAGGCGAGGTCGGCGGTCTCTACGGGGCGGTGGGCCTGTGAGTACCTCGAAGCTGGTCGTCGCGATGGACGGCCCCTCCGGAACCGGGAAGTCGAGCGTCTCGCGGATGCTGGCGCAGCGCCTCGACGCCCGCTACCTCGACACCGGCGCCATGTACCGCATCGCGACGCTGCATGCGCTGCGCAAGGGCGTGGACCTCACCGATCCCGCCGCGATCGCCGACGCGACCGCCGGTCTGCCGTGGTCGATCGGCACCGACCCGGCGGGTGAGCAGGTCCTGCTCGACGGGGAGGACGTGGGGGAGGAGATCCGCGGCGACGCGGTGACCAAGGCCGTCTCGGCTGTCTCCGCCGTACCGGCCGTGCGTGAACTGCTCGTCGCGGCGCAGCGTCGTCTCGCGGGCGAGGCAGAACGGATCGTCGTCGAGGGCCGGGACATCGGCACCGTCGTGATCCCGGACGCCGACGTGAAGATCTACCTCACCGCCTCGGCGGAAGCCCGGGCACAGCGCAGGAATGCGCAGAATCTCGCGGAGGGGCGAGGCGACGACTACGCGGCCGTGCTGGCCGACGTGCAGCGTCGTGACCACCTCGACTCCACGCGCGCCGTGTCGCCACTGCGGCCGGCCGACGATTCCGTGCTTGTCGACACCAGCGAACTCGGAATCGACGACGTGATCGGCAGGTTGCTGCTGGTGGTAAGCGAAAGAACTGGAGCAGGGCAGTGACCGAACAATTCACCACCGAGTTCGCAGGCGACGGCACCTGGAGTGAGGAATCCGACTGGGAGGTCCTCGACCTCGAAGACGGCGGCGACGGAGAGTCCCACGTCCCGGTTCCCACCCTCGCAGTGGTCGGGCGCCCGAACGTCGGCAAGTCGACGCTCGTCAACCGGATCATCGGCCGACGCGAAGCCGTGGTCGAGGACATTCCCGGTGTCACCCGGGACCGCGTCTCCTACGAGGCGAACTGGAGTGGCCGCCGCTTCATGGTGCAGGACACCGGCGGCTGGGAACCCGACGCCAAGGGTCTGCAGCAGTCGGTGGCCCGCCAGGCGGAACTGGCGATGCAGACCGCGGACGCGATCCTCCTCGTCGTGGACGCCGTGGTCGGCGCCACCGCAACGGACGAGGCCGTGGCCAAGGTGCTGCGCCGGTCCAAGACCCCGGTTCTGCTGGTTGCCAACAAGGTGGACGACGGCCGCACCGAATCCGAGGTGGCCGCACTGTGGTCGCTCGGTCTCGGACAGCCGCACTCGGTGAGCGCGACCCACGGCCGCGGCACCGGCGATCTCCTCGACGAGGTGCTCGCCGCGCTCCCGGAGACCCCGCGTGAAGGCATCCCCGGCGGCGGGCCGCGACGCGTGGCTCTGGTCGGGAAGCCGAACGTCGGGAAGTCGAGCCTGCTGAACAAGCTGTCGGGCGACGAGCGTTCGGTGGTCCACAACGTCGCGGGCACCACCGTCGATCCGGTCGACTCGATCGTGGAGCTCGGCGGCAGGCCGTGGCGTTTCGTCGACACCGCCGGTCTGCGCAAGCGGGTCAGCCACGCCAGCGGTGCCGAGTTCTACGCGTCGCTGCGGACGAAGAGCGCCATCGAGGCCGCCGAGGTCGCGATTCTGCTGATCGACGCATCCGAGCCGATCTCGGAGCAGGACCTGCGCGTGCTGAGCATGGTGGCGGACGCCGGCCGGGCCCTCGTCATCGCGTTCAACAAGTGGGATCTCGTCGACGAGGACCGGCGCCTCCAGCTCGACCGAGAGGTCGACCGGGACCTGGTGCGGGTGCCGTGGGCGCAGCGCGTCAACATCTCGGCGCAGACGGGGCGCGCGGTGCAGAAGCTCGTCCCCGCCCTGGACACCGCACTGGAGTCCTGGGACAAGCGCATTCCCACGGGCCGGCTCAACACCTGGCTCAAGGAAGTCATTGCCGCCACTCCGCCGCCGATGCGTGGTGGCCGGCTGCCTCGCGTGATGTTCGCCACGCAGGCCGGAACACGCCCGCCGACGTTCGTGCTGTTCACGACCGGGTTCCTCGAGGCGGGCTACCGCCGGTTCCTGGAGCGGCGTCTGCGCGAGGAGTTCAATTTCGACGGCAGCCCCGTCCGCATCTCGGTGCGGGTGCGGGAAAAGCGTGAGCGGCGAAACCGCTGATCCGACAGAATGCGCTCTGACCAGGCGATTAGCGTTACGGACTGCCCCTGATGTAATCTCATCGAGCACCTGAACGAGGGTGTGGACGGGCTGTGGCGCAGCTTGGTAGCGCACTTGACTGGGGGTCAAGTGGTCGCAGGTTCAAATCCTGTCAGCCCGACCAGATGATCAGAAAAGGCGGTTTCCCGGAAACGGGAAGCCGCCTTTTCTGTGTCTCCGGCCCGCTACTCAATCGGTGACGATGACCGGGTCGCCGATCTTCGCGTTGTCGTAGAACCACCGGGCGTTCTCGGTGCTGAGATTGATGCAGCCGTGGCTGACGTTCTCGAAGCCCTGAGAGTTCACCGACCACGGTGCGGCGTGCACGAAGATCCCACCCCACGTGATGCGGGTGGCGTACTCGACGTAGAGGCGGTAGCCCTCCTCGTCATCGATCGGGACGCCGTACGTCGACGAATCCATGACCATGTCGCGGAACTGTTCGATGACGGGGAACGTCCCGAGCGGTGTCTCGTATCCGGGTTTGCCCATGGACGCCGGCATGGTCTGCACGACCTGATCGTTGATGCTGACCGTGAACTGGTGGGTCGTCGTGTTCGCGACGGCGACGAGTGCGTCACCCACCTGGAACTGCGACCTCGCGCCCGCGGCCTCGACGGTCACCCGGGTCTGGGCCGGCCAGAAGTGCGCCGGCGTCCACTGCACGGTGCGGTCGTCGATCCAGGAGAACTGCCCGGGCACCGCTGTCGACGGAGTGATCCGGACACCACGCTCGGCGAGCACGCGATCGGGCACCGGCGACGTGAACCGGACGACGACAGGATGCGCGATGCCGACGACCTGTCCGCTCGCGGGGGAGAGTGTCGGCGCGACGACCTTCCCGGTGACTGCCGGGGCGTGCGCTGACGCGGTGGCGCTCACCCCGCACACGGCCAGTGCCGCGAGTACCGAGACGAGAAACAGACGTCCGACCTGCTGCGCTTTCCACATGCCGTCCAGCCCTTCAGAGACTGTGAGCGTCATTTTAGTTAACCACGGCCCTATCGGACAGCGGAACCAGGGAAACTGGATGCATTGCGCGCATCAGAGGGACACGGACGACGCGCCGTCGTCACATCGGCCGCGTTTCGCCGGTCACACAGTTGACGGACCGAGACCGAGGGGATGTGACCGATGAACGAGAACGACGTGCTGGCGCAGCAGTTCGAGGCCCATCGCACGCGCCTGCGTGCAGTGGCCTACCGGATGCTCGGCTCGATCGGCGAAGCCGAGGACGCCGTGCAGGAATCCTGGCTGCGACTGAGCCGCACCGACGCCGACACCGTCGAGAACCTGGGCGGCTGGCTGACCACGGTGGTGGCGCGGGTGTGTCTGAACATGCTGCAGTCACGCAGGACACGGCGGGAAGATCCCCTGGACGCGGCGGTGCCCGACCCGATCGTGACCCGGGCGGACGGCGGCGACCCCGAACAGGAGGCGGTGCTGGCCGATTCGGTGGGTCTTGCACTGCTCGTCGTTCTCGGCACGCTCGCCCCCGCGGAGCGACTGGCGTTCGTGCTGCACGACATGTTCGCGGTGCCCTTCGAGGACATCGCCCCGATCGTGGAACGAACCCCCGCGGCCGCCCGGCAACTGGCCAGTCGCGCACGCCGGCGTCTGCAGGGAGCCCCGGTTCCCGACACCGATCCGGTCCGTCAGCGTGCGGTCGTCGACGCGTTCCTGGCGGCCGCGAGGAGCGGCGACTTCGACGCGCTCGTGGCGGTGCTCGACCCGGATGTCGTGCTCCGCGCCGATACCGGAGCATTGCCTGCAGGCGCCTCCACGATGGTGCGCGGCTCGGAGACCGTCGCGGGCCGGGTCCTGGGGTTCGCCCGGTTGGCTCGGTTCGCGCATCCGGCGCTCGTCAACGGTGCCGCCGGAGTGGTCGCGATCGCCGACGGGCAGCTGCTGTCGGTCATGGGCGTCACGATCCGGCGCGGGAAGATCGTCGAAATCGACATCCTCGCCGACCGTGAGCGCCTCGCCGGGCTCGTCGTCGAGAACCTCGACTGACGAGCCCGCCGGGGTCAGTTCGTGCGGTGTTCGCCGTCTCCGTGTGCGTTGCCGGTGCGCAGGCCGATCACGGCCGCGGCGACGAGGAAGATGCTGCCGGTCAGCAGTGCTCGCTGGAAGCCGAGGGTGAGTGCCTCGGGCACAGGCGAATTCGCCTCGAGCAGATGCTGGGAATGCGAGGTGGCGATCGCGGCGAAGATCGCGAGACCGAGTGCGCTGCCGACCTGCTGGGAGGCGTTCAGCAACGCTGCCGCGAGCCCTGCCTCGCCGGCAGGCACACCGGCGTTGGCCGCGGTCGTGACGCCGACGAAGACGGCGCCGAGACCGAACGACACGATCATCAGTCCGGGCAGCAGATCGCTGAGATAGGAGCCGTCGACGGGGATCCGGGACAGCAGGTACAGGCCGGCCGAGGCCACCAGCGCTCCCACGACGACGACGGGACGGGTTCCGGTCCGGGTCAGCAACTGGGAGCACACCCCGGCGGCGACCCCGACCCCCAGGCAGAGCGGGAGGTAGGCCGCACCGGTCTGGATGGGGGAGTAGCCGAGAACGTTCTGCATGTAGAGGGTGAGGAAGAAGAACATCGCGATGAGACCCGCAAAGGCGATCAGTCCTGTGACATTCGCGGCGGCAAGGCCCCTGACGCGGAAGATCGACAGCGGCAGCAGGGGGTGCGGGCTGCGCTGCTCGTTGATCACGAACGCCACGATCAGCACGAACGCACCGGCGAACCCGGCGATCGTGCGAGCGCTGCCCCATCCCTGGTCGGGTGCCTCCACCAGGGCGTAGACGAGCAACAGCATCCCGCCGGTGCCGAGCACACTGCCGGCGACGTCGAAGTTCGCGAACCGGGCGCGGCGCCGGTCGCCGGGAATGAGCGCGAAGACCGCCGGAAGCACGAGCGCGCACGCGACAGGGTTGACGAACAGCACCCATCGCCAGCCCGGTCCCTCGGTGAGCACGCCGCCGAGAAAGACACCGACGGCGGAAGCGAGACCGCCCACCCCGGCCCAGACGCCGAGTGCGGTGTGCCGTTCGGGGCCCTCCTCGAATGTCGTCGTCAGAATCGACAGCGCGGCCGGAAGCATCAGTGCCGCACCGACACCCTGCGCGAGTCGTGCGCCGATCAGGACCTCCGCGCTTCCGGCGAAACCGCCGATCAGCGATGACAGCCCGATCACGACGGTGCCGGTGACAAGAACGCGACGGCGACCGAGCAGGTCGGCCAGGCGGCCGCCGAGCAGCATGAAACCGCCATAGGTGAGGAGGTAGGCGCTCGGGACCCATTGCAGTTCCTGAACCGAGATGTCCAGGTCGCTGCGCATGTCGGGCAGGGCGATGTTGACGATGGATGCGTCGACGAAGTCGAGAAATGCCACGGCGCACAACAGCGTCAGCGTGAGTGTGCCGCGGGCGGTGGAGAGAAACGGGCGTGCCGGGGTCGATCGCCCGACCCGGGAGGTGTCGCTGACCGAGATGTCCATGTCGAAGTCTTCCTGTGCGCAGGGTCCTTGCGGGGAGACGCCGCGTTGCGCGCCGTCACTTCTATGACCGTCGGCCCGGTGGCGATGTGACCGCGCCGCGGCTACGTCGCGAGTAACGTCGGAACCCGGCAGGTCACGGAAACGGGAGGCTGGCATGGCTGGACGGTTCGAAGGCACTGTTGTGATCGATCGCCCCATCGAGGAAGTGTTCGAGTACCTCGCCGCCGGGGTCAACGACCGGGACTTCAGTCCCCGGGTGCAGGAGATCGTGAAGAAGACGGACGGTCCGCCCGGTGTCGGCACCCTCTTCGTCAGCACCGTCAAGGACGCCGGGATGACCACGAAGCGGGAGTTCGAGATCACCGAATTCGAGGCGCCACAGAAGATTCGCTGGGCGGAGCGTTCGAAGAATACCGTCACCGCGAAAGAGGGTGGTTACGACCTCGAACCCTCGGGGGCAGGCACCAAGGTGACGATCTTCAACGTGCTGGAGGGCCACGGAATCGGAAAGCTGATCGCACCTCTCGCGCTTCGGGCGGCCCGGAAGGACGCACCCGATTTCGCGCAGCGAATCAAGGCCGCAGCCGAGAAGTGACCGGCCCTACCGTGCCGGAATGACGAGCGCCAGTACCTGATCGACGTTGTCCGCGAGGCTGTCCGCCGCCGTGTCGTCCCCCGACAGATACTTCGCGAGGCTCTGCTGGAACAGTCCGTCGAAGACCGCATACATGGTGGCCGGGGCGACGGTGATCGTGCGCCCCGCCAACTCCGCGTACCGGGACACGATGCGCCAGATCATGTTTTCGAGGCTCTTGTCGATCGCGGCGACGTCTGCGCGGAACGATTCCTCGAACAGCGACTGCGAGCGGAGGTCGTACCAGAGGCGATGCATGGTGGCCTCGTCGCGGAGCGAAGCCACCAGCACCCGGCCGAATCCCGCCTTCAACTCCTCGGGAGTCTGCGCCGTGGCGACCACCCCGTCGTATCGCGTGACGCACCGGGCCTTGTAGTGCCGCACGCAGTGCGTGATCAGATCGACCTTGTCGCTGAAGTAGTAGTGCAGGACGCCGTGGGAGAACTCGGAGTTCTGGGCGATCTCCCGGAGACTGGTGCGGGCGTAGCCGAGTTCAGAGAGGGTCTGCAACGCGGCCTCGGCGAGCTGATCCCGGCGCTCGGCGAACTTGTCGACCTGGCGGCGCGAGACCCGATCGGCGTTCTTCTCGGCGACGGGTGTCACGGCATTCTTCCTGTTCGGCTCGCACGGTCCAGCACGGTGAGCATCAGTCTAGCCCGCGTTCCTTGACGACTGTGTAACAAAAACTTGACAGTCGTCAAGAGAATTCTTGACAGTCGTCCAAAGTCGAATACTCTGTGATCCACACCACATCGCGGACTCGATCTCGTGACGTGGTTTCCGCGAATCGTCCCGTACGAAGGCAGGTCGGAATGAGCGTCAGTGATCTTGCAGGACGGAAAGCGCTGGTCACCGGTGGTGCGAAGGGGTTGGGCGCCGGTATGGCTGCCGCCCTCGCCGACGCCGGTGCGGCGGTCGTGATCGGCGACGTCCTCGAGGAGGAAGGGCGCGCGACTGCCGATTCCGTCGCGAAGTCCGGCGTCGACACCGGATTCGTGAAACTCGACGTCACCGACGACGGCAACTGGGAGCGCGCCGTCGCTGCCACCGTGGAGCAACTCGGCGGACTCGACCTCCTCGTCAACAACGCGGGCATCGAGATCTCGTCACTCGTGGTCGACATCGATCCCGCCGACATCCGCCGGATGTGCGAGGTCAACATTCTCGGTGTCGCGCTCGGTCTGAAGCACGGTCTGCGCGCGATGCGCCCCGGAGGCGCAGCGGGATCGGGCGGGGCGATCGTCAACGTCTCCTCGGTCGCCGCGACCATCCCGTTCCCGGGCATCGCCGGCTACTCCGCCACCAAGTCGGCCGTCGACCGGCTGACCCGGGTCGCGGCCCAGGAGGCAGGCAAACTCGGGTACGGCGTCCGCGTGAACTGCGTGTACCCCGGGCTGGTCGCCACGGAGATGGGACTCGGGCTGGCCGCCGACATGGAGCGGCTCGGACTGTGGCCCAGCGCCGACGCCGCGGTCGCCGACGTGATCGGCCTGACGCCTCTCGGGCGTCTCGGCGAGGTCGCGGACATCGCCGACACCGTCGTCTTCCTGGCCTCCGACGCCGCTCGCTTCGTCACCGGAATCGGCCTGCCGGTCGACGGTGGCATGGGCATGTAACCGATCTCCCGAACTTTTCTCACATACCGAAAGGCATCTCATGACCGACAAGAAGCCCGTCATCGTCTACGGAGTCTCCGGATACACCGGGCGCCTCGTGTGTGAATACCTGCGCGAGTTCAACATTCCGTTCGTCGCCGCGGGCCGGGACAAGAAGCGGATCCAGGAAGTGCTCGACCGGATTCCCGGCCTGGACACCGTCGACCACGAGGTGGTCGAGGTCGAGCACACCGTCCCGGCCCTGACGGAATTGTTCAGTGGTGCAAGGGTTGTCAGCAACATGGTCGGCCCGTTCATCAAGCACGGTGCCGTCGTCGTCGAGGCGGCTCTCGCCGCGGGCTGTCACTACACCGACACGACCGGTGAGCAGGACTGGGTTCTGGACGTGCAGGCGAAGTTCGGCGACAAGTTCGCGGAGAAGGGTCTGCTGCTGTCACCCGGTGTCGCGCAGATGTACACCACCGGTGAGATCGCCGCGAACATCGCGCTGGAGACGCCGGGATTGGACACCCTCGACATCCTGGTGTTGTGGAAGGGCTTTCCCACCTATGCGTCCACGCAGACGATCTTCACGATCCTCAAAGCCGACTGGTACTACCTGGAACAGAACCGGTACGCGAAGTGGGACCCAGGTACCACGTTCGAGGTCGTGGTGCCGGGGCAGCACCAGATGGCCCTCGCGCTGCCGTGGGGCGGCACCTGCCATCCCGTGTGGTTCAAGGACGATCCACGGGTGGCGAACGTGAAGGCGGCAGGCGGCGTGTTCGACCGTTCCGTGATGGAGGGTGTCGTCGCGACGCAGAAGATGGTCGAGGAGCAGATCAAGACCCTTCCCGCGGACGAGCAGGACGCGGCGCTCGCGGAGATCGCCGGCTCCGTGCAGGCGGGAATGCCGCCGCGGGAGAACCCACGGGTCAACACGTCGCTCGACTCCGTGTACGCGTCGGGGCCGCTGGGGCGGGCGCACTGTGTCATCCACGGCAACTGCAACTACAAGCAGACGGGTCTCCTGCAGGCGTACGCCGCGTACTCCCTGTTGCAGCAGCCTCCGAAGCGGACGGGTCTCGCGTCGGCGTGCCAGGCGTTCGGGCATCGCGAACTCCTGGGAGTCCTGCGGAGCTTCGGCCTCGTGATGGAGCCGGTTCTCACCGTGCAGAGCTGATCGTCCCGGCCGCGACCTCGAGGAGAACCGCACCATGCGTTTGACCGACTACCTCGACAAGGGTGCCTCGCTCGGTCCGTCGTCGCCGTGCCTGACGATGGGTGACCGGACGCTGTCGTACGCCGATGTACAGGACCTGAGCCGGCGCGTCGCGGCCGCGCTGGCCCGGTCGGGGATCGCCGCCGGTGACAAGGTGGCCGTCCTGTCCGGCAACGATCCGACCGCGTTCTCGTGCGTCTTCGGGATCAGCCGGGCGGGGGCGGTGTGGTGCCCGATCAACCCGCGGAACGAGGCGGCGGAGAATCGGGACCTGCTCGCCCTCTTCGACTGTCGCTGCTTGATCTTCCAGAAGGCGTTCGCGCCCTTGGTCGATCGGATCCGTCGGCAGTTGCCGCTGCTGACGACGCTCGTGTGTCTCGACGGCGACGAGGAGTACGCCCACCCGTTCGACGACTGGCTGGGTACCGAACGTCTCGACGTCGAGCCGGTCGACGATCTCGCACTGATCGTCGGCACCGGCGGGACGACGGGGAGGCCGAAGGGGGTGATGCTCACCGGCCGGAACATCGAGACAATGTCTGCGCTGACCCTGATGAGCTACCCGTTCGACGGCAGACCGGTCTACCTCGCCCTCGCGCCTTTGACGCACGCGGCCGGTGTCCTGTGTTTTCCAATTCTCGCCCTCGGCGGACAGGTGGTCATCATGCCCACGCCCGACCTGGGGCAGTTCCTCGCGCACATCGACCGGGACCGCGTCACCCACACCTTCCTTCCGCCGACCCTGATCTACATGCTGCTGGACCACGCCGACCTGGAGGCGACGGACCTGAGTTCGCTGCAATGCTTCTGGTATGGCGCGGCACCGATCTCGCCGACCCGGCTCGAAGAAGCGCTGACCCGGATCGGGCCCGTGATGGCCCAGCTGTTCGGGCAGAGCGAGGCGCCGATGATGATCGCGACGATGGCGCCGAAAGACCATTTCCACGCCGACGGCTCGGTCGCGACAGCCCGGCTGAGCTCCGCAGGCAGGCCCTCCCCGCTGGTCACCGTCGCCATCATGGACGGGCAGGGGGCCCTGCTGCCTGCCGGTGAGCGAGGCGAAGTGGTCGTGCGCAGCTCGCTCGTCATGACGGGGTACTACAAGAATCTTGTTGCGACGCAGGAGGCGTCGGCGCACGGCTGGCATCACACGGGCGACATCGGGTACCTCGACGACGACAACTTTCTGTACATCGTCGACCGGTCCAAGGACATGATCATCACCGGCGGATTCAACGTCTATTCCGTCGAGGTGGAACAGGCGCTCATGGCGTACCCCGGAATCCAGGACTGCGGGGTGATCGGGCTCCCCGACGAGAAATGGGGTGAACGTGTCGTCGCCGTCGTCCAGTCCCGAGCCGGAACACCGATCGAGGCCGACGCACTCACGGCGTTCGTGAAAGCGCGCATCGGCAGCGTGAAGACCCCGAAGGAAATCCTGGTCTGGCCCGATCTGCCTCGTTCCACACTGGGGAAGGTGCTCAAGAACGAGATCCGGCAGCAATTGCTCGGCTGACGGCCGGCGCGGGGTTCGAAACGCGGGGGATCGGAGCGTGGGTTTCGCCGCGACTGGCGATACTGTCGGGTGATGGTGAATGGGCACGCACTGAGCAGGGAACGGCTCGCCGACGCGCTGGCACGGTTCGAACCACGGATCGTGGACCCGACGAATCGGCGGTCCGCGGCGGTCGTGATCGCCGTGATGAACGATGGCGCCGACGGTCAGGCCGTTCCGCTGACCATGCGCCCGAGCAAGATGCGTGCGCATCCGGGGCAGTTCGCGTTGCCCGGCGGCGGAGTGGATCCGGGGGAGACCGGCGAGGACGCCGCCCGGCGCGAGCTGCACGAGGAACTCGGCCTCGACGTGGAGCCGTCCGCGGTGCTCGGCAGGCTCGACGACTACGTCACCCGCTCCGGGTACGTCATCACCCCGTTCGTCGTGTGGTCGGACCAGCCGATCACGTCGCTCGTCCCCAACCGCGAGGAAGTGGCGGAAGTGTTCTCGGTGGGCGTTCCCGAGATCGACGCGGAGCCGCGGTTCGTCGAGATCCCCGAATCGTCGAAACCGGTGATCCAGTGGCCGTTCCGCCGTCACCTCGTGCATGCCCCCACCGGCGCGGTCGTGTACCAGTTCCGGGAGGTCGCGCTGCACGGGAGACACACGCGCATCGACGGATTCGACCAGCCGGTGTTCGCCTGGCGTTAGCGAGACCATATCGACCGGCGGACACGACTAATCTCACAGTTCGTGACCCTCTTCGAGTCTCTCGCCCGCAAGCTCGACCGCACCGGTGTCGACCCCGTCGTCTGGCACGCCCCGCCGCCGCCGACGCTCACGGGAGTGCTCGCTCCCAACAGGGTGCTCGACGACGCGCACCGCTGGACGCTCCCCGCCGGAGAAGGCCCGGAGGACGTCGCCGTCGATCACGACGGCCGGGTGGTCACCGGAGGCAACGACGGCCGGATCTGGCGGTTCGACAGCCACGGACACGCCACCGAACTCGCGAACACCCACGGGCGCCCCCTCGGGGTCGAGGTCCTCGACGACGGCAGGTTCCTGATCTGCGACGCCGAGCGCGGTGTGCTGCGGGTCGACGACAAGGGACGCGTCGACGTGCTCGCCGACGCCGCGGCCGGGCGCCCACTCGTGGCGTGCAACAACTCGGCGGTCGGCCGGGACGGCATCGTGTACTTCACCGACTCCTCGGCGCACTTCACGATCGCCGACCACCGCTACGACCTTCTCGAGCACCGCGGGACCGGCCGTCTGCTGCGTCTGGACCCGCGGACGGGGGAGACCGACCTCCTCGCCGAGGGACTGCAGTTCGCCAACGGTGTGGGACTGGCCTCGGACGAATCGTTCGTCCTCGTCGCCGAGACCGGCTCGTACCAGATCTCCCGCGTCGACCTGACCGGCCCGTCGCAGGGTGCGGCGTCGGTGTGGGCCGCGAATCTGCCCGGCATACCGGACAACATGACGTCCCAGACACGGGACGGCCTGTTCTGGGTGGCGCTCTACAGCCCGCGGATGCGCTTGCTCGACCTGCTCGCGCCCTATCCCACGCTGCGCATCGTCGCGGCGAATCTGCCGGAGGCCGTGCAGCCGAATCCGGAGCACGCCGGCTGGGTGATCGCCCTCGATCACCGCGGCGAGATCGTGCACAGCCTGCGCGGAGGCAAGAGCAGCTATTCCCCCGTCACAGGTGTGCGGGAGCACGACGGGTGGCTGTACCTGGGAAGTCTGACCGCGGACGCCGTCGCGCGCGTCCCGGCCCCACCGCGACCGGACGTTGCGCGGGGCGAGTGACACGGCCGGACGGACGGGACGATCGACTGAACACCATCCCGGTTGTGGAAGAGTGGCGAGAGCGGTGCGACGAGCGCCCGAAAACAGGTCCGCACTCGACGCTGGGGAGATTTTGGTGAATTCGGTGGACCGGGACACTGTGCGGTCGGACCGGATCGTGACCGTCCCGAACCTCCTGAGCGTGGTTCGACTCCTCGGCGTGCCGCTGTTCGTGTACCTGCTGCTCGTCACCCACTCCGACGGGTGGGCACTCGCGATCCTCATGATCAGCGGCTTCACCGACTGGCTCGACGGCAAGCTGGCGCGGATCCTCGACCAGTCGTCGAAGCTGGGTGCGCTGCTCGACCCCTTCGTCGATCGCCTCTACGTCGTCACGACGCTGGTGACGTTCGTCCTGCGCGGGTTCATCCCGTGGTGGGTCGCGGCGATCCTGATCGGCCGCGACGCCGTTCTCGCGCTGACGCTGATCATCTACCGACGGCGCGGGCTGCCACCCCCCGACGTGATGTACCTCGGCAAGGGTGCCACCTTCCTGCTGATGTTCGCGCTGCCGATGACCCTCGCGGCGCACGGTGACTGGAGCATCGCGACCGTGGCGCAGCCGCTCGGCGCGGCGCTCCTGATCTGGGGCACGGTGCTCTACGTGTGGACCGGGCTGCTCTACACCGTGAACGCGCTGACCGTCGCGCGCACCGTTCCCGTGCGAGGACCGGGCGGCGACGAACACGAGGTCCAGTGATGAAACGGACAGATTCCGGAATCCGCAGGAATCCGGTGCCGTCCCTGCTGCAGTCCCTGATGAACGATCATCTGGACCCCGGGTACGAGGGTGCGGCCGAGGATCGTGAACAGGGACATTCACGGCAGACACGGGTCGGTCAGCAGGTGTGGATCGCGATCGGCGCGCTGCTCGTCGGGCTCGTGCTGTCGGTCGCCTACCGCCAGGCCACCGAACGCATCCCCGGCACCGAGCAGGTGCGGTCCGAACTCCTGAGCAAGGTGCAGGACGCAGAGGATCGGGCGGGCGCCCTCGCCGCCACCCGGGACACGCTGTCGACACAGACCGACGACGCGCGCGCCACCGCGCTGGCCGGCGACGCCCGAGGCGCGGCACTGCTCGACGAGCTTCGCGGCCTCGAGGGGGATGCCGGAGTCGAGGCCGTGCACGGTCCCGGCCTGACCGTGACGTTGACGGACCCCGCAGCCAAGCCCAACCTCTCCGACTCGTCCCAGCGCAGTGTCGGGGGGAAGGCCGTGGTGCTCGACCGCGACCTCCAGTCGGTCGTCAATTCGCTGTGGGCGAGCGGCGCCGAGGCCATCGCGGTCGGCGACGTGCGGATCGGCCCGTCGGTGACGATCCGCCAGGCGGGTGGCGCGATGCTCGTGGACAACCAGCCGGTGTTCTCGCCGTACGTGGTCTCCGCGATCGGCCCGCAGGGACCGATTCAGACCGGATTCGTGGTGAGCGACGCCTATCTGCGGATGTCCAGCGTGGCGCAGCTGTACGGCATCGGCTTCGCGGTGGCGGAGGCCGACGATCTCCACTTGCCCGCCGCCCCGGCGCGGGAAGTGCGGGCAGCCCGGGAAGTGGGAACACGATGACAACGGCGGAGTCGAATGGAGGAGTCACACGAATGAAGGCAGCACTGAAGGGCGGATCCGCGATCTACGGGGTGCTCGCCCTGATCGTGGGCATCGTGCTGGGCGTGGTGTTCAGCCCGCAAGTGCCCGACGCCGTGCAGCCCTACCTGCCCATCGCCGTCGTCGCCGCGCTCGACGCGGTGTTCGGCGGACTGCGCGCGTACCTCGACGAGATCTTCGACTCGAAGGTGTTCGTCGTCTCGTTCGTGTTCAACGTCCTGGTGGCCGCCCTGATCGTGTGGCTCGGTGACCAACTCGGTGTCGGAACCCAGCTGTCCACCGCGATCGTCGTCGTGCTGGGCATCCGCATCTTCGGCAACGCGGCCGCGCTCCGGCGACGTCTGTTCGGGGCGTGATCGCGGCGTGAGCGGACACGAGGGCAGACACGAACTGCACGGGAACGAACCGGCGACGTCGCAGCGATCGCACGTCGTCTTCGCGCTGCTGGCCGCGATCCTGCTCGGTGGGCTGGGAATCGCGATCGTCACGCAGGTGAAGAACACCGGGTCCGGTGACACCCTCGACTCGGCGAGCCCGGCCGATCTCCTGGTCGTCCTGGACACGCTGAACCAGCGGGAGGCGGCCCTGCGGCAGGAGATCGCATCGCTGGAACAGACCTTGGCAACGTTGCAACAGAGCGGCAGTTCCGGAGCGGCGCTCGACGAGGCGCAGGCCCGGTTGACGGCGCTGTCGATCCAGGTCGGCAGCGCACCGGCCACCGGTCCCGGGGTGACGATGCGCATCACCGACCCCAACAAGGGAGTCGGCTCCGAGGTCCTGCTCGACCTCGTGCAGGAATTGCGTGCCGCCGGTGCCGAAGCCGTCCAGATCCAGGGTGCGGACGGCCCGCCCATCCGGATCGGCGTCGACTCCTGGGTGTCCGGTTCGGCCGGCGGCGTGTCGGTGGACGGCCGGAAGGTGAACGCCCCCTACGGCGTGGTCGCCATCGGTGATCCGCCGACTCTGGCGGCGGCCCTGAACATTCCCGGCGGGGTGGTCGACACGGTCGCGCGCAGCGGCGGACAGCTGACGATCGAACAATCGCAGCAGGTCACGATCGCCGCCTTGCGGGAGGCGAAACCTCGCCAATACGCTCAGCCCGGAAATTGATCTTCGCATCCGCCCGCGGATTGCCATCGAAAGGAAGCCACTGTGAGTGAGCTCGAAATCCCCGCCGATCGTCGGTACACCGCCGAACACGAGTGGGTCGAGCGGACGGGGCCCACGACGGTACGCGTCGGCATCACCGATTTCGCGCAGTCCCAGCTCGGCGACGTCGTGTTCGTCCAGCTTCCGGCGGTCGACGAGGCCGTGACGGCGGGCGAATCGTTCGGCGAGGTGGAATCCACCAAGAGCGTCTCCGACATCTTCGCCCCGCTGACGGCGAAAGTCGTTGCCGCCAATGCCGATCTGGACGGCAACCCGGAACTCGTGAACTCCGCGCCCTACGGGCAGGGGTGGCTGGTGGACCTCGGTGTCGACGACGAGGCGACCCTCGACGCGGCACTGGCCGAAATGCTGGACGCCGCCGGCTATGCAGAGATCACGGCAGGATAATTTCCCGAGAACACGCGAGGCGGTAATCGGATGGTTTCGGAAGGTGCCGACAGCCCGGAAACCGGGTTGCCGGAAAAATCCGCTGTCGGAATACCGGTTCGTAATGTGCTGGCGGCCTGTCTCACTACACGCACCGGCGTGCGCAGGGTACGGTCGATGTTGAACGCATGTGCCGTGTCGGGGCGCAGGTCCGTAGTTTGAATGTGATCGTGGGAGTTTGCACAGAAGTTAATGTGCACGGGAACCGAATTATGTAGTACCGAGTGGCATTGCGTAGTCCAGCGAATCTTGCTGGATGATCGAACTAGGAGGAGAAACGGTGAGCGAGAACGGCAACGACGCGGTCTATGGGGAGACGCCGGCGGAAACCACGTCGGTCTTCCGCGCGGACTTTCTCAATGAGCTCGACAACTCCTCGGCAACCCAGGCTCCGGAAGCTCCGGTGTCGGGTGTGGAGGGACTGCCCGCAGGCTCTGCTCTGCTCGTCGTCAAGCGTGGACCGAACGCAGGGTCGCGCTTCCTGCTCGACCAGCCGACGACGTCCGCGGGACGGCATCCCGACAGCGACATCTTCCTCGACGACGTGACCGTCAGCCGTCGTCATGCGGAGTTCCGTCAGGAGGACGACGAGTTCCAGGTGGTCGACGTCGGCAGCCTCAACGGCACCTACGTCAACCGGGAGCCGGTCGACTCGGCTGTCCTGGCGAACGGTGACGAGGTCCAGATCGGCAAGTTCCGACTGGTTTTCCTGACCGGACCCCGGACCGCTGCCGGTGGCTCGCAGATCGGTGAGACGTCAGCTGGTGCGGGTAGCCAATGACCGCGGTGCGGCAGCAGCAGGCGCAATCGGGGATGTCGATCGGCTCCGTGCTGGATCGACTCCGCCCCGATTTTCCTGATGTGACGATCTCGAAGATCCGATTCCTCGAAGCCGAGGGTCTCATCAGCCCCCAGCGCACTCCCTCGGGGTATCGGCGATTCTCGATCGCCGACTGTGAACGACTGCGCTACGTCCTCACTGCGCAGCGCGATCAGTATCTGCCGCTGAAGGTCATCAAGGAGCAGCTCGAGGCCATCGACAGAGGTGTGGCCACGGTCGGCGCAGGCGATTCTTCGCCGCGCCGGCCGCGCGCGCTCACGGTGGCCCCGGGCGAGGTGTCCCCGGAGGAGTTCCTCACCGACCGCGAGGTGCGGATCAGCCGCGACGATCTGATCGCCCGGGCAGGGATCGACGAGAAGTTCCTCGGCGAACTGACCCGCGGAGGCCTGGTCGTTCCCGGGCCGGCGGGATTCTTCGACGAGGACGCGGTGACACTGGCGCGCACCGCGAGGGCGATGTCCGAGTTCGGACTCGAGGTGCGGCACCTGAGGGCGTTCAAGCTGGCGGCCGACCGCGAGGCCGGGCTGGTCGCGCAGATCGCCGGGCCTGTCGCCAAGGGCCGCGACGCCGGCGCCCGTGATCGCGCCGAGGAGATGGTGCGCGAACTGGCCGCCTTGTCTCTGACGTTGCACACCTGCCTGGTGAAGTCGGCAGTCCGGGGTGCGCTCGATCGGTGAGGTGAACTCGCCGACCGTCCCCACTTCCCAACGACGCTGCGCTCGAACGGCTGTACGGTCGAAGAGCAGACACGAATCGAATAGAATCCTGGTACGGCATTGTGTGCCGCGGACGGACCATTGCAGGGTGGAGGCAGACGCGATGAGCGAAATGCACGTGATCGGAGTTCGTGTCGAGCAACCCCAAAGTCAACCTGTTCTGCTGTTGCGTGAAACCGACGGCGAGCGGTACCTGCCCATCTGGATCGGCCAGACCGAGGCCACCGCGATCGCACTCGAACAGCAGGGCGTCGAGCCTGCGCGTCCGCTGACCCACGATCTCATCAAGAACCTGATCGAAGCCTTCGGTCGCACCCTGAAGGAAGTTCGCATCGTGGACCTGCGCGAGGGCACGTTCTATGCCGACCTCGTGTTCGACCAGAACACCCGCGTCTCGGCCCGCCCGTCCGACTCCATCGCCATCGCGCTGCGAATCGGGGTGCCGATCTTCGCCGAGGAAGCGGTACTCACGGAGGCCGGTCTGGTTATGCCCGACGAGCGCGAGGACGAGGTCGAGAAGTTCAAGGAATTCCTCGAGTCCGTGTCGCCGGACGATTTCAAGGCAACCGACGGCTAGTTTGCGCCGTCGGAAAAGCCTCGGGCGCGGAGTAACGGTTGAGGTTCCTCCGGCGCGTTGCGTTGACCCCGTCTCTTCGGAGTCATAGCGTTCAGTGCAGTGATTTTCTGCCCTGCAGATTGTATCGGGCGTACGCTGAGTAGGTTCAGGGTACGGACTTGCTCGATGTCACTGGTGGCGCTTGCGCCGCTCGATGTGCTGTGGCTGTGCCGCGGGCACTGGCGACGCGCGTCACAGGCGCACTGATCGTCGGGTTCAGTGCAACATGCGAGAGGGAGTAGTCAGTGGGAGATCGGCCGCAGGAGAATGCGCTGAATCTTGCGCCCGGCGACAACGTTGCCGAGTCCGAATTCAGCTCCGAGGAGATCCAACCGGGCCTCTTCCCGGACGATTCCGTGCCCGACGACCTCGTCGGATACCGCGTCCCCATCGCCTGCCAGATCGCGGGAATCACCTACCGGCAGCTCGATTACTGGGCTCGCACGTCGCTCGTCGTGCCGTCCATTCGTGGCGCAGCAGGTTCGGGCAGCCAACGGCTGTACTCGTTCAAAGACATCCTCGTCCTCAAGATCGTCAAGCGTCTGCTCGACACCGGAATATCCTTGCAGAACATCCGAGTGGCCGTCGACCACCTCCGTAAGCGCGGAGTGCGGGACTTGGCCAAGATCACACTTTTCTCGGATGGGACCACGGTCTACGAGTGCACGTCCCCCGAAGAGGTCGTCGATCTGCTCCAGGGCGGGCAGGGTGTCTTCGGTATCGCGGTGAGCGGTGCGATGCGCGAACTGACCGGCACCATCGCCGATTTCCCGGCCGAGCGCGCCGATGGCGGCGAGAGCGAACAGAGCCCCGAGGACGAACTGGCGTCGCGACGCAAGAACCGCGCGAGCCGCAAGACGGGCTAGCCCGCATCCATCGGAGCGCGGCGCTGCCTGCGCCGCCATCTGCAGCCGTGACATAGACTGGCGGTGCGTCGACGCCGTGCGGGAGAGTTCCGGGCACCGCAAGCACAGAAACATCGTGTGTGCGGGAGTTCGGGCGCCGAAGGAGCAACACCTCCCCGTCAATCTCTCAGGCAGACAGGACCGTGCGGGCTCCGACGTCTCTGGAAAGCGGTGGGAGCACCCACCCGCCCACGGGGAAAGGGCCGTCTTCACACCCGAACGACGGTACCGAATCTCTCAGGCGCTCGATTCGAGCAGGCGACAGAGGGGGAGGGACGTTCCGCTACGCGGGGCGTGTCCTGATCCTCCGAACTGCTTGGGAGTTGTCGTGATCGACGCTGGAAGCCGTACATTCGCCGATCGTCATGTCGGCCCGAACGCTGCGGAACTCGCGCACATTCTCGAACTGGTCGGAGCCGATTCGCTCGACGACCTCGCGTCGAAGGCCGTCCCCGCCGTCATCCTGGACGGGGTGACGGGCGGCATCGCCGACGGCCTCGACGCGCTGCCTGCACCGGTGTCCGAGCACGAAGCGCTCGCCGAACTGTCCGCACTCGCCGCGCAGAACACCGTGGCGACGTCCATGATCGGTCTCGGCTACTACGACACCCTCACCCCGCCGGTGCTGATCCGGAACATCATCGAGAACCCGGCCTGGTACACGGCCTACACGCCGTACCAGCCCGAGATCAGCCAGGGCCGCCTCGAAGCGCTCCTCAACTTCCAGACGATGGTCGCCGACCTGACCGGCATGGAGGTCGCCAACTCGTCGATGCTCGACGAAGCCACCGCCGCCGCCGAGGCGATGACGCTGCTGCGCCGGGCGAGCAAGAGCAAGTCCCCGCGGTTCGTCGTCGACGCCGACCTGTTCCCGCAGACGCTGGCCGTCGTCGAAACCCGGGCCGAGCCGCTCGGCATCGAGATCGTGGTGGCCGACCTGTCCGCTGGCCTTCCGGACGGTGACTTCTTCGGCGTCCTCGCGCAGATGCCCGGCGGGTCCGGCCGCATCGTCGACTACACCGACGTGATCGCCGCCGCCCACGAGCGCGGCGCACTGGTCGCGGTCGGGGCGGATCTGCTGGCACTCACGCTCCTCACCCCGCCCGGCGAGATCGGGGCCGACGCCTGCTTCGGCACCACCCAGCGGTTCGGTGTCCCCATGGGCTTCGGTGGCCCGCACGCCGGTTACCTCGCCGTGCACACCAAGCATGCACGTCAGCTCCCCGGCCGTCTGGTGGGCGTCTCCGTCGACGCCGACGGTGACAAGGCGTACCGGCTGGCGCTGCAGACCCGCGAGCAGCACATTCGCCGCGAGAAGGCGACGTCGAATATCTGCACCGCTCAGGTGCTGCTGGCGATTCTGGCGGCCATGTACGCCAGCTACCACGGCGCCGAGGGCCTGAAGGCGATCGCCCTGCGCGTGGCGAACACGGCGCACTCCCTGGCCGCCGCGCTCCGCCGGACCGGGGCCGTCGTCGTACACGAGCACTTCTTCGACACGATCCTCGTTCGAGTCGCCGGCCGAGCCGCGGACGTGGTGGCGAAGGCGAAGGACGCCGGCATCAACCTGCGGTTCGTCGACGCGGATCACGTCGCCATCGCCTGTGACGAGGCCACCACCGCCGACGACGTCGCCCAGGTGCTGGCGGCGTTCGGCGGCGAAGGCGCCGTGACCGAGGAAGCGGGCACGTCCGTCCCCGACGCGCAGCTCCGCGGATCCGACTACTTGCAGCACGAGGCGTTCACCCGGTATCGCACCGAGACGGCGATGCTGCGCTACCTGCGGGCGTTGTCCGACAAGGACATCGCACTCGACCGCAGCATGATCCCCCTCGGTTCGTGCACGATGAAGCTCAATGCCACCGCCGAGATGGAAGCGATCACCTGGCCCGCGTTCGCCGGACTGCACCCGTTCGCGCCGACCGGGGACACACCGGGAATCCTCCGCATCATCAAGGACCTCGAGAACTGGCTCGTGGCCGTCACCGGCTACGACGCGGTCAGCCTGCAGCCGAATGCCGGTAGCCAGGGCGAGTACGCGGGGCTGCTCGCGATCCGTAACTACCACCTCAGCCGCGGAGACGACCACCGCGACACCTGCCTCATCCCGTCGAGCGCCCACGGCACCAACGCCGCATCCGCGGTCATGGCCGGGATGCGCGTCGAGGTCGTCGCCTGCCGCCCGAACGGTGACGTGGATCTGGACGACCTGCGGGCGAAGATCGCCGACCATGCCGAGCGCCTCGCGGCGATCATGATCACCTACCCGTCCACACACGGTGTGTACGAGCACGAGATCGCCGACATCTGCGCCGCCGTCCACGACGCCGGCGGCCAGGTGTACGTCGACGGCGCCAACCTCAACGCCCTGGTCGGCCTGGCCCGTCCCGGCCGGTTCGGCGGCGACGTGAGCCACCTCAACCTGCACAAGACGTTCTGCATCCCGCACGGTGGCGGTGGCCCCGGCGTCGGTCCGATCGGTGTGCGGTCCCACCTCACGCCGTTCCTGCCCGGACATCCGCTCGCACCGGAACTCGGCACAGCCGGACCGATCTCCGCGGCCCCCTACGGCAGTGCGTCGATCCTCCCGATCACGTGGGCGTACATCCGGATGATGGGCGCCGTCGGGCTGCGCCGCGCAAGCCTGACCGCCATCGCCTCGGCCAACTACATCGCGCGCCGCCTGGACGAGTACTTCCCCGTCCTCTACACCGGCGAGGGGGGAATGGTGGCACACGAGTGCATCCTCGACCTCCGGCCGATCACCAAGGACACCGGTGTGACCGTGGACGACGTCGCAAAGCGCCTCGCCGACTACGGTTTCCACGCACCGACGATGAGCTTCCCGGTGGCGGGCACCCTGATGGTGGAGCCCACCGAGAGCGAGAACCTCGAAGAGATCGACGCCTTCTGCGAGGCGATGATCGCGATCCGCGCCGAGATCGACCGCGTGGGCGCGGGGGAGTGGCCGGTGGACGACAACCCGCTGCGCGGTGCCCCGCACACGTCCGGTTGCCTGGTCGCGGAGTGGAACCACCCCTACACCCGTGAGACGGCGGTCTTCCCCCGAGGCAAGGCACGGCCGAAGGTGTGGCCGGCGGTGCGGCGCATCGACGGTGCACACGGCGACCGCAATCTCGTGTGCTCCTGCCCGCCGATCTCCGCATTCGAAGACGCCTGACACAGCCGATGCCCGTCCCGCTCACGCGGGGCGGGCATCGCTCGCTCAGTCCTCGCGCACCAGCTCGAGGATCGTGATCTCCGGTGGGGCGCCCACCCGCACGGGCGGACCCCACGTGCCCACACCACGGGTCGTATAGAGGACGGTGTTCCCGATGCGGTCCAATCCCGTCACCGACGGCTGCTGCAGCGGCACCAGATAACGCAGCGGCCACATCTGCCCGCCGTGCGTGTGCCCCGACAGTTGCAGGTCGACACCGAGGTCGGACGCTTCCAGTGCCTGCCGCGGTTCGTGCGCGAGCAGCACGATGAACGTCGACGGGTCGCGTCCGGCGAGCGCGGCCGGAAGATCGGGTTCGTACGGGGCCGGCGAGGAATAGTCGTGGATGCCCGCGACGTCGAGGGTGGCGCCGCCCCGGGTGATCGTCGCGCGCTCGTTGCGCAGCGTCCGGATGCCCAGCCGGTCCCACACATCCAGCCAGCGACCACCGTCGTCGGCGTAGAACTCGTGATTGCCGCTGACACCGAACACCCCGAGCGGGGCCTCGAGGTCGCCGAGCGGTTGCAGATCGGGCGACACCTTGGCGACGGTCCCGTCGACCAGATCGCCCGCGATCGCGACGAGATCCGGCTGCTGCGCGTTCACCAGGTCGACGACCCGCCGGGTGAAATCCACTCCCCGCGCCGGGCCGACGTGAAGGTCGGACACGAGCGCCACACGCACACCGTCGAACTCGGCGGGCAGACGCTTCAGCGGCACCCGAACCCGCACGATCCGCGGCCGCGCGGCCTCCGACACCCCGTAGCCGGCGGCGCCGACGGCACCCACCACCACGACGGCGGTGGCGATGCGCAGGCTTCGCCGCCGCGACAGATCGACCTGTTCGTCGTTCCCGGTGCCGCGCAGGCGGCCGAACAGCCGCGTCAGCAGCGACACCATCGCGACCAGGAGAAGCCCGAGCACCAGATAGAACATCGCGCCGAGCCACACCCAGCCCACCCATCCCGGGGGACGCGCCCATCCCGGATCGAAGGCTTCGCCGCTGCCGACGCCGATGACCGCGAGAACCCACAGGACCACGAGGGTCACGTCGACGACCACCGACCAGGGCCGGCCCAGCCCGGTGGCCCGCACGAGTCGCCGATGGAGCCACCATGTGACGAGTGCGAGGAAGACCGCGAAGACCAGGAGCCTCGTCACGACAGCAACTTGCTGATCGCGGTCGGCAGTGCCGCTCCGTCCGAGGACGCGACCTTCTCCAGCGACCCGCCGGTGCGATCGGCCAACGCCTGCAACGTGTTGAGGTCGGAGTTCTCGCCGATCGTCACCACGTCGATGCGCACCGGCTTCGACGTGCTCGAGGCCGCAGCGATGGCGGACAGCAGATCCGCGCGGGCAACGGAGTCGTCGTTGGCCCCGTCGGTGACGAGCAGCACCGAGTTGGTGCGGCCCGGCGTGTATCCGTCCACCGCGCTCTTGTAGGCCGCTTCGAGCGACGTGTACGTCGAAGACCCGGTGGCGGGTGTCGCCTTGGCGAGCCGGGCGTCGAGTGCCTGCCTGCGGGTGCCCTCCGTGAAACCGCCCGCCGGGAGGGGACCGGTCGCGACCACGGTCGTGTACGGCCGCGACCCGTCGAGCGTCGTGCTGTACTCCCACAGCCCGAGGTTCGACGAGTCCGGAGAACGGTCGACGTGGGCTGTGAGCGCTGCCGTCGTGTTCGCCAGGCGCGTCGCCGTCCCCTCGCGCTCTCCCATCGAGCTGGAAACGTCGAGCAGGACGGTGGAGGTGCGGGGGGTGATCGGATTCCGGATCACCTGCATCAGCTCGGCCGCAGCGGCCGCATCCGCGGGAACGAGGGTGGATTCGAAACCGGGAAAGGCCAGCGCGGTGTCGTCGGGCCGGGCGAGTCCCTCGACGCGGAACCCGGCGTCGGCCAGGACCTGTGCCTGTTCGGGTCGACGGACGAACTCCGCGAACTGCGCGGCGGCGCGGCTCTGTGTCTCGTCGACGGACGGGCCGGCCAGAACGGCCGCGGGGTGATCTGCCACGGGTGTCGGGCCTTTCGGCATCGATGTGGTGATGTCGGCTCCGGGTGCGTCGCGCAGGGCCTGGTAGACCTGCTGTTCGGTGGCCGCGACCGCGTGGATGCCGGAGGTGGCGGGATCGCCCTGCTCGGCCAGCGCGGTGAGCGCCTCCCGCGTCGTCGCGGGCTTCGTCCCCGACGACGCCTCGTAGCCGAGCGCCAGACCGGTGAGTGCCGACGTGACGGGAGCAGAACGAGCCTGCTCCTCCGTCACCGGACCCGTGGGGCTTCCCGCGACCGCGGCTGCAACCGCTTCGACTGCCATCTCCGTGCTCTCGGCGCCGGGGCCGACGGGGAGCGCCATCCCCAGGCTGCCCCAGCCCGGCAGGCCGAGAGTCGCGAGGGAGTCGCGGCCGGTCTGCAGCGACGGCAAGTCCTTCCAGTCGATCGCCGGCGTGCCCGGCGCGTTCGCGAACGCCGTCCGGACCGCGAGCACGACGGGGCTGGTCGCCACGGGACGCGCTTCGCCGCTGATGACGCCGGTCGCCGACACCTGCTTGACGGAATGCGAGCTCGACGGAATCCACAGAGCGGGGCGAGGCCCGAGCGCCGCTGCGTCCCACGGGCCGTCCGGCCCCGCGGACAAGGCGTCGCGCACGGTGTCGGACGCGACGGCGGTGACCGTCACCGACACGCACTGATCGCGGATCACCGGGGCAGTCTCCGTGAAATGGTCGGCGAGAGTCTGGAGCTGGGGTGCGATGTCGGGATCCGCCGCGACCGCGAGCACGGATTCGCCTTCCACGCAGGCGCCCGCGGCAGCCACGCCCTGATCGGTGATCCGGTCACGCAACTGGAACCAGCCCACGACACCTGCCGCGATCACGACGACGAGACCGAGCACGATCAAAGGCCCCCTGCTGATACCCCTGGCGCGCGATTCGCCGCGATGCTGCCCCACGTGCTTTCCAGCCCCTGTCCGACGAGTTCGACGTTGACCCTCGCAGTGTAGTGATGCGCAGGATCAACCCGACCTGACACGTGAGTGGCAAAGCGTGCGCGAGCACGCTTTGCCACTCACGTGGGGGGCGACCGGTCAGGCGTTGGCTGCTTTGTATTCGCGGCGGCGGCGGTGCAGGATCGGTTCGGTGTAGCCCGACGGCTGCTTGGTGCCGTCGAGGATCAGTTCCTTCGCGGCCTGGAAGGCGATGTTGGTGTCGAAGTCGGGGGCCAGCGGCCGGTAGGTGGGGTCGTTCTGGTTCTGCCGGTCCACGACCGGGGCCATCCGTTGCAGCGACTGCACGACCTGGTCGGCGGTGACCACTGCGTGCCGGATCCAGTTCGCCAGCAGCTGGGACGAGATGCGGAGGGTGGCGCGGTCTTCCATCAGGGCGACGTCGTGGATGTCGGGGACCTTGGAGCAGCCGACGCCGGCGTCGATCCAGCGGACCACGTAGCCGAGGATGGACTGGCAGTTGTTGTCGAGTTCTTCCTGCTTCTCGGCCTCGGACC
>NZ_JASHKX010000055.1:0-38173 GCF_030058635.1 Rhodococcus sp. IEGM 1305
GACCGGGGGCCGATCGTCACCTCGCGCCGGAGATCGAGGCCGCGGTCATCCTCGCCTCGTCCGGCGCGCTGGTCGCGAGCGCGGAGTCGGTGGTGGGAAAGCTGGACTGACCGGGGCGCTCGACGGCCCCGTTGATGTCTCGAGGCTTGCGAACTACCGTGGAATGCAGGAGATGGTCCTCATGACTCTCGCGGAGTTCGACACACGCAGGAAGACCGTCGACACGGACCGTGGTCCGGTCAGCTACCTCGATTCCGGCACCGGCCGTGTGGCGTTCTTCATTCACGGCGTCGGGACCTCCGGCTACCTCTGGCGCAACGTGATCCGTCAGCTCGAGGGCGAAAGACGGTGCGTCGCCCTCGATCTTCCGCTGCACGGTCACACCCCCGCCGCGCCCGATCAGGACTTCACGCTGGGCGCGCTCGCCGACGTCGTCGCGGCCACGTGCGACGCCCTGGGGCTGCTCGAGGTCGACGTGGTTGCCAACGACACCGGCGGAGCGGTCGCGCAGATCTTCGCGGCCCGGCACCCCGACAGGTTGTCGTCGCTGACGTTGACGAACTGCGAAACCCATGACAACGTGCCGCCGAAGGCATTCCTTCCCGCCGTGCTGCTCGCCCGGGCGGGACTGCTCGCCCGGATTGCGCGACCGCTGGCGAGGAATGTGTCGAGGGCTCGTAAGTTGTTGTACGGCAGTGGGTATCAGAACGTGCGATCACTGCCGGAGGAAGTCGTGGCGTCGTACGTCGAGCCGCTGCTCGGCACCCACGACCGAGCGTTGCTGTTCCAGCGCTGGATCGCGTCCCTCCATCCACGCGACCTACTCGCGGTCGAACCGGACCTCGCGGCACTCGAGGTCCCCACACTCGTCGTGTGGGGCACCGGAGACATGTTCTTCCGGACGAAGTGGGCCTACTGGCTGCGCGACCTCATCCCGGGAGCACGGGAAGTCGTGGAGTTCCGGGGTGGCAAGTTGTTCTTCCCCGACGAACGTGCGCGCGAGCTGGTCGTCGAACTGCGCAGATTCTGGGCAGCCCGTTCGTGAGCCGCGCTCAGCGCAGCGGGTCGAAATGCCGCATGACGCCGGGAACCTCGCCGCCGGTCATGGAGTCGGCCATCATGCGCCCGGTGAGCGGGCCCAGGGCGATGCCCCACATTCCGTGACCGCCCGCCACGTGCACGCGGGGGGAGCGGGTGGCGCCGACGAGCGGAAGTCCGTCGGTGGTGCAGGGCCGGGATCCGACCCACTCCTCCTGACGCGATTCCCAGTCGATGCCGGTGAACATGGGCGTCGCGGCCTCGATGATCGCCCGGACCCGACGCGGGTCGAGAGGCGCGTCGGGACTGCGGAATTCCATCATCCCGGCGACACGGAAACGGTCGTGCAGCGGGGTGCACGCCACTCGCTGCGTGGGGAAGTAGATCGGGTTCTTCGGCATCTGCTCGGGCTGGACGCTGAAGCTGTAGCCGCGGCCGGCCTGCACCAGGGCGCGGACACCGAACGGGCGGGCGAGAGCATTGAGGCGTGCGCCGCTGGCGATGACGACGGCATCGGCGGCGACCGCGTCGCCGGTGGCCGAGGCCAGGCTGACCCCGGACTGTCCCCGATCCTGCACAGCGGCCACGTCGAAACCGGACCTGATGTCGCCGCCACGGGCCCGGACGGCGTCGGCGAGTGAGTGCACGAAGCGCGGCGGGTCGATGAAGCGCTGGTTGCGCAGCCTCAGACCGGAGTGCACGCCATTGCCGAGACTCGGCTCGAGAGAGTGGATCTCGTCCCTGTCGACGCGGTCGTACTCGACCTCGCCGCCTGCGGCCTCGACGTGACGGAACTCGTCGACGAGCGCTTCGCGGTCCTCGTCCGACTTGAACGCGGTGAGAAACGGGTCGGCGAGATGCGTGTGCTCCCGCACGCCGCCGTCCGCGAGTTCGTCGTAGGCGCTCAGGGAGATCCGGTTGACCTCGGCGTACACCTTCATCGCGTCCTCCCACCGGGAGGGCGTGCAGTGCCGGGCGAAGCCGACGAGGAAACGCACCAGGCGCAGATCGGTCGTGAAGGGAACGTAGACCGGCGACGACGGATTCAGCATTGCGCGCAGACCGTACTTCAACACGGCGGGCTCGGGCAGCGGCAGCGTCAATGCCGGTGCGAGCCAACCCGCGTTGCCCCAGGACGCGTCCGACGCGACACTCTCACGATCGACGACCGTGACGCGCACGCCGCGCTCCTGGAGGAACCACGCCGTGGACAATCCGACGACGCCTGCTCCGACGATCGCGACATGGTCAGGGCGCTGCACTGTGCTCATGACTCCATCATGGGTCGGCGACGGCGCCGGGGGAGTAGCCGTTCGGCCAGTCCCCGACAGTGCCCCCTGTGCAATCGGCCAGGGGTCACATGCCCCGCAGCCCCGTCAGCTTCAGATGCAACATCAGGATGAGCCGGGTGTCCGCGTCGGACAGGTCCACGTCGCACGAATCGACGCAGCGTCGCAGCCGGTTCCTCAGCGTGTTGGGGTGCACGTGCAGCGCGGCGGCCGCATCGGCGACGTCGCCGCCGTAGGCGAGGAAGGCGCGGGCCGTAGCCACGAGATCGGTCCCGTGCTGCTCGTCGTGCCGGGTGAGCGCGGCGAGTGGGGTGAGCTCGCCGAGGCCGTCGAAGATGTCTGCCACACGCAACGCCAGCACGGACGCGAGACTGTCCCGCATCGTCCCGACGACACCGCCGGACCGGGCGTGCTGCAGGACGGTGAGAACCCGGTCGGCGTCCCCTCGCGACAGGTGAGCCTGGCTGGCCGTGGTCACTTCGCGTCCGACGGCGACCACGAACGCTGCCCCGCTGCGGGCGCGACCGAGGAAATTCTCGGCGAGGCGCCGGACGTCCTTCTCCGACGCGGCGATGACCACGTAGATGACGTCGTCGAGCTGGGCGGCGACCGAATCGACCGCCAACGTGTCGAGGTACAGGCCGAGGGAAGCGAGCAAACCGGATGGCAGCGAGCGCCCGATCGCGACCGGGGCGGCCGCCGCGACGGTCAACCTTCCCTGCAGCCGGAGATCGTCGGCGGCGCGGAAGGCGGGCTCGCCGCCGTTGATCAGCGCACGCACCCGATCCACCTGCATCCGGCGCGTCACGTCCACGCGTTCGCGCTCCGCCGCGATGTGTTCGGCGACGACCGGCACCGCGGACCGCAGGATCGATTCCTGTTCCGGAGTGGGGGCGGACGTCATCGCCGCCCAAATGGACCCGACCGACCGTCCCGCGTCCCGCACCGCGATCACCGCTCGGGGAGTCATGTTCGGCATCCGCATGTCCACGTAGAAGACGTCGGTGTCGCGGTGCAGGCGCTCGAAGACACCGGCGTCCGCGAGGAGTTGCCGGTACTTCCCGGGCACCTGCCGTCCCAGAATGGTCTCGATGCGGGCTTGGTCCACGGCCTGCTCGCCGCTCGAATAGGCCAGAACCGTCGAGTTCTCGTCCTCGATCGTGATCGGCGCACCGATCAGCTCGGCCAGCGACCCCGCCACCGTGAACAGGTCTTCACCGCGCAGGTCCATGTCTGGGAGCCTAGTTGCCGGGAACGGTCCGGCCCGGTCTTCGCCGCGACACCGTGTCCTCGAGACACGGGCCTCCGGGTCCTGGCGGTGGCCACCTCACACGGGCATTGTGGGGGGTATGGCGGCGGCGCAGGGCGGAACCGGAACGATGGCCGCGTGGCGCGTGGTCGCGCCGGGCCCCGTCGCGGGCCACCCGCTGGAACTCGGACGCGAGACCGTTCCCGGGCCGGGACCGGGCGAACTTCTCGTGAAGGTGCTGGCGTGCGGAGTGTGCCGCACCGACCTGCACGTGACCGAAGGGGATCTGCCCGTGCACCGGCCCCGGGTGATTCCCGGCCACGAGGTGGTGGGGGAGGTTGCCGCACTGGGTGATTCGGTGTCGGGTTCCTTCGCTGTCGGCGACCGGGTGGGAATCGCCTGGCTGCGTCACACCTGCGGACGTTGCGCGGCCTGCCTGCGCGGCGCGGAGAACCTGTGCAGGCAGTCGCAGTACACGGGTTGGGATGCGGACGGCGGATACGCCGAATTCGCGACGGTCCCGGCCGACTACGCGCTGCACCTGCCGGAGGGCTACTCGGACACCGAACTCGCACCCCTGCTGTGCGCCGGGATCATCGGCTACCGCGCACTCGAACGTGCCGCGGTCCCCGACGGCGGCGCACTGGGCCTCTACGGGTTCGGCGGCAGCGCGCACCTCACCGCCCAGGTCGCGTCGATCCGCGGCGCCCGCGTGCACGTCATGACGCGTGGGGCGGAGGCCCGTGCGCTGGCGCAGCGACTCGGGGCGACGTCCGTGCAGGGTGTGCGCGACGTGCCGCCGGAACCCCTCGACTCCGCGATTCTGTTCGCGCCGGTGGGCGATCTGGTGCCCGTGGCTTTGGAGGCGCTCGCCGACGGCGGCACCCTCGCCGTCGCGGGGATCCACCTCACCGACATTCCCGCGCTCGAGTACCAGAGGCATCTGTTCCGGGAACGGCAGATCCGCAGCGTCACCGCCAATACCCGTTCGGATTCCGTCGAATTCCTGCGCATCGCAGCGGAACACCGGCTGAGTATCGACATCCACCCGTACCCACTCGACCGTGCCGACCGGGCCCTGCGCGACCTGGCCGGCGGAAAGTTCAGCGGTGCAGCAGTTCTCGAGCCGTAGAGGGAGAGAGATATGAGCGAACATGCAGGGGCGCCCGTGGTCGTCGGTATCGATGGTTCACGCGCCGCGCTCGACGCGGCGCGCTGGGCCGCGGGCGCGGCGGTCCGGCTCGACGCCGCACTCCTGCTCGCCCACACCTACCCGGACGAGGCCACGTTCTACAACGGCACCGCGATGATGATCGACGCCCAGTTCATCCAGGAACTGCGCGAGGACGGCAACTCGATGCTCGACGCCACCACCGCCGCCGTCCTGCAGGACCACCCCGGACTCGCCGTCGAGCGCGACGTCCGATCCGGGACGGCGGCGTCCCACCTGATCGAGTTGTCGAGGGCGGCGCGGATAGTGGCGCTCGGCGCGCAGGGCGCCGGCGCGGTCACCGACTACCTCCTCGGGTCCACGGTGCTCCGCACGGTCAACCACGCGCACAGCCCGGTCGCGGTCGTCCGGGGAGCGTCCACGACGGCATCCTCACCGGACACCCGCCCGATCGTCGTCGGCGTCGACGGCAGCCAGGTCAGCGAGAAGGCCGTCGAGGAGGCGTTCGCGCTCGCGTCCGCGTTCGGCGTCGGTCTGGACGTGGTGCACGCGTGGAGTGGCGAGAAGCAGCACGGCCTCGCCCATGCGTCGAAGTACGTGGACTGGACCGCCTACGAGGAAGGGGAGAAGGCCGTCGTGTCCGAATGCCTCGCCGGCATCCGGGACGAGTACCCGGACGTGCCGGTGAACGAGGTGACGACACAGGGGGTGTCCGCCGACGTCCTCCTGCGGCACGCGACGACGGCGCAGCTGCTGGTGGTCGGAAGCCACGGCCGGGGCAAAGTGATGGGTGCCCTGCTCGGATCCGTCAGCCAGAATCTGGTGCACCACGCACCCTGCCCCGTCCTCGTCTGCCGGGCTCGGCAGTGACACCGTCCGAGCCGGGCTCGGCAGTGACACCGTCCGAGCCGGGCTCGGCAGTGACACCGTCCGAGCCGCGCGGATAGGCTCCTGTCATGGCTGGGGTCGAGGGTGTCCTGCTCGATATCGACGGGGTGCTGGTTACTTCGTGGCATCCGATCGACGGTGCCGTCGCCGCGGTGCGGGAGGTGCGCGAGCGCGGACTCGCGTGCGCCTACCTCACCAACACGACGTCCCGGACGTGCGACGAGATCGCCGACGCCCTGCGGTCGGCGGGCATCGAGGCCGACTCCGGCGAGATCGTCACGGCGGCCCGGCTCACCGCCGAATACGTCCGGTCGACCTACCCCGGGTCGCGGGCCTGGGTCCTCAACAGCGGCGACATCACAGCCGATCTGTCCGGGATCGAACTGGACGACGAGGACCCCGAGGTGGTGATCCTCGGTGGCGCCGGGCCGGAATTCACCCACGACGCTCTGAGCCGCGTGGTCGAGCTGATGCTCGACGGCGTCCCCGTCGTCGCGATGCACCGGGGCACCACATGGGCCACCCATGACGGGCTGCGCATCGACACGGGCACCTACCTCCCCGGTATGGAGGAGGTCGCGGGGACCAACGTCGTCTCGGTGGGCAAGCCGTCGCTCGCGGCGTTCCTCACCGCCACCGATCTGATGGGCACGGAACCGGACGTGACGGTCATGGTCGGTGACGACCTGACGAATGACGTCCTGGCCGCACAGCGGGTGGGGCTGACCGGCGTGCTGGTGCGGACGGGCAAGTTCCGCCAGTCGATTCTGGACCTCGCCCCGCAGCGGCCGGACCACGTCGTCGACTCGGTCGCGCAGCTGCCGAAGCTCCTCGACGAACTCGCCTGACCGCGGTCCGGGACTAACCGGCCGTGAGCGGGTACTCTCGCGGCGAATCCTCCAATTCGTCGTTCCCAGAAGGAGCTTCCATGCTCGCTGTCTCCACGCCCGTCACCTCGACCGCCTCGGCATCTCGTACTCGTATCTCGTCTCTGTTCGGCCGACGGCTGGCACGTGTGGGAGCGGCGATGGCCGTGGGTCTGGGCGTCGCGGCGGGAATTTCGGTGGCTGGTGCAGGCGTCGCCGGTGCCGCCCCCGTCAACTGTGTCTCCCCGCCGTCGGCCAACGACGTCCAGGTGTCGGACACCGCGAGTTGCGGCGCCAAGGCGTCCGAAGCCGGCGTCGCCCACGCGATGGCCGCGGACAGCGGCACCGCGGTGAGTGTCGCCAACGGACGCAGCGGCGCCACCACGTACGCCAACGGATACGGAACGTCGCTCGGTGCGTCGACCGGCTCGGGTCAGGCCTACGCGCTCGCGCTCGGTGGCGGCATCGCTCGCTCCGGTGCGGCCGACGGCACCACCACCGTCGCGATCGCCGGCTGGGGTTCGGGCGCGACTGCCGACGCGAACGGCGTCGACTGCGTCGGTGCCCTGTCCCTCGCGTTCAACGTGAACACCGGCCAGGTCTGCGCGATGCGCTGATCGCGCGGGCTCACCGGTTCCGTCCCGACCTTGCACTCACCCTGTCCGAGTGCTAAAAATGCACTTGGCACTCACGACGCGTGAGTGCCAGGTCGGGACGGTGAGACCGGGAACCAAAGACACCCCTGGTCGTCCGTCGCGGGCACCGAACTCGGCCGAAGGCGTAAATGAGGCGACCCGACTAGCGGTCGCCTTGTGTGTCACCCCCAATCCGGAGGATCACTTCGCAATGGCCAAGATCATCGCGTTCGACGAAGAGGCCCGTCGCGGCCTCGAGCGGGGACTCAACGCCCTCGCCGACGCAGTCAAGGTGACGTTGGGCCCCAAGGGTCGCAACGTCGTGCTCGAGAAGAAGTGGGGCGCCCCCACGATCACCAACGATGGTGTTTCCATCGCCAAGGAGATCGAGCTCGAGGACCCCTACGAGAAGATCGGTGCCGAGCTGGTCAAGGAGGTCGCCAAGAAGACTGACGACGTCGCCGGCGACGGAACCACCACCGCTACCGTTCTCGCCCAGGCTCTCGTCCGTGAGGGTCTCCGCAATGTCGCTGCCGGCGCCAACCCGCTGGGTCTGAAGCGCGGCATCGAGAAGGCCGTCGAGGCCGTCACCGTGCGTCTGCTCGAGACCGCCAAGGAGATCGACACCAAGGAGCAGATCGCTGCTACCGCTGGTATCTCCGCAGGCGACCCGTCCATCGGCGAGCTCATCGCCGAGGCTATGGACAAGGTCGGCAAGGAAGGCGTCATCACGGTCGAGGAGTCCAACACCTTCGGCCTGCAGCTCGAGCTCACCGAGGGTATGCGCTTCGACAAGGGCTACATCTCGGCGTACTTCGCCACCGACCCGGAGCGTCAGGAAGCCGTCCTCGAGGACGCGTACATCCTGCTCGTGAGCTCCAAGATCTCCACGGTCAAGGACCTGCTGCCGCTGCTGGAGAAGGTTATCCAGTCCGGCAAGCCGTTGGTCATCATCGCCGAGGACGTCGAGGGCGAAGCCCTGTCCACCCTGGTGGTCAACAAGATCCGTGGCACCTTCAAGTCCGTGGCCGTCAAGGCTCCCGGCTTCGGTGACCGTCGCAAGGCTCAGCTCGCCGACATCGCCATCCTCACCGGTGGCGAGGTCATCAGCGAAGAGGTCGGCCTCTCCCTGGAGACCGCTGGACTCGAGCTGCTCGGCCAGGCACGCAAGGTCGTCATCACCAAGGACGAGACCACCATCGTCGAAGGCGCGGGAGACCCCGAGGCCATCGCCGGTCGCGTGTCGCAGATCCGCGCCGAGATCGAGAACAGCGACTCCGACTACGACCGCGAGAAGCTGCAGGAGCGCCTGGCCAAGCTGGCCGGTGGCGTTGCAGTCATCAAGGCCGGCGCTGCCACCGAGGTGGAGCTCAAGGAGCGCAAGCACCGCATCGAAGATGCCGTGCGTAACGCCAAGGCTGCCGTCGAAGAGGGCATCGTCGCCGGTGGTGGCGTGGCTCTGCTGCAGTCGGCTCCCGCGCTCGACGACCTGAAGCTCGAAGGTGACGAGGCCACCGGTGCGAACATCGTTCGCGTCGCCCTCGAAGCACCGCTGAAGCAGATCGCCTTCAACGCGGGCCTCGAGCCCGGCGTCGTTGCCGAGAAGGTTCGCAACCTGCCCGCAGGTCACGGCCTCAACGCCTCGACCAACGAGTACGGCGACCTGCTCGAAGCCGGCATCAACGACCCGGTCAAGGTCACCCGCTCCGCGCTGCAGAACGCAGCGTCCATCGCGGCTCTGTTCCTGACGACCGAGGCCGTCGTCGCCGACAAGCCGGAGAAGGCCGGAGCGCCCGTGGGCGACCCGACCGGCGGCATGGGCGGTATGGACTTCTAAAGGCGGTTACGCCTCCCGTGAGTGGTTGAGGAGTCCTCGGACTCGCCCGCCACTCACGGGCACGAAGTGCTCAAAGAGCCCGGGACACCATCTGGTGTCCCGGGCTCTTTCTTGTCGGTGACCCGCCCCTTCCCGTGTGCGCGTCGGTAGATCTCGTGTCGGCTGTGGCCGTGGAATCGTTCCACGCCCACAGTGCTTTCGGCTGCTGCCGCCTGTGTCAGTGTCCGGCCGGCATCAGCATCCAGGCGGCGAGGTAGACGAGGGCCGCGGTGCCGCCGGTGACCAGCGTGGCGACCACGGTGAGCAGTCGGACGAGGTTGACGTCCACCGAGAAGTATTCGGCGATGCCGCCGCAGACGCCTGCGAGCATCTTCTGGTTGTCGGAACGGGTGAACTGGCGGGGAGTGTTGCTGTCGAATGTCATGCGTCCATTCTGTTCGGCGGCATCTGCCGGCACATCGGGATGTTCCCCGATCTCGACCCTGGTCTTCGACCCTGAGTGCCCGCTCCAGACCGCCGGATGCCGCGCGTCGGTTCGGCGTCTCCCGTGGCGCGCCGCGCCGAAAAACTCGATATCCCACACTTCGTGTCAATTCGATGTGACAATAGAAACTTTTGCCATCGAATTGTTAATTCGAGACAAATCGATGCGCTCACCGGGGCAAAGAAGGGATGTTCGAATTCGTTCACGCCTCGTTACTCCGCGGGGGAATTCAAGGGCGGCGACAAGAAAAAGTCCGGAAACAATGCAGTGAGGTATGTTCCGTCGCTATTCGATTACGAGAACGTGGATTCGGAGATCGTATCCATCGCATATCCCTAGCTAGATAGGCATGTTCTGCAGATAATTGAGAAGTAGCCAGTACTGATTTGCGGGTTCGTCGTTAAGTCAACGATCGCAAATGTTTACCACTTTGTGCTTATTCGAGGAGAAAACTCGGGTACAAATGACGGAGCCCCTGATCGCGGGGGGAAGTTCGAAATCCACTGCGTCGAAAAGGAGTAATACTATGTCCGACAGCTTTCTGACTCTGCTCGAAGCGCTCACCACACTGATCGACTTCATCGGGTCCGTCGCGGAATAGGGACACCCCCGTTTCGACCCCACTTCTCGACGAGAGCTGGAGCCCACATGACATCATGTGGGCTCCAGCTCTCGCCTCTTCGGAGTCGGGCAGGTGACGTCGCAGCGAAGGAGAACGATGGTCAACCGCACTGCAGCGGGTAGATACGGGGTGCGGCTTGCGCTCGCGGTCGCCCTCACGGCGGCGATTCCGTGCCTCGGAGTCCAGGCATCCGCTTCCGCCGATCCGACCGGAGACGCCACTGTCGCGGACGGTGGTTCCCACCTGGTGAGCACCGACGAGATCGACGACCGGCAGTTGACCATGCAGGTGTACTCGGCCTCCATGGACCGGGAGATTCCGCTGCGAGTCATCACCCCCGCGGACACGAGCGAGCCGAGGCCCACGCTGTACCTGCTCAACGGGGCGGGCGGCGGCGAGGACTCCGCCACGTGGCAGGCCAGGACCGATGTCGTCGATTTCTTCGCCGACAAGAACGTCAACGTGGTCACGCCCATGGAGGGCGCGTTCAGTTACTACACGGACTGGGAGCAGACCGACCCGGAACTGGGCAACAACAAGTGGACGACGTTCCTCACGCAGGAACTTCCGCCGATCGTCGACTCCGCGCTCGGCACCAACGGCGTCAACTCGATCGCCGGTATATCGATGGCGGGTAGTTCGGTGCTGAGCCTGGCACAGTCGGCTCCCGACCTGTACGAGAGCGTCGGCGCCTACAGCGGCTGCGCGATGACCAGCACGGACCCCGGCCGCACGTACGTCCAGCTGGTCGTCGAGGGCCGCGGCGGCGGCGACACCTCCAACATGTGGGGGCCGGAAGACGGCCCCGGCTGGACGGCCAACGACCCGTACGTCAACGCGGAGAAGCTGCGCGGACTCGACATCTACGTCAGCAACGGATCCGGACTGCCCGGACCCGGCGACCAGCTGAACGGACCCGGGATCAACGGCGACGTCGGAACGCTCGCCAACCAGATCCTCCTCGGCGGCGCCATCGAGGCGGCCACCAACCAGTGCACCCACGCCCTCGCGGACAAGCTGAACGAACTGCAGATTCCCGCAACGTTCGACTTCCGGCCCGTCGGCACGCATTCGTGGTCCTACTGGGAAGAAGACCTGCACAAGTCGTGGCCGATGCTCGCTGCGTCGATCGGCCTGTAAACACCGGTCTCGGATGAGACTCGACCCCCGCAGATCCCGGATCTGCGGGGGTCGAGCCGTCTAGTCTGACGACGTGGAGACAGTACCGATCCAGATGCCCGACGGAACCACCACTCCGGTACGCCTGTTTCCCGGCCCGGACGAGGCCCCCGTCATCGTGGTGTTTCCCGGCCTGGGAATTCCCGCCGGCTACTACGAACCCTTCGCCGAGGAGCTCGTGTCCCGAGGGTTCAACGCGGCGATCGGCGAGCTTCGCGGGCAGGGCGACAGCCGTCCCCGTCCGAGCAGCGCCAGCACGTACGGCTACCACGAACTGGTGGCCCTGGACTTTCCCGCGATCTTCGAGGTGGTGCGGGAGCGTTTTCCCGCCGCGACGCCCTTCCTGCTGGGGCACAGCATGGGGGGTCAGCTCGGTGTGATGTACGCGGCCCGGATCCGCGGCCGGCTCGGCGGGATCGTGCTCGTCGCGTCCGGGTCGCCGTATCACCGGGGATTCCCCGGGATACACGCCCCGCGGATGCTGGTGGGCGCCGCGGCGATGTCGATGACGGCCAATCTGGCGGGGTTCTGGCCCGGCGACAAACTCGACATCGGCGGGTTCGGGCGGCAGTCGAAGGCGCTGATCACCGACTGGTCGCGATTCGCCCGCACCGGCAGGATCGAACCGGACGGCGCCGACATCGACTACGAGGAACGCATCGCCCGGCTGAAATTGCCGGTGCTGTCCGTGACCGTCGAGGGAGACGATCTGGCGCCGGAGTCCTCGGCGAAAAACCTCCTCGCGAAACTCCCCAACGCCGACGTCACGCTGTGGCACCAGCCGAAGCCGCTGGGCCACAACGGCTGGATCCGCGACCCGGCCGGCACCGTCGACCGGATCGTCGAGTGGATCCACGACCACACCTGACCCGTGAGTACTTATTAACCGCCCGCGGTTAATAAGTACTCACGGGCGGGTGAGCTGCTCCCACAGGAACGTGAACGTGAGCGCCGATTTGAATGCGGCCTGTGCGTTGTCCGCGGCCCCGCCGTGCCCGCCCTCGATGTTCTCGTAATACCAGACCTCGTGGCCCTGCTCCTCGAGCAGTGCCGTCATCTTGCGGGCGTGGCCGGGGTGGACGCGGTCGTCGCGGGTGGACGTGGTGACGAGGATCGGCGGGTAGTCCGCGGTCGCGTCGGTGTTCTGATACGGCGAGTACTCGCTGATGAACTTCCAGTCGTCCGGGTTGTCCGGATCGCCGTACTCGGCCATCCACGACGCTCCGGCGAGCAGCAGGTGGTACCGCTTCATGTCGAGGAGCGGAACCTGGCACACGATCGCCCCGAACAGTTCCGGGTAGCGGGTGAGCATGACACCCATGAGGAGCCCGCCGTTGCTGCCGCCCTGGATCCCGAGCTGCTTCGACGTCGTGATGCCCCGGGCCACGAGATCGCGAGCGACCGCGGCGAAGTCCTCGAACGCCTTGTGGCGACCCTCCCGCACCGCCTGGGTGTGCCACGACGGGCCGTACTCGCCGCCGCCGCGGATGTTCGCCACCACGTACGCGCCACCGCGTTCGAGCCACGCGAACCCGACCGAACCGCTGTAGCCCGGGACCATCGAATTCTCGAAGCCGCCGTATCCGTACAGCATGGTGGGGCAGGGTCCGGTGACGTCGTCACGGCGCACTACGAAGTAGGGGATCTCGGTTCCGTCGTCGGACACCGCGAAGTGCTGCGCCACCGACATGCCGTCCGCGTCGAAGAACGACGGCGCCTGCTTGACGGGTTCGAGCGGTCCGCCGACCGTGCCGTACAGCAGTGTGGCCGGTGTCGTGAATCCGCTGGAGTTGACGAAGAAGCTGTCGCTGTTGCGGGGGTCGGTGCTGATGATCCCGCTCGCCGTGAGGTCCGGTACGCCGTCGAGAGGCTTCTCCTCCCACCCAGTGTCGTTCGGTGTGAGCACCGACAGCTTGGTCTGAACGTCCGACAGTCGCACGAGGAGGAGGTGGTTCCGGGTCCACGTTCCCTGCTCGAGGGACGTGTGCTCGTCCGGGGTGAACAGTGGCGTCAGCTCGCGTGACCCGGCGAGGAAGTCGGCGTAGTTCGCGGCGAGCAGCGACCCGGCCGGGTAGACGGTGCCGTCCACGTCCCAGTCGGTGCGCGGACGGATGGTCAGCCAGTCGCGGTACACGGACGAGCCCGCGTCGTCGGGTGTGTCGATCCGGACCTTCGAGCCGTCCGGGAGCAGCTGGTAGCGCTCGGAATTGTAGAAGTCCATGGACCGGCCGACGAAGTGCCGCTCGTATCCGGGTGTGTCGTCGTACGAGGCGCCGACGGACACGTCGGTGGTCTCGCCCTCGAAGACGGTGACCGCCTCGGTGAGCGGGGTGCCGCGATGCCAGCGCTTCGCGATTCTCGGGTAGCCGGAATCGGTCATCGAGCCTTCGCCGAAGTCGGTCCCGACGTACACGGTGTCCGTGTCGATCCAGCTGATGCTGGTCTTCGCCTCGGGGACGTCGAATGCGTGGTCGCCGCCGACGAACTCGCGCTTCTCGATGTCGAATTCGCGCACCACGGACGCGTCGGCGCCACCACGCGAGAACGACAGCAGGGCACGCGACTGCTCGGGTCGCAGCACGCTGGCCCCGGCCCACACCCAGTTCTCGCCCTCCCGTTCGGCGAGGGCGTCGACGTCGAGCAGGACGTCCCACTCGGGGTTCTCGGTGCGGTACTGCTCGAGCGTGGTGCGCCGCCAGATGCCGCGCTTGTGGTCGCCGTCGCGCCAGAAGTTGTACAGGTACTCGCCGCGCATGCCGGCGTAGGGGATCCGGTCGTCCGTGTCGAGCACGTCCAGGATCCGGCTCTCGAGCGCGGAGAACTCGGCGGTCTCGGTGTACTCGGCGAGAGTGCGGGCGTTGCGCTCCCGCACCCAGTCGAGTGACCGGTCCGCGGTGACATCTTCGAGCCAGAGGAAGGGATCCGTCATGGCGCCATTCTTGCAGGCGGTGTCGTGCCTGGTCGCGGCGGCAAAGGTGTGACGGATGAGGCTACTCGCGGGTAATACGACCGCGTGGAGACAGCGATTCCGGACGGGACTACCCTGAACAACCGTGACCTCACACTATGACGTCGTTGTCCTCGGAGCCGGTCCCGGTGGGTACGTCGCTGCTATCCGCGCGGCACAGCTGGGATTGAGCACCGCCATCATCGAGCAGAAGTACTGGGGCGGTGTGTGCCTGAACGTCGGCTGCATCCCCTCCAAGGCACTTCTCCGCAATGCCGAACTTGCGCATCTCTTCACAAAAGAGGCCAAGACGTTCGGCATCTCGGGAGAGGCGTCCTTCGATTTCGGCGCCGCCTACGACCGCAGCCGCAAGGTCGCGGACGGGCGTGTCAAGGGCGTTCACTTCTTGATGAAGAAGAACAAGATCACCGAGTACGACGGCAAGGGGTCGTTCACCGACGCCAACACCCTCTCGGTCGAGCTGTCCAAGGGCGGGACGGAGACGGTGACGTTCGACAACGCCATCATCGCCACCGGTTCCACCACCAAGCTGCTGCCGGGCACCTCGCTCAGCGAGAACGTGGTCACCTACGAGGAGCAGATCCTCACCCGCGATCTCCCGGAGTCGATCCTCATCGTCGGTGCCGGCGCGATCGGCATGGAGTTCGGGTACGTCCTGAAGAACTACGGAGTGGACGTCACGATCGTCGAGTTCCTCGACCGTGCGCTGCCCAACGAGGACGCGGACGTCTCCAAGGAGATCGAGAAGCAGTACAAGAAGCTCGGTGTCACGATCAAGACCGGTGCCGCCGTCCAGAGCATCGACGACGACGGCAGCAAGGTCACCGTCTCGATCAAGAACAACAAGTCCGGCGACATCGAGACCGTCGTGGTCGACAAGGTGATGCAGTCGGTCGGATTCGCGCCCCGCGTGGAGGGCTTCGGCCTCGAGAAGACCGGCGTGCAGCTCGATCGTGGTGCGATCGGCATCACCGACACGATGCAGACGTCGGTGCCGCACATCTACGCCATCGGTGACGTCACGATGAAGCTGCAGCTGGCGCATGTCGCCGAGGCGCAGGGCGTCGTGGCCGCCGAGACGATCGCCGGCGTCGAGACGCTGCCGATCGAGGACTACCGGATGATGCCGCGGGCCACGTTCTGCCAGCCGCAGGTCGCGAGCTTCGGTCTGACCGAGCAGCAGGCCAAGGACGAGGGGTACGACGTGAAGGTCGCGACGTTCCCGTTCACCGCCAACGGCAAGGCGCACGGCCTCGGTGACCCGACCGGTTTCGTCAAGCTGATCGCCGACAAGAAGTACGGCGAACTGCTCGGCGGACACCTCATCGGCCCCGACGTCTCCGAGCTGCTGCCCGAGCTGACCCTCGCGCAGAAGTGGGACCTCACGGTCAACGAGCTGGCCCGCAACGTGCACACGCACCCGACGCTCAGCGAAGCCCTGCAGGAGGCCATCCACGGTCTCGCCGGGCACATGATCAACTTCTGACCCGAACACCGAGAGGGCCCGCACAGTCTCTGTGCGGGCCCTTCTCGTTTCTCACCGGGTTGCTTCCGCGATCCGATGGCGAAGTGTCCGTTCCGGTGGCATCGTGGGGAAGATGACCATGCCGGACAGCACGCCAGAAGGATCCGAGGGCGAGTACAGCCTGGACGAAGAGGACCAGTTGCAGCCGGAAGACACGTTGGTCGACCGAGGTGTGGACGACGTTCTCGACGAGGGCTATTCGCCTCCGGAGAGGCCGCTCGGGCTCGACGCGTACGGGACGACGGCCGCCGAGCAGCGCGAGGGTGAGACCCTCGATCAGCGGCTCGCGGAGGAGGAGCCGGACCCGGCTCTGGAAGACGACGACAACGCGGAGATCCTCGACGACAACGAGGTCGGGCGGCTGCGGTCGGGCCGGCTCGTCGCGGAGGACGAGGGTGTGGGCGAGGACGAGGAGAAGGACCTCGTGGCGTCCGACATCGGCATCGACGGGGGAGCGGCGTCGGCCGAAGAGGCCGCGGTCCACATCGTCGACGAGGACACCGAACTCGACGAACTCAGCTGACGCCGCGTCCGGCGTCGTACTTCTCCTGTGCTGCCTGAACGTCGGGGACGCGCGATTCGACCAGTTCGATCAGGCCGATGAGGCGTGAACCGACCTCGGCGCCGAGCGGTGTCAGGCTGTATTCGACCTTGGGCGGAATGGCCTCGAGCACCTCGCGAACGACGAGGCCGTCTCGTTCGAGGGCCTGCAACGTCTGCGACAGCATGCGCTCGCTGACGCCGTCGACGCGTCGGCGGAGTGCGCTGAATCGGTAGTTCCCCTCGGTCAGCGCCGCGAGTGCGAGCACCCCCCAGCGACCGGTGATGGTCTGCAGGGTCTCGCGCGACGCGCAGTTGCGTGCAAAGACGTCGGCCTCGAGGGTGAGGTCCTCGGCTTCCTGTGCTGGCTGTGCGAGCTCGGACATGCGTCCAGCCTACCCCACATGAAGGAAGTGCTTACTGAAAAATTTGCACTTACGAAAAATTAGTGCATGATGGAAAGTGAGCTTGAAAAGTCAACTCGCCCCCTCATGCGCTAGGAGTTCGTCATGACCATCGCCGTCACAGGAGCAACCGGACACCTCGGTCGACTCGTCGTCGAGGCACTGCTCGACAAGGGCACCCCCGCGGGCGACATCGTCGCCGTCGTCCGCACCCCGGCCAAGGCCGCGGACCTCGCCGACAAGGGCGTGGAGATCAGGCAGGCGGAGTACGGTGATCGCGCCGCACTCGAGTCGGCCTTCGCCGGCGTCGACAAGCTGCTGCTCGTCTCCGGCAGCGAGGTCGGTCAGCGGGTTGCCCAGCACACCAACGTCATCGACGCCGCGAAGACCGCCGGGGTCGGATTCGTCGCGTACACCAGCGTCCTCGACGCGCAGAACAGCCCGATCGGATTGGCCGTCGAACACCGCGCCACGGAGGACCGGCTGACGCAGTCCGGAATCGACTTCGCGCTGCTCCGCAACGGCTGGTACTGGGAGAACTACCTCGGCAGCATTCCCGCCGCGGCCGAGACCGGTGCGCTGTTCGGCAGTGCCGGAACGGGTGTCGTCGCCGCTGCCGCCCGCAAGGACTACGCCGAGGCCGCCGCCGCGGTCCTGCTCGCCGACGGGCAGGCAGGCAAGGTGTACGAGCTCGGTGGCGACGAGCGCCTGACGTACAGCGAACTGGCGGAGGTCATCTCCTCCGTCCTCGGAAAGTCGGTGTCGTACAAGGATCTTCCACAGGCCGAGTACGCCGCGGTGCTCGAGGGGGCCGGACTGCCCGCACCGATCGCGAGCATGCTCGCCGACTCCGATGCGGGAGTCGCGGTCGGCGCCCTCGACACCGAGAGCGGCGACCTGCAGAAGCTGATCGGGCGCAACTCGACTCGCGCCGCCGCCGTCCTTGCCGTGAGTACTTATTAACCGCGGGCGGTTAACAAGTACTCACGGGTGTAGGCAACCCAACTGCCGAACTCGGTGATATCCGTGGCCCCGTCGACCGCGTCGTGGGTGCAACTGAAGCCGACCACGGCGCGGCCGTCGGACAATTCGACGCTCGTCAGCGCCATCGGGGCGGGCAGTGCGGCGAGGAAGGCGCCCAGCCCGGCGGGCGACACCCGGAACAGTTCCCCGGCGATCGCCGCCCCCGCGCCGGGGCCGCGACGGACGAGGCCGGGCTTGGGCGGTGTCGTGGCGAGCGCGGTGAGCCGGTAGGCGTCCGTGGTGGTGATGGTGTCCACGAACCGTGCGCCGATGTCCTCGAGCTGGAAATGCAGGGGCTGTCCGCGCAGGTGGGCTCCGAACACGGCGAGTTCGACACCGTCCGCGACGAGGGTGGGCGCCGGTGCACCGACGAGACGGGCCGCGAGGTCCACGGCCACCTGGTCGGCGAACGCAGGCACCACGAACATGACACCGAACGGGTCGCCGGTGGCGGTCGGGGCGCCCGGGACCGCGACGGCGGCCATATCGAGCAGGTTGCAGAAGTTCGTGTAGGTGCCCATCCGCCGGTTGATGTCGATCGGATCGGCTTGTACGGCAGCGATGGTCGGGTGTTCGGTGGTGGTGGGCAGCAGGAGGCCGTCGAAACCGGCCAGCAGTTCCCGCGTCTGCGCCTTGACGCGGGTGAGCGTGTCGAGGTCGGCGGCGAACTCGTGGCCCGCCGGCTTCCTCGCCGACTCGACGATGGCTGTGACCACCGGATCGGCACCCGCCGGTGCGGTGTCGAGGAATTTCCCGACAGCGGTGTACCGCTCGGCGACGACGGCGCCGTCGTACAGCAGGCGGGCGGCGTCGAGGAGCGGGGAGATGTCGATCGCCTCGACGGAGAAACCTCGGTCCGCCAACGACCCCACCGTGGCGACGAATGCCGCACGGTACTCCGGTGTCAGCAGGTCGAGATTCTGTTCCGCGGGAATCGCGACCCTCGGCTGCGCGGGCGCCGCCAGGCGGACGTCGGACGGCCACGCGCGGCTTCGCGGGTCCGCGCTCGCCGGGCCCGACATGATGCGGGCGGCGGTCACGGCCGTGTCGAGTTCGGTGGCGAAGACGGTGACGCAGTCGTAGTCGACGCAGGCGGGAACGACGCCGTCGGCGGGGATGACGCCGAGTGTCGCCTTGATGCCGACGAGACCGTTGAACGCGGCCGGGACCCGCCCGGAACCTGCCGTGTCGGTGCCGATTCCGATGTCGGCGATGCCGAGGGCGACGGCGACGGCGGAACCGGAGCTGGATCCGCCCGACACCCGGTCGGGGTCCCACGAGCACCGGACGGCGCCGTACGGACTGCGTGTCCCGACCAGCCCGGTCGCGAACTGGTCGAGGTTCGTCTTCCCCAGCACCACAGCGCCCTGCTCGACGAGGCGGCGCACAGCGCTCGCGGTGACGTCGGGGAGGTAGGCGAACTCGGGGCACGCTGCCGACGTCGGCAGTCCCGCGACGTCGATGTTGTCCTTGACTGCCACAACCTTCCCGGCCAGGGGGAGGTTTTCGCCGGCGTCGAGACGGGCCTGCACGGCAAGGGCATCGGCGTGCACGTCCTCGGCGGGCCGGAGGGTGATCCACACTTCCGGACGGTCCACCTCGGCGATCCGCCGGAAGGCATCCTCGACACGGGCGATGGGGGAGAGGGTGGTCTGTCCGCGGTTCACGGCATCGACAGTCATCAGTTTTCTGCTCCAATCACGACGAGAGGGGTGCCCGGTTCGACGATCGCGCCCGGTGACACGAGGACTTCGAGGACTGTTCCGGACGTGGTGAACGCAACCGGCATCTCGAGTTTCATCGCCTCGAGTACCACGGCGTTCTGGCCCGGTTCGATGCGTTGCCCGGCCTCGACTTCGACACGCCACACGCTGCCGACCATGGGAGCCTCGACGACGACAGCCCCGGGCGGAACGTCGACCCGTGCCGACGGTTCGGGTGCGGGCGCCTGCTCGACGCGGTCGAATTCGCCCGACGCGCGCCACGCGGACTTCTCCGCCTCGAACGCCGCGGACTGCCGGGAGTCGAACTCGGCGATGGATTCGGCGTTGTCCCGCAGGAACTTCAGGTGGTCGGCGAACGCGAACGTGCCGTCGGAGATCTCGGCGTCGAACCGCCCCGCGACGGCCTGCTCGCGGTATTCGCGCAGCTGCTCCGGGGTGACGGGTTCCCACACGATGCGGTCGAAGAACCGGAACATCCACGGTGTGCCCTCGTCGAAGGGGCGGTGCTGCCGGTAGCCGGACCAGATCGGGACGGTGCGCCCGATCAACTGGTAACCGCCGGGCGACTCCATGCCGTAGACGCACAGGTACTTGCCGCCGATCCCGACCGCGTCGGACGGCGTCCACGTGCGCGCCGGGTTGTATTTGGTGGTGACCAGGCGGTGCCGCGGGTCGAGGGGCACGGCCAGTGGTGCGCCGAGGTAGACGTCGCCGAGCCCCAGCACCAGGTATTCGGCGTCGAACACGGCGTAACGCACGTCGTCGACGCTGTCCAAACCGTTGATGCGCCGGATGAACTCCGTGTTCGACGGCAGCCACGGCGCCTCGTCGCGGACACCGTTGCGGTACCGGTCGATGGCCTCGGCGATGGACGGGTCGTCGAACGACAGCGGCAACCGGACCGTGCGACTCGGCACCACCAGATCGTGTGTCGCGGGCAGCAGTTCCTCGATGTCCTGGAGGATGTCCAGCAAGCGACCGGCGGGAAGTTCGTCGGCGTCGAAATGCAGGTGCAGGGAGCGCACACCTGGAGTGATGTCGATGATGCCCGGGACCCGACGCCGGATCAGAGCTTCCGACAGCGCGTGGACGCGCATGCGGAGTCCGAGGTCGAGTTCCCGGTCCCCGTACTCGACGAGGACGTTGTCGTCGCCGCCGCGGAGGTACGCGACCTCGGGACGGTCCAGTACGGGCGGGATGCGGCGCAGGACCCCGCCGTCGCTGTTCGCCGAGCGGGTTGCCGTGGGCGGAAGATCCAGTCTGCGAGACGAATCCGACGACCGCAGCACGTGCGCACCGTCGTCGGAGACGGCGACGAACCGCACTTTGTCGCCGGGCCTGATCTGCCCGAGTTTCCACCGGTGCGCCTTCACCACGGTGAGGGGACACGCGAAGCCGCCGAGGCTCGGTCCGTCGGGGCCGAGCAGGATCGGGGTGTCGCCGGAGACGTTGAGCGCTCCGACGCTGTACGGGTTGTCGTGCAGGTTCGACGGGTGCAGCCCGGCGTCGCCGCCGTCGGTCCTCGACCAGACCGGCTTGGGGCCGTCGAGTCGGAGGCCGGTCCGGTTCGCGTGGGTCTGGACCTTCCAGGTCGTGTCGTAGAACTGCGCCATGTCGGAGTCGGTGAAGTAGGCGGGCGCCGGCTGCGGTCCCTCGGTGACGGCGAGATGCCACACGTGCGTGAACTCGGGACGCGAGTCCTCCGGGACGGGATGCGGTGCGCCGAGACCCGTGGTGTTCTCGAACAGCGAGTCGTCGAAGAGTCCCAGCACGTCACCGGTGGTGACGGCCTTGCCGGTGATGCCGCCGAACCCGCCGAGCGTGAACGTGGACGCGCTGCCGTGGTACAGCGGAGCGTCGATGCCGCCCCGGAACGCGACGTACGTGCGCAGGCCGGTGTCCGCCGGAGTGCCGACGTCGAGGACCGACCCGGCCGGCGCTTCCACCGGTTCCCACAAGGGGATCGGTTCGCCGTCGAGAGTGACCGGGGTGTCGGCACCGCCCACACAGATCACGGTGGCGTCCGAGAACACGAGGCGCGGCCCCTGCAGGGTGCATTCGAGACCCGGCGCGCCGACCGGATTGCCGACCGCGGTGTTGACCAACTGGAACGACAGGTCGTCCATCGGTCCCGACGGCGAAATACCGACCTCCCACAGTCCGATTCGGCCGGGGTGATCCTGCACGGTGGTCATCGTCCCGGCGCGGAGCACGTCGACGCGTCGGCCGGTCGGCCGCAGATCGGCCAGCGACTGCGTGGTGTGCTCGCCGCCCAGCACCGTGTCGGCGACGCAGATCCGCCGCAGCTGGGGCAGGTTCGTCTGGACCCCGTAAATGTGCGTGTCGGCGAGTGCCTCCGCGAGGGCGGCGAACGCCGCCGTGCGCCGGTGCCCGCGGGTGATCACCTTCGCCAGCATCGGGTCGTAGTAGGCACTCACCTCGGTGCCCGTCTCGACCCACGTCTCGACCCGCGTGTGAGCCGGGAACTCGACCCCGGTGAGTCGTCCGGCGCTGGGACGGTAATCGTGGCCGGGGTCCTCGGCGTAGATGCGGGCCTCGACGGCGGTTCCCCTGATCTCGGGTCCGGAGTCGGGCAGCCCATCGAGCATGGAACCGTCCCCGCGGGCGAGCCTCAGCATCCACTCGACGAGGTCCACCCCGGTGACTTCCTCGGTCACCGGGTGTTCGACCTGCAGTCGCGTGTTCATCTCGAGGAACGACGCCTCACCGCGGTCCACGTCGTAGACGAACTCGACGGTTCCCGCGGACCGGTAGTTCACCGACGACGCGAGACTGCGGGACGAGCTGAGCAGTTGTTCCACCACGTCGTCGGAGAGTCCGGGCGCCGGGGCCTCCTCGACCACCTTCTGGTTGCGGCGCTGTAGCGAGCAGTCGCGGGTGCCGAGGCTCAGCGTGCGGCCGAGTCCGTCGCCGAACACCTGCACCTCGATGTGGCGGGCGCGGGCGACGAAGCGTTCGAGGAACACCCCGGACGAGGAGAAGTTGGCCTGGGCGAGGCGCTGGACGCGGTCGTAGGCCTCGCGGAGTTCGGCGGCGTCGAAGCACGCCTGCATCCCGATGCCGCCGCCGCCACCGACGGCTTTGATCATCACCGGATAGCCGACGTCGGAGGCCGCGGACAGGGCGGCGTCGACGGAGTCCAGGAGCCCGCTGCCCGCGACGAGCGGGACGCCGACGGCGCGGGCGGCCTCGCGCGCCGTGTGCTTGTTCCCGAACGTGCGGAGCTGTTCGGGGGTGGGGCCGACGAACGCGATCCCGGCGGATTCGACCGCCGCGGCGAACGTGTCGTTCTCCGAGAGGAAGCCGTATCCGGGATGAATCGCGCCCGCGCCTGTCGCCAGCGCGGCTTCGACGACGGCGTCAGCCCGCAGATACGACTCGGGGGCGGGAGCCGGGCCCAGCCGGACGGCGACGTCGGCCATCTCGACGTGCGCGGCCGCCGAATCGGCGTCCGAGTACACCGCGACCGTCTTCAGTCCGAGGATGTGCGCGGATCGCATGATGCGGCAGGCGATTTCGCCCCGGTTCGCGACGAGCAGAGTGTCGACGGAGTACTCGATCGGCGGCGTATTCATCCCTGTGGACATGGTTGTATACGCTAAGGACGGGGTGTTTCACCGAGATTTCTCGAGGTAAAGCGTGGGTTAGTAAGACCTCTCACGGGCCGCGCGAACCGGGGTCACGGCGAGGAGGGCTGCACCGGGGGTACGAACTCGAATGTCGTCCCGAGCAGCCACACCAGGAGCAGGACCACCGGCAGGTGGAACATGAACTGCAGGAACGTGAATCCCACCAGGTCGCGCGCCTTGAGTCCCAGCACCGCGAGGAGGGGCAGCATGAAGAACGGGTTGATCAGGTTCGGCAGGGCCTCGGCGACGTTGTACACCTGGACCGTCCAGCCCAGGTTCATCCCGACGTCGGTGGCCGACTGCATGACGTAGGGCGCCTCGACCAGCCATTTTCCGCCTCCGGACGGCACGAAGAGGCCCAGCACGACCGTGTAGAGGGCGATGACGACGGTGAAGCCGCCGCCGCTGCCGATGTTCGTGAAGAAATCGGCCAAGTGCTCGGAGATGGTGAGGCCGTTTCTGCCCTCGGCCTTCGTCAGGATCGCGGCCATCGCGGCGTACAGCGGGAACTGGACCAGGATGCCTGCGGTGGCGGGGACGGCCAGCGCGACGGCTTGCAGGAACTTGCGCGGCGTCCCGTGCAGCACCAGCCCCAGCATGAGGAAGACCAGCAGGTAGGCGTTCAGGCTGCTGACGACGGTGAGCACGGGTTTGGTCACCAGCTGGGAGATCAGCCACCCCAACGTCATCAGACCGGCCAGCGCCGGCAGGATCCGGCTGTATTCGAGCCACTCTCCCGGTCGCGATCGGGGTGCCACCACCTTCGGCCGGTCGTCGAGATCGACCTCCAGATCCTCGGCGGTGGTGACGGCCGCACCCCTCGGCGCGGAGAAGTGGGCGATGACCACGGTCAGGGCGATGATGATGACGCACATCAGCAGCGACTGCCAGGTGAAGATCGTGGTCCCGAAGTCGAGGACGCCGGTGATCTCCAGCAGCGCGGGCGGCAGGGACGCGGCGGTGGCCTGGAGCTGCGCGGCGGACGAGGACATGCCGAGCGCCCACACGGCGCCCAGACCCATGAAGGCCGCCGCGCCGAGCGCGCGGTAATCCACTCTCAGGTCGGATCGGCGGGCGATCGCCCGGGCGAGCAGCCCGCCGAACACCAGACTGAGCCCCCAGTTCAGGAAGGAGACCGACATGGACAGCAATGCGACGAAACTGACTGCGGTGCGCCCCGACTGAGGCACCATGGCCAGACGATCGATCAGCCGGGCGACCGGCGGGGACGTGGCGACGACGTATCCGGTCAGCACCACCATCGCCATCTGCAGGGTGAACGCCGTCAGATCCCAGAAACCGTCACCGAACGCGTCCACGACCGTCTGCGGAGACGAACCGTTGGCCAATGCGGCCACCGAGACGACGAAGACGCCGACGAGCGCGAAGACGTAGGCGTCCGGAAACCATTTTTCCGTCCAGCCGGCCAGCGACTGCGCGACCCGCGCCAGTCCCTTCTCGGAACGGACTTCTTCGGTAGCGGATGTCATGCGGCCGTTCCTCTTCTCTACGCGATGTGGAACCTACGAATAGTCGCGTTCGATCCTCAGAGTCCCGATGGTGGTGGCCAGGGCGTCGTACTGGGTCACCAGAAAGCAGAATTCGATCATCCGGCGGTCGTCGAAGTGGGTGCTCAGCGCCGACCACGCGGCATCGTCCAGGTTGTCGGTGGTGACGAGTTGGTCGACGGCGGTGAGAATGGCGCGGCGGCGCGCGTCCCAGCCGTCCGCGGCGGGACCTTCCAGCACCTGTTCGAGGAGCGCCGGGGTGACGCCCGCCCGGCGTCCGAGGCGCACGTGGTGATCCATCTCGTAGCCGCACTTCCGCAGGTGCGCCACGCGAAGGATGATCAATTCGGTCTCGTACCGGGAGATCTGCCCGCCCGGCATCAGCTTGCCGGAGTACTGCAGCCACGCACGGAAGAGGCCCCTCGTGCGGCCCACCGTGCTGAACAGATGAGCGTCCGGCACACCGGCGACACGGGAGATGATTCGCCACAACACCCAGTTGACGGGGCCGAGTTCCTTCAGACGTCCGGGTGGAATGCGTGCGGTCACGCCGCCCCCTCTCCTTCTGCTCGTCCCCTCGTGGGAACGGCTGCGTGCGCGCGTAGTTCGATCGAACGGGTCATCTCCGTGGCCCGAAGTGCGAGCATACGCACAGAATCCGTTCCGGGTACCCGGGACGGTGCGTATATCCGATTCTTCCGTCCCGCGATTGCCCGCTCGAGTGCGTCGACCGCCACCGTGATCGAGGAGGTCCGGGTCAGTGCGCTGCCGCGGGGTGGGGGAACCGCGACGCCGTCGAAATCGATCAGGGTGCGGTCCGTGTCGATCTCGCCGAGCCGGGCGATGCCGACCCGGGTCCCCAGCGATTTCATCTCGTCCCGCAGGGCCTCGCCGAGTTCCTCGGCACCGCCTCTCGTGGCGCCGTGGACACCACGCAGGGGGCTGAACGTCGTCGACGACGCCACGACGAGCGCGTACCCGTTGCGGTGCCCGATGTACGGTCCCGCGGCCCGCAGCGTGTGGTACGTCCCCATCACGTTCACCTCGATGGCATACCGCATCACCTCCGGATCACCCTCGACGATGTGCGCCGGGGGCGTCACGCCCGCGTTGGCGACGACGACATCGAGGCCGCCGAGCCGGTCGGTGAGGTAGTCGAACGAGTCCTCGACGGCTCGCCGGTCGCGGGTGTCGCAGCGACGCCACGGCGCCCGGCCGCACGTGGTGGCCGTCTGTTCGAGGAGTTCGGGTTCGAGGCCGAGCAGCCCGACACGGGCGCCCCGCTCGTGAAGTCGTCTGGCGAGTCCGGCGCCGATACCCCGGGCTGCGCCGGTGATCAGGACGCGGCGTCCGACCAGATTCTCTTCGAGAGTGCGTGACATGAAGCGAGTTCCCAACCTGTGTTACCGAGCGGTAGCAAGACGCTAGCACCCGCTCGGTTCATTGGTGGGAAAAATGTCCAACCGAGTTGGACAACTGTCTCAATCGCGGATCGCCCACGCCATGCGTGCGAGGGAAAGTGCCTGCTCAGCACGCTCGATGACCACCTCACGCGACTCGCTGATGTGCGCGAGCAGCGTGTCGTACGCGGAATCCAGCTTGCCGTCGAGGGCGAGCTCGGCCACCGAGATGTGTTCATCGACGGTCGCGCTCATGCGGTCGGGGGTGAGGTAGTCGAACATCCGGACCGGCCGCACCTTCGCGTTCACGTTGACGAGCGCATCGGACAGCGCCCGGTTGCCCGCCGACCGCAGCAGAACGGTGTGGAACTGCTCGTCGAGCGCCACGAACCCGGCGTCCGGCTCGGGGTTCTCCTTCCGCAACGCGTACCACCGGTCGAGCTCGGGTCCGAGAACGTCCGGGTCGTGCGACAGCGACTCGTCGGCGCGGACCCGGGCGATTCCTTGGAGCTCGAGCGTGATGCGCAGTTCGTACAGTCCGGCCAGCTCGTCGATGCGGGGGCGGTACGGAAACAACCCGCCCACGTCGCGCTGGACGAGTCCGTCGGCGAGGAGCCGGGCCAGGGCCTCCCGCACCGGCGTCCGCGACACCCCGTAGGTGTCGGCGAGACGCTCCTCGCCGAGACGCTGTCCCGGTGGGATCCGGCCGCTCATCAGGTCGGTGCGCAGCGACAGATACACGTGATCGCTGAGGGAGCCGGCCGGTTCTCGGCGTGCCATCAGATCGCCATCGCCGCGCGGACGTCGGAGACCGCGGTACGGACGTCGGAACCGGGTGCGGCGCCACCGGCGCCGGAGGACGTGACCCGCCCCGACTCGAGGACGTAGTAGCTCTCGGCGGATTCGAGAGCGAACCCGATGTGCTGTTCCACCAACAGGACTCCGAGTCCGCCGCGGCGGGTGAGTTCCATGATGGTGCGCTCGATCTCGGCCACGACGGACGGCTGAATGCCTTCCGTCGGTTCGTCGAGGATCAGCATCTTCGGTTCCGTGATCAGGGCCCGCGCGATGGCAAGTTGCTGACGCTGCCCACCGGAGAGGAGACCGGCACGCCGGTCGAGCAGGCCGCGTAGAGCCGGGAACAGATCCAGCACCTCGCCGACGAGTTCCTTTCCGCGCTTGCGGCCGTCGGCCACCACCTGAAGGTTCTCCGCGGTGGTCAGCTGACCGAACGACTGCTGGCCCTGCGGCACGTAGGCGAGGCCGCGCGCCACCCGGGCGCTCGGCCGCAACGCCGTGACGTCCTCGCCGTCGAACAGCACCCGCCCGGAATCGACCTTGATCAGTCCGACCGCCGCCCGCAGAAGCGTCGTCTTGCCCGCTCCGTTGTGTCCCATCACCGCGGCCACACCGTCCGATGGGACCGTCAGCGAGACTCCGTGGATCACTTCGGTTCGGCCGTACCCGGCCCGGATGTTCTCAAGCTCGAGCATCGCTGTCCTCCTTCGAAACCTCGGGCTGCAGTTCGGGGGCGGCACCGGCCGCGGCGGTCCCGAGGTACACCTCCTGCACCCGTGGATCGGCCTGCACCTGCTCCACGGTTCCCTCGCTCAGCACCTTCCCGGCGTGCAGCACGGTCACCGACGTCGCGAACGCGCGCATGAAGTCCATGTCGTGCTCGACCACCACGACGGTCCGCTCACCGCCGATGCGGCGCAGCAGGTTTCCCGTCTCGTCGCGTTCCTCGTGGCTCATGCCGGCCACCGGCTCGTCCAGCAGCAGGACGGAACAGTTCTGCACCAGCAGCATTCCGATCTCCAGCCACTGCTTCTGTCCGTGCGCGAGGATTCCGGCCGGGGTGTCGCGCAGCTTGCCGAGACCCGTGACGTCGAGCGCCTCCTCGATGGCAGGGAGCACCGTCTTGCGTCGGCGCAGCAGTGTGAGCGCCGACCGGCTTGCGCCCGCCGCGATGTCGAGGTTCTGGAGAACCGTCAGCTCCTCGAACACGCTCGCGGTCTGGAACGTGCGGCCCACACCGAGCCGGGCGATGCGGTGCACCTTCTTGCCGATCAACTCGACACCGGACTTCGTGACCGATCCCGTCGCGGGGACGAGCCCGGTGATGGCATCGACGAGAGTGGTCTTGCCGGCGCCGTTGGGACCGATGAGGAACCGCAGGTCGCCCTGCATCAGGGTGAGGTCGACGCCGTCGACCGCCTTGAAGCCGTCGAAGCTGACCCGAAGGTCCCGGACCTCGAGGTACTCGCTGGACATTCCGGCGTTGCCGCCGAGCACCGGCTCCTTGGCCGTGGCAGGAATCGTCATCGGGCCATCTCCATTCGTTCCGTCGGCTCGGTCTCGTCTTCCGGTCCGGGCGGGGCAGGTTCGTCGGAGGAGGCCTTCTTCTTCCGCTTCAGCAGCGCGAACAGCCCCGCGACACCGGCCGGGAAGAAGCCGACGACCACGATGAACAGCAGACCCTGCGCGTACGTCCAGCCGGACGGGAACGACTCCGAGAACGCGCTCTGCGCCCACGCCACCCCGATGGCGCCGAGGACCGGGCCGAGGAGCGTGGAACGTCCGCCGATGGCCACCCCGATCAGGAACGCGATCGACGGGACGATCCCGACATCGGCGGGGGAGATGATGCCGACGATCGGAACGAACAGCGCGCCGGCGAGGCCCGCGAAGAACGCGGCCGTCACGTAGGCGACGAGTTTGATGTTCGCCGGGTCGTACCCGAGGAAGCGGACGCGCTCCTCCTGATCCCGGACGGCGACGAGCAGTTCGCCGTAACGGCTGTTCATCAGCTGCCGGGTGATCGCGACCACGGCCAGCAGCACGCCGGCGGCGATGAAGAACAGCATCTGCTTGTTGGCCGGATCGTTCAGGTTGAAACCGAAGAACGTGCGGAACCGGTTGAGGCCGTTGCTTCCTCCGGTGCTCTGCTGGCCGACCAGCAGGATGGCGAATGCGGCGGCGAGCGCCTGGCTGAGGATCGCGAAGTAGGCGCCCTTGACGCGGCGCTTGAACACCCCGAGCCCGAGGACGAACGCCACCAGCGCCGGGATCAGCAGGATTCCCAGGATCGTCACGATCGGCGACGTGAACGGCACCCAGTAGCCCGGCAGCTCCCGGATGCCCGCGATCTGCATGAAGTCGGGCACCGTGTCTCCGCGGAGTTCGGCGTCGGCGATCTTCAGATGCATCGCCATCATGTAGGCACCCAGCCCGAAGAAGACACCCTGGCCGAGGGTGAGCATGCCGCCGCGGCCCCACGCCAGGCCGATACCGACCGCGACGATCGCGAAGCACAGGAACTTGCCGAGCAGACTCAGCCGGAAGTCGCTGAGAACCGCGGGGGCGACGACGAACAGAAGCAGCGCGGCCAGTGCGAATCCCGCCCACGCGCGGTAGCGGCCACTCGTCAGGATGCTCATACGAGACTCCTCGTCTTGACGGCGAACAGGCCCTGCGGCCGAACCTGGAGGAACACCACGATGACCACGAACACGATGACCTTGGCGATCGACGCCGTGGTCGAGTACTCGACGAACGAATTGAGGATGCCGAGTGCGAACGCGGCGATCACCGCGCCCTTCATCTGACCCAGGCCGCCGACCACGACCACCAGGAACGCGTCGATGAGGTAGCTCTGCCCGATGGTCGGACTCGTCGAGCCGATCAGGGTGAGCGCCACACCGGCGACACCCGCCAGACCGGAACCGATGAAGAACGTCGTCACATCGGTTCGGCGACTGGAGATCCCGCTCGTCTCCGCGAGGTCGCGGTTCTGCACGACGGCGCGGATGCGGCGTCCCATCGGGGACTTCTGCATCGCCAGCGACAGCGCGACGACGGCCACGACGGCCAGCACCAGGATGAACAGGCGCGTCTTCGGCACCACCGCGCCCAGGATCTCCACACCACCGGAGAGCCACTCCGGTGCGGCGACGTTGACGGCGGGCGCACCGAAGACGTCCCGTGCCAGCTGCTGCAGGATCAACCCCACACCGAACGTCACCAGCAGCGTGTCCAGCGGCCGGTGGTACATCCGCTTGACGAGGGTGACCTCGAGGAGGACACCCATCGCGCCACCGACCACGAAGCCGACGAGCAGAGAGATGAACAGAGAACCGGTGGCGCTCGATACCACCTGCTGCACCACATACGCCGTGTACGAGCCGGCCATGATGAATTCGCCGTGGGCCATGTTGATGACGCCCATCTGGCCGAACGTCAACGACAGCCCCAGCGCCGCGAGCAACAGAATCGATCCGATACTCAATCCGGTGAACAGCTGTCCGATCACTACATCCATCGATGTATGTCCTCTCTCTTCCCTCGTGCTCGTCGGACCGTGTTCTAGCTACCCAGCGACTCGGCCCACGGGTAGGACTTCAGGTACGGGTCCGGCTGGATCGGTGTGCCCGAATCCCAGACCGTGTAGATCAGGCCGTCGTTCCGGATCTCACCGATGCGCGCGGTCTTGGTGATGTGGTGGTTGGACCCGTCGATGGTGACCAGTCCCTCCGGGGCGGCGAACGTGACGCCGTCCGCGTTGGCCTGGATGTCCTTGGTGGCGAAGGAGTTCGCCTTCTCGACGGTGTTCTTCCACAGGTACACGGACGTGTAGGCGGCTTCCATCGGGTCGGACGTCGGCTTGTTCGCGCCGTACCGGGCCTTGTACGCGTCGACGAACTTCTTGTTCTCCGGCGTGTCGATGGTCTGGTAGTAGTTCCAGGCGGTCAGCTGGCCCTCGATGTTCTGGACGCCGATACCGCCGACCTCCTCCTCGGCGATCGACACGGAAACGACGGGCATGTCGGCGGGCTTCAGGCCGACGTTCGCGTACTCGCGGAAGAACGCGACATTGGAGTCGCCGTTGAGTGTGTTGAAGACGGCGTCCGCATCGGCGGAGCGGACCTTGTTGACGATGGTCGAGAAGTCGGTGGAGCCGAGCGGGGTGTAGTCCTCACCCTTGATCTCGATGCCGTTGGCCTCCGCGTACGCCTTGATGATGCGGTTGGCGGTCTGCGGGAACACGTAGTCACTGCCCACCAGGTACAGCGACTTGACGCCCTTCTCCTTCAGGTAGTCGAGTGCGGGCACGATCTGCTGGTTGGTGGTGGCCCCGGTGTAGAAGATGTTCTTCGAATCCTCGAGGCCCTCGTACTGCACGGGGTAGTAGAGCAGCGAGTTGTTGTCCTCGAACACGGGCAGCATCGCCTTGCGGCTCGACGACGTCCAACCGCCGAACACGGCTGCGACGCAGTCACTGCTGATCAGCTTCTCCGCCTTCTCGGCGAACACGGTGGGCTCCGAGGCCCCGTCCTCCGCGACGATCTGGATCTTCTTGCCGAGCACGCCGCCCGAGTTGTTGATCTCGTCGACCGCGAGCGCGATCGAATCCCGGACGGTCACCTCGCTGATGGCCATCGTGCCCGACAGCGAGTTCAGCGACCCGACCTTGATCGTGTCTCCGGAGGTGTCCACACAGGACGCCGCGGTGGACTCGCCGACCGTGTCGGACGCCTTGCTGCCACAACCGGTCAGCACGAGCCCGATGGCGGCGAGCGCGGTCGGTGCAGCGAGGGCGCGCTTGGAGAAGGTGCGCATGTACGGGCCTTTCCGTCGGAGGATTTGGGGACCTCCGCAACCCGGGACATGTATCCGCCCCACGTATACAGAGGTGTATTCGTGGGGCGAACATTAAGCGGCCGTTGTTGCGCCTGAATGTCTGGCGGTGACGTGTTCGTGACGCGAATTACGGTTACGTGAACAACCGCTCACAGCGCTCCCGGCGGGGCCGGAGGCTGCTGCCGCTGCGGCCAATGTGACACCGGTTCAGTCGGATTGAACCGATGTGACACAAGGGCGAGTCAGCGGATCAGGTACGGGGAGACCGAACTCTGGTGCTCACTGATGTCGAGTTGCTTGCCGAGCGGCGGGAACGCGCGCTGCGGGCAGTTGACGCGCTCGCACACCCGGCAACCGGCGCCGATCGGGGTGCCCGGGTTGGAATCGTCGAGGTCGAGACCGTCGCCGTAGACGAGCCGGTGGGCGTGCCGGATCTCGCAGCCGAGCCCGATCGCGAAGATCTTGGCCGGCTGGCCGTAGCGCTGGGCGCGACGTTCGACGGTCCGGGCGATCCACAGATACCGGCGGCCGTCCGGCATCTGCGCGATCTGGTTCATGATCTTGCCGGGGTACGCGAACGTCTCGTACACGTTCCACAGAGGGCACGTGCCGCCGCTGGTGGAGAAGTGGAACCCGGTGGCGGACTGCCGCTTCGACATGTTCCCGGCCCGGTCGACGCGGACGAACATGAACGGAACGCCGCGCAACTTCGGACGCTGCAGCGTCGAGAGGCGGTGGCAGATCGTCTCGTAGCTCACCGAGTAGAACGCGGACAACCGCTCGATGTCGTACCGGAAGTCCTCGGCCACGTCGTGGAACTGGCCGTACGGCAGCACCGTGGCCGCAGCGAAGTAGTTGGCCAGCCCGAGCCGGGCGAGCGCCACGGACTCGTCGCTCGTGAAGCCGCCCTCGGCCACCAGCTTGTCGAGCAGGTCGCCGTATTCGAGGAACGCCAGCTCGGTCGCGAACTTGAACACCTGCTGGCCGCCCGACAGGTGCGGCGAGATCTCCAGCAGCCGGGATTCGGGGTCGTACCGGTGCAGGACGTTCTCGCCCAGGTCGATGCGCTTGACGATCTGCACGTCGTGCACGGTCTGCAACCTGCGGGCGATCTCACCGCCGACGTCGCCGCGGTGGAATCGCATGCGCGCGGTCAGTTCCTCCGCCGCCGTGTCCAGTTCGTGCAGATAGTTCTGCCGCTGATAGAAGTAGTCGCGGACCTCTTCGTGCGGCATCGTGATCGAGCCGCTACCACTGCCGTCGCTGTAGCGGTCCTCAGTGGCGAGAGCCAGCTGCGCGGTGGTGTTACGGAAGCGGCGGTGCATGTTGACCATCGCCTTCGCCAGGCCCGGATGCGACGCCACCATCTCCGCGATCTCCTGGGCGTCCGCGTCGATGCCCATCTCCTGGTCCAGCGCCACCTCGCGCATCTCCGCGATCAGGCGAGTGTCGTCCTGGGATGAGAAGAACGTGGTGTCGACGCCGAACACCTCGCTGATCCGCAGCAGCACCGGCACCGTCAGCGGCCGCACGTCGTGCTCGATCTGATTGAGGTAGCTGGCGGAGATCTCCAGCGTCTTCGCCAGCGCCGCCTGGCTCAGTCCACGCTCGGTTCGGAGCTGACGCAACCGGGTGCCGACGAAGGTCTTGGACATACGGCAATGGTACCGGCGCAGGTCAGATGTGCGAACGGAACCTTCGCAAGATTTACTCGCGCGGGTCGGGACACGGTGACGCGGGGCGAATGTACCTCTGGGCGCACTGGAGGCGCTGAAAGGTACATTCGCCCGCGCTCAGGCCTTGTTCTCCGAGCGCGGCGCGCCGACACCCGGGTCGATCTGGAACGGACCCGACGCGGACGGTGCGACGGGGAAGTCGAACATCGCCGTCGGCAGGTACACCGTCGAGCAGGAGTTCGGGATGTCCACCACCCCCGACAGCCGGCCCTCGATCGGTGCGGCGCCGAGGAGGAGGTAGGCCTGCTCGGGGCTGTACCCGAACTTGGTGAGGTAGTCGATCGCGTGGAGACAGGCCCGCTGATACGACAGGTGCGAGTCGAGGTACTTCTGTTCCCCGTCGAGGGTGACGGACGTTCCGGAGAACGCGAGCCACTCCGAGTACTGCGGGTCGGTGTTGCCGGGCATGAAGATCGCGTTCTCGGACACGCCGTACGTGTCCATGCCGCCCTTGATGATGTCGACGCGCAGGTCGATGAAGCCACCCATCTCGATGGCGCCGCAGAACGTGATCTCGCCGTCGCCCTGGGAGAAGTGCAGATCGCCGACGGACAGGTTCGCGCCGTCGACGAACACCGGGTAGAAGACGCGGCTGCCCTTGGTGAGGTTCTTGATGTCCTGGTTGCCGCCGTTCTCGCGTGGGGGCGCGGTGCGGGCGGCCTCGCCGGCGACGCGGTCGAAGTCGGCGCCCGACAGGGACCCGAGGACGGCGTCCTGCGGTTCGGGCGGCAGGGCGAGTGGGGGAACCCGGCCCGGGTCGGTGGCGATGAGCGCGCCCTCCCTCGCGTTCCACTTCGACAGGAGGGCGGCCGACGGCGCGGTGCCCATCAGTCCGGGGTGGACGATGCCGGTGAACGAGACGTGCGGGACGTGCCGCGACGTGGCGGTCTGACCGGAAAAATCCCAGACGGCCTTGTAGGCGTCGGGGAACTGCTCGGTGAGGAATCCGCCGCCGTTGTGGCGGGAGAAGATCCCGGTGTACCCCCATCCCTGGCCTGCCAGCGGGCCGGAATCCTCCTGGGGGATCGGTCCGACGTCCAGGATGTCGACGATCAGCAGGTCGCCGGGCTTCGCGCCCTCCACGGCGAACGGCCCGGACAATGTGTGGACCGTGGTGAGGGGCGCGTTCAGGATGTCGTCGGCGGAGTCGTCGTTGTGGATGGCGCCGTCGAACCATTCGCGGCAGTGGACGCGGAAGGAGTCGCCCGGTTTCACCGTGACCGCGGCCGGGATGTCGGGGTGCCAGCGGTTGTGGCCGACGATCGCCTGATCGGTGAACTTCTTCGAGGAATCGAGCGGAAACAGCAGTTCGGGCATGTGCGCTCCTTCGGTGACCGGTCAGGGACGAGGAAGTCGGCGGTGCAGCGGATTGCTCGTGACGGGTGAACGCCCTCCCGTGGTCCGGGGCGGCGGACCGGTGACGACGTCCGGTTCGTGAGCCGACCTCTTCGTGCTGTCGAGGAGGTTCATCGCGGACGACGATCCGTGTCCGAGTCGCGGTGAGGACACGCGCCGGACGGCGACGCGGTCGCACCGCGGGCAGCGGGTGGTGCCGGGTACGTCGGCCATCGGGAACGACTGCTCGAACGGGCCGCAGTCGGCGGCACATCGGAATTCGTACAGCGGCATCGTGGTGCCCTTCGCCGGAGGAGACCATTCGAGGTCACGGTAACCGACCCGATTGGTGATTGCAGTCACAACGGGCGGGTCGACGGTTGTGCCGCGGTGGGAAGGCGAGGGTCGCACGGGCGGAAATATCTGTGTACGGCGAGTTGCGTGCATTTGGTTCACCACCTGCGGCTTTTTGCTACTGGCGAGTATCTTTCCACTCCGATCGGGCAGGTATGGCGCCGAACTTTCTTAACAGTATTTGCAAGGTGTTGTGAAAAGCTAGCCAAGATTGGCATTAGCAACAGGTAGACGGCACTTTTTGCTTGTGTCATTCTCGGTAAGTACATACGAAGGGCCTGGCAAGGATGTGAAGCAGTACATCCGTACCGGACCAGCAGATCGAAGAGAGTGGAGTCTTGATGTCGACCACCGGCACCCCGAAGACCGCAGCTGAAATCCAGCAGGATTGGGACACCAACCCGCGCTGGAAGGGAGTAACCCGCAACTACACGGCGGAGCAGGTCGCCAAGCTCCAGGGCACCGTTGTCGAGGAAGCCACCCTCGCCCGCCGTGGTTCCGAGATCCTCTGGGACCTCGTGAACAACGAGGACTACATCAACTCGCTGGGTGCCCTCACGGGTAACCAGGCCGTGCAGCAGGTCCGCGCGGGCCTCAAGGCCATCTACCTGTCCGGCTGGCAGGTCGCCGGCGACGCGAACCTCTCAGGTCACACCTACCCGGACCAGAGTCTCTACCCGGCCAACTCGGTGCCGCAGGTCGTGCGCCGCATCAACAACGCGCTGCTGCGCGCCGACGAGATCGCCAAGGTCGAGGGCGACACCTCCGTCGACAACTGGCTCGCCCCGATCGTCGCCGACGGCGAGGCCGGCTTCGGTGGCGCTCTGAACGTCTACGAGCTGCAGAAGGCCATGATCGCGTCCGGCGTCGCCGGTTCGCACTGGGAAGACCAGCTCGCGTCGGAGAAGAAGTGCGGCCACCTCGGTGGCAAGGTCCTCATCCCCACGCAGCAGCACATCCGCACCCTGACCTCGGCGCGACTCGCGGCCGACGTGGCCGACGTTCCGACGGTCGTCATCGCGCGCACCGACGCCGAGGCCGCCACCCTGATCACCTCCGATGTCGACGAGCGCGACCGCGAGTTCCTCGACGGCACTCGCACCGCCGAGGGCTTCTACGGTGTGAAGAACGGCATCGAGCCCTGCATCGCTCGCGCCAAGGCCTACGCGCCGTACTCCGACCTCATCTGGATGGAGACCGGCGTGCCGGACCTCGAGGTCGCCAAGAAGTTCGCCGAGTCCGTTCGCAGCGAGTTCCCGGACCAGCTGCTCGCCTACAACTGCTCGCCGTCCTTCAACTGGAAGGCGCACCTTGACGACGCGACCATCGCGAAGTTCCAGAAGGAGCTCGGCGCGATGGGCTTCAAGTTCCAGTTCATCACCCTCGCCGGCTTCCACTCGCTCAACTACGGCATGTTCGACCTGGCCCACGGCTACGCCCGCGAGGGCATGACCGCCTTCGTCGACCTGCAGGAGCGCGAGTTCAAGGCCGCCGAGGAGCGTGGCTTCACCGCCATCAAGCACCAGCGTGAGGTCGGCGCCGGCTACTTCGACCGTATCGCCACCACGGTCGACCCCAACACCTCGACGGCTGCTCTGAAGGGCTCCACCGAAGAGGGTCAGTTCCACTGAGCCTTGTTCCCCAAGGCTTCGACCGATCACGGTTTCACCTGATCAACCCGACCCCGGGGAGGGGCCTGTAACAGGGCCCCTCCCCGGGCGACGACTCCACTAGACGAAAAGGAGCTGACGTGACCAGCGAAAAGATTCAGCGCGTCGGCGTGATCGGCGCCGGGATCATGGGTGCCGGAATCGCTGAGGTGTGTGCTCGCGCGCACGTCGACGTTCTGGTGTTCGAGCAGACCCGCGAGCTTGCGGCGGCGGGGCGTTCGCGCATCCTTCGTTCGCTCGACCGCGGAGTGAGCAGCGGCAAGATCACCGAGCGGGAACGTGAGCAGGCCGCCTGGCGGCTGCGGTTCACCTCCGATCTCGGTGATTTCGCGGACCGGCAGCTCGTCGTGGAGGCCGTCGTCGAGGACGAGAAGGTGAAGAGCGAGATCTTCACCGAACTCGACCAGGTCGTGACGGATCCGAACGCCGTACTGGCGTCCAACACGTCGTCGATCCCGATCATGAAGCTGGGCATCGCCACGAAGTCCCCGGAACGGGTCATCGGGATGCACTTCTTCAACCCCGTTCCGGTGCTCCCCCTCGTCGAGCTGGTGACCACGCTCAAGACGAGCAAATCGGTGTCCGAGCGGGCCGAGGCCTTCGCCAGCGATGTGCTGGGCAAGCAGGTCGTCCGTTCCGCGGACCGTTCCGGGTTCGTCGTCAACGCCCTTCTGGTGCCCTACCTGCTCTCCGCGATCCGCATGGTGGAGTCCGGGTTCGCCACCAAGGAAGACATCGACAAGGCAACGGTTCTCGGCCTCGCACACCCGATGGGTCCGCTCGCGCTGACCGACCTGGTGGGCCTGGACACGGTCAAGTCCATCGCCGACTCCATGTACGAAGAGTTCAAGGAGCCCCTGTACTCGGCGCCGCCGCTGCTGCTTCGCATGGTCGAGGCCGGGTTGGTCGGCAAGAAGTCCGGTGCGGGCTTCTACGAGTACGGCGACAACGGTCGTGCCAGCAAGAAGGCCAGCTAGTAGGTAGGTAGGCGACTACACCTGTGCGCCTTTCACGACCACTGGCGGTTGTGAGAGGCGCACAGGTGCATCGAGCCCAGAGGCATTCTCAGCCACTGGACTGAGCCCAGAAAGGTCGACCGCATGTCCAGCACCGCAGCATACGGATCCAGCATCCTGGGGTATCCCCGCATCGGACCCCGCCGCGAACTCAAGCGTGCCCTCGAGTCCTACTGGCACGGCACGAGCACGAAGGAAGAACTCGTCGCCGTCGCCCGGGACCTTCAGGAGGAGACGTGGAGTGAGCTCGCCGCGACCGGTCTGACCCAGGTCCCGGGCAACACGTTCTCCTACTACGACCACGTACTCGACAACGCGCTGCTGTTCGGTGCCGTGCCCGAGCGGTTCAAGCCGCTCGAGAGGCAGCTCGATCCGCTGGACTTCTACTTCACGCTGGCGCGTGGCCGGCCGGACTTCCCGCC
>NZ_JASHKX010000008.1:0-211234 GCF_030058635.1 Rhodococcus sp. IEGM 1305
TCGGGGATGAGGATGCGCCAGGAGACGCCGTCGGTGGCGAGGTGGTGGATGGTGAGGAGGAGGTGTCCGGGTTGGGTGCGGGGGTCGAGCCAGACGAGTTGGAGCATGATCCCGTTTTCGGGATCCAAACGTGCGGCGGCAGCAAGGGACTCGACCTCGGCCCGGCCCTTCAGGTCGGCCGGATCATCGAGTGCGACCCGGCGGATCAGCGACGCGACCCGTGGAGCCTGGTCGGCGGCCAGGACCTCCAACACCGTGTCTTCGTCCGTTGTTCCGCGCCGGAGTCGGGCTCGGAGCATGTCGTGGTGGTCGAGGACTGTCTGCACGGTGGCGGTGAGGGTGTCGGTGTCCAGGTCGGGTGGCGCGGTGAGCAGGACCGATTGGCAGTACGTGTCGAGGTTGCCGCCGCGCTCGAGCAACCACCGCGCTGCCGGTGGCAGCGGGAACGACCCGATCCCTCCGCCCGGAAGCTCGGAGAGGACCGCGCTCGGCTCCGGCCGTGTGGAGATCGCGCGCGCGAGCCGGGCGATCGTCCTGTACTCGAACACATCCCGCGGAGTGAGTGCCAGCCCGGCGGTCTTCGCGCGTGCCACCAACTGGATGGCCATGATGCTGTCGCCACCGAGCGCGAAGAACGAGTCGTCGACGCCTACGGACTCGAGGCCGAGCACGTCGCCGACGAGGGCGACCAACGACTCTTCGACAGCTGTTCCAGCCGAGCGGAATTCCGCGGCGCGGGTCGTGAAGTCGAGGGCTGGGAGTGCGTTCCGGTCTACCTTCCCGTGGGGCGTCAACGGCAGCGTGGACAGTGAGATCACCGCGGACGGAACCATGTGCGAGGGAAGAAGTGACCTCGTGTGGTCGAGCAGTTCCTCCTCTGCAACGTCGATGCCGGGGACGGGGACGACGTATCCGACGAGATGGTGTGCGCCGTTGCGATCGGCTCGCGGCACTACCACGGCCTGCGAGATCCCGGGGTGACGCAGGAGGGCGGATTCGACCTCGCCGGGCTCGACGCGGTAGCCGTGCAGCTGAACCTGGAAGTCGGTGCGGCCGTGGTAGTCCAGCTGTCCATCGGGGTTCCAGCGGGCAAGGTCTCCGGTTCGGTACATGCGGGAGCCGGGGACGCCGAACGGATTCGCGACGAACCGACCGGCCGTGATCCCGGGCCTGCCGAGATACCCCCGCGCCAACTGAGCTCCGCCGAGATACATTTCGCCGGTCACCCCGGGGACGACGGGGTGCAGCCGGCCGTCGACGACGTACACCTGTGTATTCCACACCGGCGACCCGATGGGCACAGCGGGGGCAGGTTGGTCGGCTGCGACGTCGTGGTACGTCGCTGTCACGGCCGCCTCCGCGGGACCATACATGTTGCCGAGGCGGACACCCTGCGCAAGCACGCTGCTCGCCGTCCGTGCACTGATCGCCTCACCCCCGGTCAGGACCCGGCGCAGGGACGTGGGGAAGGAGTGCCGATGATCGTTGACGAACACGTCGAGTAGGGAGGGCACGAACTCCACCACTGTGATCTGCGTGTCGTCGAGGAGGCCGGACAGATAGTCGAGGTCGAGCTGCCGATCCGGGCGCAGGAGGACCAGGATGCTTCCTGAACAGAGAGCCGCGAAACACTCCCAGAGGGCGACGTCGAAGGCGATCGGCGCCTTCTGCACGGTGCGGTCACGCTCGTGTAGCGGCAGATGAGCCTGCGACCAGGCCAGCTGGTTCGCGATTGCCGCGTGGGATACCGCCACCCCTTTGGGTGTGCCGGTCGAGCCGGATGTGTAGACCACGTAGGCCAGGTTGTCGGGGTGTAGTGGTGCGCCCCGGTCCGCGTCGGTCACCGGTGCGGCGTCTCGGGCCTCGCGGTCGATGTCGTCGAACCGCGCCACCGGAACCCCGGCCGGAGCGGGTAGGTCGGCGTCGGCGGTGGTGACGACGAGAGCCGCCGACGCGGTGTCGATCAGTGATTCGAGGCGGTCGGTGGGGTGGCCGGGATCGAGGGCGAGCACCGCAGCACCGGACTTGACCACCGCGTACATCGCGGCGAGCATCTCGAAGGATCGCGGGAGCATGAGGGCCACAATGGATTCGGCGCCGATCCCGCGGACGAGGAAGGAGCGCGCCAGGCGGGTCGACCAGGTGTCGAGTTCGGCGTAAGTGAGGATTCGATCCTCACAGCGAACGGCCGGTGCATCGGGTGCCGCCGCGACCCGTGCCTCGAACAGGTCCACTATCGTCGCGGCCGGAAGGTCGTGGGCCGTGGCGTTCCACCGGTCGAGGACGAGCCCGCGCTCGGCGTCGTCGAGGATGTCGATGTCACCTACCACCGCCTCGGGATCTGTCACTGCTGCGGTGATCACCCGAAGGAGCCGGCCGGAGAATGCACTGATCGTGCCGGCGTCGAACAGGTCGGTGGCATAGACGATCTGCCCGCTGATACCTGTCACCGAACCTTCCTCGGCCGGTTGTTCACGCAACACCACATTCAGGTCGAACGGCGACACTCGGGGGTCGAGGTCCGCGACATGCACTTCGAGGCCGGGCAGCGCGAGGCGTGGCGGCTCGATGTTCTGGAACGACAGCATTACCTGGAACAACGGATGACTGGCCGCCGAACGTGGTGGGTGAAGTTCGTCCACGAGGGTTTCGAACGGAATGTCGGCGTGCGCGAAAGCCGCCAGATCGGCATCGCGCACCGCCGCCACGACGGCACCGAACGGTGACGCCGGATCGACGGTCGTGCGCAGAACGAGAGTGCCGACGAACATACCGACCAGGGGATCGATCGCCTGTTCGCCGCGGCCGGCGGTCGGCGACCCGACGACGACGTCCGTGGTGGCGGCGAGCCGGGACAGCAACACGGCCAGGGCCGCGTGGATCACGACGAACGTCGTCGTGTGGTGGGAACCGGCGAAGTCGACGAGCCGGCGATACGTCGTCTCGGGCATCACGAACGGCACCGCTGCGGCCCGGTACGACGCGGTGGCGGGACGCGGCCGATCCAGCGGCAACTCCAACCGTTCGGGAAGATCCGCGAGCGCCGTGCGCCAGAAGTCGAGTTGCCGTGCCACCGGCGACGCCGGGTTGGTCACGGACCCGAGGACCTCCCGCTGCCACACCGAGAAGTCCGAGAACTGCACGGGCAACGGCTCCCACACGGGAGCGCGGCCGGCGCGGCGCGCGGTGTAGGCGGTGGAGAGGTCGCGCGCCAGGGGGACCAGCGATGCCCCGTCGGCGACGATGTGGTGCAGGACGACAGCCAGGACGTGGTCGCGGTCGTCGAGTTGCCACAGTCGGACGCGAACCGGCGGACGGACCGTGACGTCGAACCCCTCGGCGACAACTTCGTCGATGGGGCCGGATACCTGCGCTGCATCGGCCACGGGAATCGGCGCCAGATCGACCGACACGCTCTCGGCGGGGACGACGACCTGCACCGGTCCGGTGTCGGTCAAGGGATAGAGGGTCCGCAACGGTTCGTGCCGAACGAGGACGTCGAGGAGGGCAGCGCGCAGCGCGGCGACGTCGAGGCGACCCGTCAGCCGGACCACCATCGGAACGTTGTAGACGGCCGACGTCACGTCGAACTGGTTGACGAACCACATCCGCCGCTGCGCGAACGACACCGGTGCAGGTTCGGTATGGACCCGGGGGCCCAGAGCGGGTCGATCCGGGTGCACCTCGCTCGCGTCGAGCACGGCGGCGAGTCCGCGCACCGTGGGCGCCTCGAACAGGGAACGGATCCCGAGTCGGGTCCCGCACGCCGAGTCGATTCGGGCGACGACTCTTGCCGCGTCGAGGGACGTGCCACCCAGTTCGAAGAAGTTGTCGTCGACACCGACGCCACCGATGCCGAGAACCTGGGCGATCACCTTCGACACCGTCCTCTCGGTCGGGGTGGCCGGGGCGTGGTAGACGGGGGAGTGCCGGAGTTCCTCGGGAACGGGAAGGGCGTCGAGGTCGACGTCCCCGGTCTCGGTGACGGGCAGTCGGTCGAGGACGACGACCGTGCCCGGCACCCAGGGCGGGGGCAGGATCATCGCGGCGTGGGCGCGGATATCGGAGATGGCCGGCGCGGATCCGGGTGCCGGCACGACATACGTCACAAGGGCGGGTTGTCCGGCGCGCGGGGTGTGGTCGACGGTGACCGCGTTCGCGACCTGCGGATGCGCGGTGAGGACGGTGTCGATGTCACCGAGCGGGATTCGGTATCCGCGCAGTTCCGTCTGGAAATCGCGGCGCCACAGAATGTTCAGGCTTCCGTTCGGCGTGATGCGAGCGGCATCGCCGGTGCGGAACATGCGTTCGCCGGTCGGGCCGAAGGGGCTCGCCACGAAGTGGGTGCTCGTCGCACTGGCCCGGCAGTGGTAGCCCCGAGCCAGTGCGGGTCCACCGATGTACAACGCGCCGACGACGCCGGGCGGGACAGGCTGAAGGCGGTCGTCGAGAACCGCGAATCTCCGGCCCGGCCCGGGCAGGTACCCCATCCGGTCGGCACCGGATTCCGGTGCGAGATCCGTGGCTGCGGCGAACCACACGGTCTCGACGGACGCGTAGACGGCGACGACTTCGGGGGCAGCCACGACCGCGGCGCCGACGGGGTCACCGGTGAGCAGGACCGAGCGAAGCTCGTCTGCCCCGGGTGCGGATTCCCTTGCCCGGGACAGGTGCTCGTACGCGGCCGGGGTCTGGGCGAGCATGGTGACGCCGCGGCGGTGCACCAGGTCGGCCAGCGCGGACGGTGAGGAGGCAGTAGCGTCGTCGACCACCTCCAGCCGACCTCCGTGGAGGAATGCGCTCCACGGGGTCAGGACGGTGACGCCCGGTGCGAAGGTCGGGACCATTGCCCAGACCTCGCCGGCCGTGACGGCGGGACGTGCCAGTGCCGACAGTACTGCACGGTGAGTCACTGATACCGGTTTCGGTAGCGCGGTCGACCCGCGTGTGAGCAGGACGTAGGCGGCTGAGTCCGGGCAGGGACCGGCGCCGACGTCGACGGCGGCGAGGGGGTGCCCCGACCTGCGCGCGAGGTCGGCGACGGTGCCGGGCGCGTCGAGGACGAGGGTGGGAACGTGACCGTGGGGAACATGTTCTTCCACAGCGGATGTCGTCACAAGTATCGCGGCGTCGACGTCGGGGATCGTCCGGGAGAGTTGCGTGGGCGACGCCCATCCGGGATCGAGTGGTAGACACACGCCCCCTGCCGCGAGCACGCCCAGTGTGACGGCGACGTAGTCCATCGAATGGGGAATCGCCACGGCGACGAGGCGTTCCGGTTCCGCTCCGTGGTCGTGGAGCAGCCGGGCGATTCGGTTCACCCGGTCGGCGAGTTCGCCGTACGACAGTGTGTCACCCGCGAACGACAGCGCGACGGCGTCTGGTTGCCGTGCCGCCGTCCGGGCAAATTCCTCGGGCAGAGTCGTCGCGGGGCCCGATTCGTCCGGCGCGGTCCACGAACGGAGGGCGACGTCACGTTCCCGGTCGGTGAGCAGGTCGATGTTCCCGACCACGGTGTCCGGCTCCGTGGTCACGATCTTCAGGACGCGGACGAGTCGGTCGGCGAGCCCACGCACCGTCTCTTCGTCGAACAGGTCGGTGGCGTATACGATTCCGCCGTCGATTCCCTGCGGCGCCCCGCCGTCATCGCGGCGTTCACTGAGCCACACCTGCAGGTCGAACTTACAGATCTTCGGGTCGTAGCCGACGGCCGCGACGCGCAGCCCGGGCAGGTCGAGCTCCCGCGCCTCGTGTCCGGCCGGCAGGACGTTCTGGAACTCGAGGAGAACCTGGAACAACGGTGAACGACTGTCCGTGCGTTCGGGTTCGAGGGCGTCCACCAATTTCTCGAACGGATAGTCGGCGTGAGCGAACGCCCCCAGGTCCACATCCCGCACGGTGCGTATGGTGTCCGCGAAGCCCGCCTCGGGATCAATGTGGGTGCGCAGCACGAGCGTGTTGACGAACATGCCCACCACGTCGTCGAGTGCGGGCTCCCCACGTCCCGCGACCGGGGTGCCGATGCTCACATCGTAGGTGCCGGCGAGCCGGGCGAGCACGACTGCCAGCGCTGCGTGACACGTCATGAAGAGTGTGGACGTGCAGGTTCGGGACAGTGCCCGCATGCCGGCATGCAGCTCCGGAGGCAGGTGGAAGTCCACTCGGTCGCCGTGCAGGGACCGCCGCTGTGGGCGGGGATGGTCGGTCGGCAGCGCGAGAGGGGGCGGCGATCCCCGGAGCGACTCACTCCAATAGTCGAGTTGCCGCGACGCGAGGCTGTCGGGATCGGTGGGCCGACCCAACACTGCGTGTTGCCACAAGGCGTAGTCCACGTACTGGACTGCCGGCGGTTCCCAGGCGGGGGCGCGTCCGTCGACCCGGGCACGATAGGCGGCGGAGAGGTCACGAGCGAGCGGACCAGCCGACGCACCGTCGGCCGCGATGTGATGGATCACCAGGGCCAGCACGTGGTCGGTGCCACCGATCGTGAACAGAGACGCTCGGAGCGGCGCATCGACGGTGACGTCGAACGGCGCGGCCGCGGCCCGGGCGACGTGTGCGTCGAGGTCGGTCGGATTGTCGACCCGCACGGTCTCGACCCGGGGCTGCGCCCGTTCGGCGGGCAGGATCACCTGATGTGGTCCGTCGTCCGAGGCCGGGTACACCGTGCGGAGCGACTCGTGCCGTTCCACGATATCTGCGATCGCTGCGACGAGGGCACCGACGTCGAGGTGCCCGGTGAGCCGGACGACCAGCGGAATGTCGTAGGCCGGGGAGTGCGGGTCGTACTGGTTGACGAACCACATCCGTTCCTGGGCCGGGGAGAGCGGAATCCTGGCGGGACGGGGGAACCGGCGGAGGGGAGGCCGCTCGGAGCCATCGCCGCGCCGGCTCTCGACGACATCGGCGAGTGCGGCGACCGTCGGGTGTTCGAAGAGGTCGCGGACATCCAGCGACGTTTCCAGCGCAGAACTCAGCCGTGCTACCACCCGGGTCGCCGCCAGGGAACCTCCGCCGAGATCGACGTAGTCGTCGTCTGCACCGACACCCGCGACACCGAGCACGGTCTCGAACACCGACGCGATCGTGTCTTCCGTCGGCGTGCGTGGCCGGCGGTGGCCGGCGCCGCTCCGCGGGGCGAACGTCGGCACCGGGAGTGCGGCACGGTCCAGCTTGCCGCTCGGGGTGCGCGGAATGACGTCGAGGGGGACGACCGCGGCAGGGAGCATGTGCGCGGGCAGTGTGCGCGCGAGCCGACGGTGCACCTCCCCGACATCGACGCGCCGCCCTTCGGTCGGGTGAACGTAGGCGATCACCGCGGCATCTCGCGTGCGCGGGTCGGTCGCGGCAGTTGCGACGGCGAACCCCACGCTCGGGTCGGCCCGCAGGACTGCCTCGATCTCACCGAGTTCGATGCGAAAACCGCGGACCTTCACCTGGAAGTCGCTGCGCCCGACGTAGGTGAGGTCGGGGGCGGTGGATGGATCCTCCTCGTCCCGGACGCACCATCGCACGAGATCGCCGGTCCGGTACATCCGCGTCCCCGGCGACCCGAAGGGCGCGGCCACGAAACGGGCGGCATCGAGTCCGGCACGGTTTCGGTAGCCGCGCGCGAGGCCGGGGCCCGCGAGGTACAGCTCGCCGACGGTTCCCGGCGGCACCGGGCGCAACCGGTCGTCGAGCACGACGACCTCGAACCCGCGCACCGGTGGTCCGAGGGTGACCGGCTCATCCGGCACCAAAGGTGCGCTGAGGGTCGCCATGATCGTCCCCTCGGTGGGCCCGTAGGCGTTGACGACGCGGCGACCCGCCGTCCATGTCGACGCGACTTCAGGCGGGCAGGCTTCGCCGGCGACGGTGAGATGCGACAGGGTTGGCACGCCAAGGGGATCGAGCGTGGCGAGGGTGGTCGGCGTGAGTACGGCGTGGGTGACCCGATGCTCGGTGAGTATGCGCTCCAGTTCCGCGCCCCCGACCACTTCGGGCGGGACGATCACCACGCGCGCACCGGATCCGACAGCCGCGAGCAGCTCGAACAGTGAGGCGTCGAAGCTCGGCGACGCGAACTGGGCCACCCGCCCGGTCGGCGGCACGTCGAGCCCTTCAATCTGTGCGGCAATCAGATTCGCGATCCCGCGGTGGGTCACGACCACCCCTTTGGGGACGCCGGTCGATCCCGACGTGTATATGAGATAGGCCGGATGGTCCGACCGCAGCGGTCGGGGGCGGTCGGCGTCGCCGACCGGTGTGTCGGTGCGCTCGGAGAGGGTGTCCTCGACGTGACGGTCGTGTAGTTCGATCCACTCGATGACACCGGGTAGGTCGTCCCGGTGACGACCGACCGTGACCCCGAGCGTCGCACCGGAATCGGTGAGCATGTGCGTGATGCGGGCTTCGGGGTATCCGGGATCGACGGGCAGGAAGGCGGCCCCCGACTTCGCGACCGCCCACACGGCGCGGACGAGATCAGCGGATCTCGGGAGCGCGAGGGCGACTACTGTTTCAGGGCCGGCACCCCGGGCGAGGAGAAGGCGAGCGAGCCGGGTGGAGTCGTCGTCCAGCTGGCGGTACGTGACGCCGATGCCGCCACCTGCAGCGTCGACGACGGCGATCGCGTCGGGGTCGCGGTGCGCCGCATCTACCAGGAGGTCGGGCAGCGTGCGCGGCGGAACTCCCGGATCGCCGCGCGCGGGCACGAGCCGGCGCCGTTCGGCGGAACTCAACAGGTCGAGATCCCTGACCGGGATGTCGGGGTGTGCCGTGACCTGGTCGAGCACGCGGACCAGACGGTCGGCGAATCCGCGGATCGTCGACGGCTCGAAGAACTCCCGCGCGAAGGTCAGTCGGAGGTCGAGCCCGGCCCGACCGGGGCGTTCGACGATGTGGATCCAGAGGTCGGCGGCTTCGTCGGACCGGCTATCGGGTTCGTGCGGGTGATTGCCGGCCTGCACGTCGAACGCGACGTGGAACGGCTGCCGGCCCGTGGAGGGTGCTGGAAACGTGAGCGCGGCGGCGACCTCGTCGAAGGTGACGTCGGCGTGCGTGAACGCACCGAGTTCGGTGGTGCGTGTGCGCTCGAGGAGTTCGATGAACGATTCCGTGCCGTCGACCCTCGTGCGCAGAAGGAGGGGCCATCCGCGTGCGCCCGCCGGTGTCCCGAGGACGACGTCGCGGACTCCGCCGAGACGAGCGAGCAGTGTCGTGAGGGACGCATGCGAAACGGTGTAGGCGGCGAACGGGCAGTCCCGTCCGAGGTTCTCGATCCGGTGATGCAGGTCCGCGGTCACGTGCGCCTCGACGTGCTCGCGGAGCCTGTCGACGGTACCTGCGCGGCGCGTGTAGTCGCGGGGAAGAGGCGTGTCGTGGGGCAGGTCGGCGAGCATCGTCCGCCAGTAGTCCAGATCTGCTGTGCGCCTGCGACTCCGCACACCTTCGTGTGCGGTCTCCGCGTGCACCCCTGCCACGGGATCGCCGGGATCTGCCGCGAGGAACTCCTCGAGGAGGCCCACGAACGACCGAAGGTGACGAGCCAATTCGTCCCGGGAGTAGCGGTGGGGGTTCCCGCGGAACTCGACGACCATCCGCCCGGCAGCGGCGGTGCGGTACACATTGACCAGCAGATCCGCCACCGGTCCTGAGGTGACCACGTGAAAGTCTCCGGTGAGCGGTCCGAACCGGATCCGGGGGCGGAAGAGCATGACGTTGACCATCGGCCCGGACAGCGAGTCCGTCGCGTCCGTCTCGCGCCGGATGTCCTCCAGCGTGAAGCGCTGATGACGAAGAGCACCCAGAATTTCGTGGTGTACCCGGCGGGTGAGAGTGGCCACCGTGTCGTCGGGTGCGGTGGAGACCTGCAATGGAGCGAGTCCGACGAGCATCCCGCCCGATCGCTGCAGCAGCACGGTCGTGCGGCCCGACACCGGGAGGTCGACGAGCACGTCGTCCCGTCCGGTCATCCGGGCCAGATACGTGCCGAAGGTGGCGATCACGACGGTCGCCGGCGGCACACCGAGCCGTTCGCCGGAACTGTCCAGTCGCTCCGTCGCGGACGCAGACAAGGTGGCCGTCTCGAGGCTGCTTTCCGCGACGGCGGGTGCCACCGTCGGGGACAGGCTCGAGTTGGTACGGCGGCCGGCGAGGTGCTCCCGCCAGTAGGCGCGATCGGACTCGTAGCGCGTCGACGGCCGGTACGCCTCGTCGAGGCGGTGAAGGGTGCGCAGATCTGCGGCACCGGCAGGTTCCGGCGTCCGGTCCTCCACGCGGGCGGTGTACAGCGCGGCGATCCGGTTCATGAGCGTCATCGCTCCGTACCCGTCCAGCGCGATATGGTGAATTCTGCTGTACCACAAGTAGTGATCGTTACCGACTCGTAACACCGTCGACGTCGCCAGCCGGTCCCGGGTGGGATCGAGCGGCGCCGTGTAATCCCGCGTCATCCACGCGTGAGCGGCTGCGATGGGATCGTCCGCACCACCGAGGTCGACAAATCCGGTCGACAGGTCAAGGGTCGGGTCGACGGTCTGGAACGGCTCCCCGTCGATCTCGAACACCCGGAGGAACGCCGACTGGAACTCGCGGCCCGCGGTCACCGAGGCTTCGTCGAGGACGGCGAGGTCCAGGGCGCCGCGCACCTCGACGTACTGTGCGATGCACCTCGGGACGTCAGGGGCAAGGCGCTGGGCCAGCCAGATTCCGCGCTGCGCGGGAGTCAGCGGGAAGACATTGGGACGACTGCGAGCGGTCGCGTCGCTCCTGTTCCTGGTATCCACTTACTAGAACCTCCCGACGGCAACCAACGGCGATTGCCTCTGGGGTCGGACGTTTTCGGCTTAGCTGATCTATATCGCGGGCACGACCAGGTCCGTTACTACCAGTATGTCCTGTACCTGCGGAAATGCCCCCGCCCGCCGTGGTTCGTGCCGCCCTCAGTCCCTGCCGAGGGTGCCCGCCCGATCAGTCGGTCGACGCGTGCGTCTGGCGAGGTCACGAAATGGTGACGCGGCGGGGTTGGGCCGTGAGGGGGTAGCGTGGTGGTTGTCGAGGGTTATTCGAATATGCGCGGTCATGCCATGTCGTCCTCGGCGCCCACACCGGCCTGCAGTCGAAAGGCCGAGAACTGGAGCGCCGCCATGGCGTCGAACCCGACTGATGTGTCCAATTTCCTCGTGTCCGAGTCTCCGAACTCCGCGCTGGTGGTGGAATCGGAGGCGTCGTGCACGGCATGCCCACACAGCGCGGATTCCCACGACGAGCTCGGGATTCGGTTCTGTGCCGTGACCTCGGCGCGAAGCCTCGAACGTAAGTGCATCTGCGCCGGTGACCAGGTGAGTGGACAGCACTACTCCCGGTACTGAAGCGGACGCTCACCACGGGCGCTCCGCTCGATTCGCCGACGACCTTGCATGACGGCACTATCCTGATGCCACGTCGTACGTTCGAGTCGAGAGGACGCCCATGGCTGGTGTGCCGTTCCGGTCCCCGTCGACGGGACGCAATGTTCGCGCCGTGTTGTTCGATACCTTTGGCACCGTTGTCGATTGGCGCACCGGTATCGCCACCGCTGTCGCGGACTACGCGGCGCGCCATCAGCTCGGGGTGGACGCAGTGGCATTCGCCGACCGGTGGCGCGCCCGCTACCAGCCGTCGATGGACCCGATCCTTTCCGGCACCCGCGAGTTCGTGACTCTCGATATCTTGCACCGCGAGAACCTCGACTTCGTGCTCCGCGAATCGGGCATCGACCCCACGAATCACGATGCCGGAGAGCTCGACGAGCTCGCGCGCGCCTGGCATGTGCTCACCCCCTGGCCCGACAGCGTGCCAGGTCTCACGGCACTCAAGGCGGAGTACATCATCGGCCCGCTCTCGAACGGCAACACCTCACTTCTGCTCGACATGGCCAAGAACGCCGGAATCCCGTGGGACGTGATCATCGGCTCCGACATCAACCGGAAATACAAGCCCGATCCCCAGGCTTACTTGCAGACAGCACAGTTCCTCGGTCTTGACCCGGGTGAAGTCATGCTCGCCGCCGCCCACAACGACGACCTCGAAGCCGCTCACGCCACAGGACTGGCTACAGCGTTCATTCTCCGGCCCGTCGAACACGGACCGCACCAGACCGATGACCTCGCGCCAACAGGCAGCTGGGATATTTCAGCCACCGACATCCCTCATCTCGCAGCGCTGCTCCGTGCGGGATCGACAGGGTTCAGGTGAGGCGGCGAACCTTCTCGACGGCCCGAGTGAACACTGTGTCGAACTCGGCCTCGAATTGCTTGCCCTCTGCGGGTCGTGTCGTCCACTCCCCGGCCGCTGCTCGGCGCGTCGGGTTTTATGCTGAGGACCATCTGTTCTTCGTCGTCGAGTCGATCGATCCGAGCACCCGGTGGCACGTCGGCTTGCTCCGCGTGCGCCACCCCGTGTCAGGTAATTCTTGACGCCACGTCCACTGCCTGTCAGGCTATACCTGACAGAAATGGGAGGTAGTCATGGAACTTGTCGAACGCGCCGTCAGTGCGGATATCGACGCCGCTGCTCGCGCGGTGATAACGGCTGCGGCCGCCGAAGCAAGCCGTCACGCCGACGAAATCATCGGCACCGGGCCGCTTCCCGGCACGGCGGATTGGGACGCCGAGCAAGGCACGGACATTCCCCACCAGCGAACCCTGGCCTGGCACCTACTGAGTCTTCGTATACAGCTCGCTGCCGGCCTGGACGGCATCGAAACCGTTCTCGGTCTGCGCTTTCAGGGGGCGACGTGGGCGACCATCGGCAAGGCCGCCGGGATGACCCGTCAATCCGCGCACGAGCGATGGGGTTCGCGCACCACCGCCCTGCTCGACCCGATGGGGACCGGCCTGCCCAAGACCGTTGCCGACGACGATCCGAGCTGAACCGGACGTGGTGGACCGCCGTCTGAGGGGTCGGTCAGTCCCGGTACTCCGGCGCCGGCGGTCCGGGTGCCGGGCCGAGCGACGACAGCCACCGGTCGTAGAGGGCCGTCCAGGTTCCGTCTGTGCGCAGTCGTTCCAGTGTGCCGTTGACGAACCGGACGAGGTCGTCGTTTCCGGGAGCGAGGCCGATGGCGTATCGGGCGGAATCTGTTTCGGGACCAACGATTTCGAGATTCGGATCCTGGGCGACGAGGCCGGCGAGGAAGGCGGCGCCTGCGACCGCGTCGACCTGCCGCTGCTGGACGGCCATGAGACAGTCGTCCCAGTCGGGGACCGCAAGGATCGTCGCTTTGGGGGCGATGCGCGTCAGCGCCGACACCGACGCCGGGTCGTGGTGCGTGCAGACCCGTCGCCGGGCAAGGTCGGCCGGACCGGCGATACCCGACCCGTCCCGCACCACGAGCCGGCGGGAGGCCTCGAGATACACCGTGGAGAACGTCAAGTCCTGGGGACCTTCACAGGAGAGGGCCACCGGACGCACGACCATGTCCGCGTCACGGTGGGCGAGCATCTCGGCACCGTCATCGGTTCCGAGCGGACGGAACTCGACCTTGGTGGGATCGCCGAGCAGATCACGTGCGACCTCCCGAGCGAGGTCGACGCCGAATCCGGTGAGGGTGCCGGTGGTCGGGTCGCGGAAGCTGAACAGGTTGGTGTTCTGATCGACCGCGACGACCACGGTGCCGCGGGCACGAATATCGCCGAGCGCGCCGCCGAGGCTCGGAGTCCCCGGGCGGAGACTGGCCGGGGCTGCGCATGCCGACGTCTCTGTGTCCTGCGGCGGCGTGTCGGACGGTGCGATGAGCTGGGCGCCGGCCGACAGGGGAAACTCCGTGAAGTCTCCGGAAAACCTCGGGGTGGGTGCATCGGGGGCGCCGCAGCCGGCAATCAGGACAGCTCCGAGCACGAGGCTCCCGAGCAGCCGGGTGAAGCGCGGTCGCCGTTCCGGGTGTGGTCGCACCATCAGTGGTACTCACTCACTCGGGGCTCGATCCCCGCGACGACGGCGAGCGCTGCGGCAACAGCGAGCACGATGCCGCCCACGGCGAGCGCGGCCATCGTTCGGTACGACTCCCGCATCGCGTCGAGTTCCTCGGTGCGCAGAGCGGTGATGGCGTCTTCGAGCGATTCGTCGAGGGCCCGGAACCGGGCGGTCGATGCCGTCGATCCCGGACCGACCGCGACGTCCGCCGCGCCCTGGTAGTCGCCGTCTGCGAGCTTCTGCTGCAGATCCCGGTGCGCGCTCCGCCATCCGTCGAACGCGGCGGACGCATCGGCGATCGTCGGTGCGACAACGGTGTTCCGCGACGCGTCCGAGTTCAGAATCGCGGAGAGCGCGTCCGTGTGCCGGGCGTAATCGCTCCCCGCCGGATCGAAACCCGGCCGGAGAAGTCCGAGGGTTTCGTCGGCGCGGGCCTGCTGGGCGAGGATCCTCGCCTTCGTGACCGCCGCGAGGGGTTCGGCGCCGTTGATCCGGGCGCGTTCGCTCGCCGACGTCGACAACAGCCCGGCGACCACGATCCACACGACGAGTGCAGCCAGCAGGACCGTCGCGCACGCCAGTCCGGGATTGATTCGGCGACGGCTTCGATGCGCCACGTACGCGTGCGCGACGGCGAGGACGACGACCCCGGCCGACGCGACCACGATGGCGGTGGCGGGCAGCCGGGCGGTGTGGGATTGCGTGTCGGCGACAGCTCGGGCCTGGTCGTTGTAGAGGCGTTCGGCCAAGGGCAGGATGGTGTCCTGCATGAGAGCCGAAGCGGTTCCGAGATACGCCACCCCGACCGGGTTTCCCGCGGCGTCGTTGGAGCGGGCGGTCGCCACCAGGTCCGTGTACACGGCGACGTGCCGCGACATCTCGGTGAGCAGTCTCAGCGATTCGACGTCGCCGGAGGTGACGCCGTACGACGCGGTGACGAGCGCGTTCGACGCGTCCCCGATCGCCTGGTTGTACCGATCGCGCACCGCCAGCGGCTCGATGGCACCCGCGATGAACGACGACGTCGCTGCCGCGTCGGCGATCGACAACGAGCTGAACAAGTTCTGCGCGGCGTCCGCCAGCGGTTCGGTGTGGGCGCGAAGGGTTTCCATGCGCTGCTGCCGTGCGGCGACCACGGCGGACGTCACCAGACCGGCCGTCAGCGCCACCGCGACGAGGACGACGGCGAGGAGGGACAGGCGTCCGGGAGTCGACGCGAGGAATTCGCGCCAGGGGCGCCGGCGGACCTCGGGTTCGACGAGAAGGGATTCGTTCAGGAGATGCTCGTCGGCAGGCGAAGTGTCACGATCTCCCTTGGATACGGTGCCGCTGTCCTGGTGGAACACCTTCTCCTCCTCATCCCTGCACTCAGTGTGCGCCGATCACGGTCGGAAAACACCGAAAGCATCGACGCGCGCGAGTAGCCTGCCTCGCCCGCGGGTACCTCCAGACTGGGCACGATCACGCTGGAGGTCACGGCTCGTGAAGACAAGCTCATGAAGCGAAGGGTGCGCGCGTTCTCCGTCGCGGCCGCGGTCGCAGCGGTGGCGCTCGGGTCCTGCGCGGCCCCTGCGCCGCAGGGCGACGAGGCACCGGAGAAGGTTTTCTTTCTCTTGCCGAACACGACGACCACCCGATTCGTGGAGCGAGACGAACCCCTGTTCACCGACTTCCTGGAGTTGTTCGCGCCGGAGGCGGCGGTCACGGTTCGCAACGCCGAGGGCGATCCCGCCCGTCAGCAGAGCCAGGTCGAGTCGGCGATCGCGGAGGGCGCTTCCGTGCTCGTGCTGATCTCCACGGACGCGAGGTTCTCGGGTGGAGCCTTGACCGCCGCCGGCGAGGCGAACGTTCCGGTGGTGCTCTACGACCATGACGCGGTCGGTGGACCGGCAGACGTTCAGGTGATCTTCGATCCACTCGAGGTCGGCCGACGGCAGGGGAGCCGCGCCGCGGATCTGATCGCCGCGATGCCCGGCGACGGGGTGAAGATCGCCCGGGTGGAGGGAAACTTCGGTGAATACGGAACCCGTCAATTTCGGCTCGGTCAGGACGAGTATCTGCAGCCGCTCGCCGACAGCGGCAAGATCCGCGTGGTCTGCGAGACCGCGATCGACGACTGGGACCCGGCCGGAGGTCAGGCATTCGCCGAGGAATGCCTGGCCCGTGAGAACAACGACATCGCGCTGTTCGTCACCATGAACGACGACCTGGCAGGCGGAATCGTCGCGGCACTGGCAGGCCGCGGGCTCGCCGGGCGGATCCCGGTCACCGGCGGACAGGACGCCAATCTCGCTGCGCTGCAACTGATCGCACAGGGAACCCTCGACAACACGATCTTCAAGAACCTGTCCGATCAGGCGAAGGTCGCGGCGCAGCTGACCACGTCGATCCTGCACGGTGACGGCATTTCGGAGGAGATGGTCAACGGCACGATCGACAACCAGTACATGGCCGTGCCAACGGTGTTCCTGCCCGTGCAGAACATCACGAAGGACAACCTCGACGTCGTGGTCAACTCCGGCTTCTACACCTGGCAGCAGATCTGCGCACCGGACCCGGCATCCGCGGTGTGCGGGGACCACAGCTGAGCCGTCGACGGGGTTCAGCTCAGGGGCGCGATGACACCGCGGTCGCCGATCTCGGCGCGGACGTCGATCACCCGCCCGGCCAGCAACCAGCCCGACGGTCCGCGTCGCCATTCGTCGCGGTACTCGCCGAGGCATTCGTACGTCGCGTCGGCGCGTTCGCCGAGGCCGACGTGAAACGCCCGGAAATAGGATCGAGTGCGCGCCCCGTCACCGTCGACGTCGACGCGGATGTTGCCGAGCAGGTGCTGGGTGGCGCCGCAGACGTCGAGGTGGGAGCGGACGCGCGCGACCACGTCCACCGGCCCCGCCCGCCCATAGGCCACGACATCGTCGGTGAGCGTCGCCGCGAGCCCCGGCCAGTCCTTCGTGTCGAGCAGGTCGGCCACGACGTGCAGGCGGTCGGTGATCTCGACGCGGTCGGGAACGGACTCGGGCATGGCTCGATCTTCCTCGGAGTACCGGCCGCGTCGGCCCCGGCATCCCGCTGATCGAGACTGTCGCGTCGGCGCAACACCCTTGGGCTGCGGGTGGGTGCCGAGGTGGTGTCGCATACGGTTGCAGTGGCTCGCCGAGCGGGCCGGATCGAGGAGGAATCGGTAATGAGTGCACGCACCCCCGAGGAGCGCATCCCCAGCCAGTGGGAGGAGATCACAGCAGCCGACCCGGGGCATTCGATGTGGTACGTCGAGCGGTTCCGTGCCATGGAGGCGCAGGGCAAGGACATCGTGGGGGAGGCGCGGCTGGTCGATGCGATGCTCGGCCGCGGCGGTCGGGTACTCGACGCGGGGTGCGGACTGGGCCGTCTCGGCGGCTACTTGCACGATGCCGGTCATGTCGTGGTGGGTGTCGATGTGGATCCGGTGCTCATCTCCGTGGCGGAGGAGGATCACCCCGGTCCGACGTGGCTGGTCGGTGATCTCGCGGAGTTGGATCTGCCGGCCCGTGGGGTGACCGCCGATTTCGAGGTCATCGTCTGTGCGGGCAACGTGATGACCTTCCTGGCGCCGTCGACCCGGGAGGCGGTGCTGACGGGATTCGCCGCTCATCTCGCCCCGACCGGCCGAGTGGTTGTGGGGTTCGGCGCCGACCGGGGCTACGAGTTCTCCCAATTCCTCGCGGATTCGCAGGCGAGCGGTCTCACGGCGGATCTGCTGTTCTCGACGTGGGATCTGCGCCCGTTCAGCGAGGATTCCGACTTTCTGGTGGCGGTGTTGTCGCGCGCGCACTGACCACCCCATCTCGGAGTGCGAGGAGCACGGTGAGGGCAGCGGTTGCGTCGAGCAAGGCTCGGGAGCGGGCCGTGGTGGCCTGGTCGCGGGCAGCGAGCGCGGCGCCGATGGCACCCGATCCGGGTGTGTGCCCGAGTTGTGACATGACCGCGTGGAGAGGTGTGATGCGGTAACCGGCCTTGCGTAGCTGATGCACGACGCGAGCGTCGCGGACCTGCGAAGGGGAGTATCGGCGCGCTCCTGTGGGTGTGTCCCGGTCCGGGACGACGAGTCCCTCTGCGTCCCAGTGCCGCAACGTGGAGGGGCGGAGACCGAGGGCGACGGCGAGTTCACTCACGCTCATCCAGTCGGATGTCTGCACGTCGTCGACAGGCTCGGTCGAGATCAGCTCGGCGGCCTGCTTCGCCAGCGCGAGTTCGGTTCGTTCCGTGTGGAGTCGGGCGTGTGCGGCATCGAGGAGGGCGACCGTTGTCGCGGCCGGGCACGTGTGCACGCTGCGCACGATCCGTTTGGCTTCCACCGGGCCGGCGCCGATGGCGAGTTCCCGATAGGCGAGCGCGGACTGCACATGCACGTCGGTGTAGATCCGGTATCCGGTGGCTGTGCGGGTTGCGGGAGGCAGCACCCCGTCGCGTTCGAGGTTGCGCACGTGCTGCACGGAGCACCCGGCGCGCCGGGCGACATCCACGGTCCGCAGATGACGCGATTGGAGACTTGGCACCGTATTCTCCTACGTTTGCTGGTCGAGGTCTCCACAATCGCTTTAATGAAACGCTGGAAGCTATGACCATGGACGACATCATCGACTTCGTCGAAGGCCTCGGCGACGTTCTGACGCTCAGGCCTGCCCCCGGCGACGGTTCGCCGGAGATCAGCTGGGGTGACGCCTTCTTCTACTACTCACCGGATCGGATCGTTCCCGACAGGACCCAGCCCTTCGCCACCATCGTCACCAAGAACTACCCCGGCGACGAAAGTTCGGGTCTGGACCGCGCGGGTGCGTTCCGGGTGAACATCCGTGCCGGGAAGGAGGCGTTCATCGAGGCAACCGGCCACACGCCGCGAGAGCAGGGCGTCGCCGACGTCGACGCCGGTGCGCCCGACACCGTCATCGCGCATCCCGTCTATGGCTCACTGGCCTGGCTGGCAGTCATCGACCCCGGCTCGCGCACAGGCGAAGTCACGCGGGCGTTGCTGTGCCGTGCGCACGCCCTGGCTCGCTCGCGCTACGAGCGACGATCGGAATCCACTCCACGCTGATGGGGGAAGGCATGCGGAACCGAGGACGACGAATCCTGGTGCCGTCCTCGGTCAAGCGTCATCACATCTGGTAGATCTGGCTGCTGTTCCATCCGACGAGGAGTTCGTCGAGCGTCATGCTCTGGTCTCGGCGTTCTTGCCGTTGGTCGCGTTGTCGGTCGTGGCGGGGGCCGTCACCGTGGTCACCACGATCGCCGGGGATGGTGGGTGCGGCGACTGTCGTCACGGGGTGTTCGGCCGCTGTCGCGATGGTGGTGGCGGCTCCGAGGGGGATGACGGCGATCGCGGCGGCGACGGCGGCCGTGGCGAACCGGTTTCGCAGGGGGATTCGAGGGAGACGGTTCACTGCGCCCGACGGATTCGCCGCGTGCGAAGTCTCGGAGTGGGGAAGTGAGATGTGCATTTCGTAGTGTCCTGTTCGAATGCGTGGGCCCAACGTCCACAGCTACTCGAATGGTGTCTGCGAGGGCCCGGAACGTTACACCCGACAGTCCAGGAATTTTGGTTCCACAGTGAAACCGTCCCGGGGTGGAGATGTTCTCCATGGATGGATTCCCGAGTCCGTACTACCGTCGCAGTGACCGCAGGCGGGCACCACGGCGCGTCAGCCGGGAACTGTTGGGGGATAGGAGAAGCAGTGCCTTCCATCGAATCTGGCGGGGCGCGGATCGACTACACCGTGCACGGTGACGCCGCTCCTCGTCGAGCGTGATGTTGCTGGCGGGTTTCAGAGCCCCCGCCACGTCGTGGCGGTATCAGATCCCGTCGCTGATCGAGGCCGGCCACCGCGTCATCGCTGTGGATCTGCCGGGTCACGGGACGACTCCGGCCACGCCGCACGGAACGACGATGCAGACACGCGCCGGATTCGTGCACGCGCTCATCGAGGAACTCGACCTGCAGCGAGTGGCAATAATCGGAGGCTCGATGGGCGCAAACACGATCTGGTCGTACGTCGACTCGTACGGCACGGGGCGGCTTCGCGCCGCGGTTGTGGTCGATCAGACCCCGCGAATGCTCAATACGCCGGAGTGGGAGTACGGGTTCTACGGCTACGACCAGGAGGAGGTCGACACGTTCTTTGTGGACGGGATTCCGGTGCTCTTCGTCGCCGGTTCCGACAGCGAGTACTGGCCGTCAGCACACGCCGTAGCGGCTGCGGCACTCGCACCGAACGGAGCGTCGATCGTCGTTCCGCGCGCGGGCCACGCGACGAACATGGAACGACCACATCCGTTCAGCAAGGCTGTCGCCGTATTTTTCGATTCCGCGTCCTGAGCCCCTAACCGACGCGAGCCCTGAACCGACGCGAGTGCTGCCGAAGTCGCCTCCGGTCAGTCGACGGACTGCACGACGACCGTGTTGCCGCTCTCCGCGGCCTCCCGCGCCGCCGCCAGCACCGCGATGGTGCCGAGCGCGGTGCGGGCAGGCACCGGTTGTGTGCCGCTGCCGGCAACGGCGGCCGCGAATTCCGTGTAGTAGTCCTGATACGCACCCCGCTGCGACGGAACCGTTTCCGCGCCATCCGCTGTGTGGAGGACGCCCCACCGTTCCCGTCGTTCGTAACCCCATCCGGTGGGATCGTCAACGGGCCGCGCCCCCGCGAAGAGAGCCTGTGCCTGCACGTCCGTACCGTCCGCCACATAGGCGCCCACGCTGCCGAACGCGCGCAGCCGCCGCCCCTCGAGATGGTTGACCTTGCTCGACGAGACGCTCGAATAGACCCCGCTGCAGTGAGCGATGTTGACGACGAAGCCGGCGTCGGTGCGCCCCTCCGGCCGATCGACGTAATCGAGGTGGGCGTCGACCCGCTCCGCCGGCCCGAACAACCACAGCATCTGGTCGACGACGTGTGCGCCGATGTCGCGCAGCAACCCACCGGTCGGGCCTGCTTCGAGTGTGTCGGCACCGTCCAGGTCGAAATGGGACTCGACACGCCAGATGTCGCCGAGTCGCGGCAACACCGACTTCAGGGTACGGATGTCGGCGTCGTATCGACGGTTGTGATAGACGCTGAGCAGCACGCCGGCGTCCTCTGCGGCTGCTACCAGCTCGCGGGCCGTCTCGACATCCGGCGCGAACGGCTTGTCCGCGATCACGTGCACACCACGCCCGATTGCCTCGAGCACGAGTTCGCGCCGCGTCTGCGGTGGCGTGGTGATCGTGACGGCATCGACGCCGGAGTCGATGAGTTCGCCGAGGCTCGAGAACACCGGTACTCCGGGGAAGTCGGCGGCAGCCTGGGCGACCCGTGCGGCGGAGCGGGTCACGATGCCGCCCAGTGCGATTCTCTCTGCCGCTTCGACGAACGGCGCATGGAAGTAGCGGCCGCCCAGCCCGTACCCGACGATTCCGATAGTTGTGCTCATATCTGGATTGTATGTTAAGACATTCGAACAATCTAACCGTGTCGGTGAGGCAAGCAGTCGCGGTGTCGAGGGTCGAGAACCGCGCAGTGCCGTGCCAAGATTAGGTGGCACGATCCGTTTCAGGGAGGCGTCGAAGTGTCGGAGCGATCAGGTCCCCTCGCCGACGATCCGTTCATCGGTCGGCAGCCAACCAGCCACGAACGCATGACAGGACGGCCCTGGGATGCGTCGTACCACGAGGGCCCTGCGCCGTGGGATGTCGGCCGGCCGCAGCCGGCGGTCGTGCGGGTGGCATCCGAAGGCGGATTCGCCGGAGCGGTGCTCGATGCGGGATGCGGCACCGGCGAGAACGCTCTTCACGTCGCCTCCCTGGGATTCCAGGTTCTGGGCGTCGACGTGGCCGAGACGGCACTGGCGATCGCCAGGGAGAAGGCCCACGACCGTCGGATCGAGGTCGAGTTCGCGCTGGCCGACGCGTTCCAGTTGGACAGAATGGGGCGCCGGTTCGACACCGTGCTGGACTGCGGACTGTTCCACACGTTCGACGCCGCCGAGCGACCACGCTACGTGGCGAGTGTGGCGTCGGTGACCGAACCCGGCGGAACCGTGTATGTGTTGTGCTTCAGCGACGCTGGTCCCGATACCGGCCCGCACCCCGTCAGCCGGGAGGAGCTGAGAGCGGCGTTCGACCCCGGCGATGGATGGAAGGTCGCCGCCATCGAACCGGATCGGATCGAGACGAGATTCCACGACAACGGCGCACCGGCCTGGTTCGCGACCATCGAGCGGATCCAGCCGACGGGCGGGTCGGCCCGGTGAGACGTCGGCAGCACGTCCGGGGGCCCGACGCCCGGCGCCCGGCGCCACCGGAGGAATTCGAGCTGTAGCCTGCCGTCCTTGACATGAAGTGGACTTTAGGTTTCACGATGGTCGCAGATGTCACAGGAGGCAAGGAGTCTGCGATGAACGGCACCAGGACGGCGCTGATCACAGGAGGATCGGCAGGGCTGGGACGGGCGAGCGCGCTCGCGCTCGCGGAGCGCGGCTGGGAGGTGATCGTCACCGGGAGGCGGGTCGAACCGCTCGATCGGGTTGCCGCGCGGGCACACACCGTCACCGCGCTCCCCGGTGACGTGACCGATCCGGGGCACCGCGAGCGCATCGCCGTCGAGATCGCGGCGCGGGGGCGACTGGACCTGTTGCTCAACAACGCCAGCGCGCTCGGGCCCAGCCCGATGCCCTCCCTCGCCGAGTACCCGGAGGACGCATTGGCGCAGGTCTTCGCGACCGATGTGCTCGCCCCGCTCGCATTGATCGCCGCGCTGATCGAACATGTGCGGGACGCGGGCGGGACCGTGATCAACATTTCGTCGGATGCCGCGGTCGAGGCGTATGCGGGCTGGGGCGGTTACGGGGCGGCGAAGGCGGCGCTCGACCACGCGTCCGCGGTGCTGGCGGTGGAGGAACCCGGCCTGGCGGTCTATGCATTCGATCCCGGCGACATGCGCACGGAGATGCATCAGGCGGCGTTCCCCGGCGAGGACATCTCGGATCGGCCCGATCCGGAGACCGTGGTTCCTGCGCTGCTGAGTTTGCTCGACACGAGCCCACCCAGCGGCCGGTACCGTGCGGCGGACCTCGCGGTCGCAGCGAACCCGGGGGTGTCGTCGTGACGCGTGCACGGGCCACCTCCGCGGCCGAGTTCCGGTTCGTGCTGCCACAGCGATTGGAGGCGAGTGGTCCACCGGAGAGCCGGGGGTTGCTGCGCGACTCGGTGCGACTGCTGGTCTCCGACCGGGGCAGGTTGGAACACAGCAGATTCCACGACCTGCCACGCTTCCTCCGCCCGGGTGACGTGGTGGTGGTGAACGCGTCGTCGACATTGGCCGCGGCGGTGGACGGGACCGTCGACGCGGTCGGACCTGTGGTCGTGCACTTCTCCACCGCTCTCGAGGACGGGGACTGGGCGGTCGAGGTGCGAGCGCCGGGACCGGTCTCCGGCGCCCTCGACACGGTCGCGGCGGGAGCGCGGATCGTTCTGCCGCGCGGCGTCGTTGCGACGCTCGTGGAACCCTGGCCCCTCGGGTCGACCAGGTTGTGGCGGGCCTCGATCGACGGCATCGCGGACGTAGCCGCGGAACTGCTCGCCACCTCGGGTCGTCCGATCACCTACGCGTACGTCCACGAACGCTGGCCCCTGTCCTCGTACCAGACGATCTTCGGCCACACCGGTGGAAGCGCCGAGATGGCCAGCGCCGCCCGGCCGTTCACCCATCCGATGGTTACCGACCTGGTGACCTCGGGGGTGGTGGTGGCACCGATCCTGCTGCACACGGGGGTCTCCTCGCCGGAGCGAGGGGAACCGCCGATCCCGGAGCGGTTCGAGGTGCCGGAGCAGACGGCGCGGCTGGTCAACGACCGGCGTGCCGCCGGAGGCCGCGTCATCGCGGTCGGAACCACCGTGACCAGGGCGCTCGAGACCGAGGCCACTTCGGGCGGCATGGCGGTGGCGGGCGCCGGCTGGACGGGCCTGGTTCTGAGTGCGGAGAGGCCGACCCGGGTCGTGGACGGCCTGATCACGGGCTGGCACGCACCGGGGGCGTCGCATCTCATGCTGCTCGAATCGGTGGTGGGAGAGAAGGCCGTCCGTCGCGCCTACGACGAGGCGCTCGCACGTGGCTACCTGTGGCACGAGTTCGGAGACAGTGCGTTGTTGCTGCGACGGTGACGATGCAATCGCGGTTCTCGACAGCGGCGCTGTGTGCGAGTTGACTGAAGTTGGTGATCTCGGAGAACAGAAGCGATCGCGGAGGACAGGACGTCGTCATGAACATGGGAAAGAAGATCCGGCACAAGGTCGAAACCGCCGAAGGCGCCGCCAAGAAGGCTGTCGGCAGGGCTACGGGGAATGCCCACCTCGAGGCGGAGGGGAGCAAGGAACAGGCCAAGGGCAACACCAAGCAGATGGGAGACAAGTTCAAGGACGCGGGCAAGAAGATCAAGAACGCTTTCAAACATTGATCGAACCTCGGTGAGTCCGGACTATTCGTTCGACAGCAGCGGCCCCAGCGGTCCGAGATCGATGTTCAGATCCTCGGGCATGAGATCGAAATGCTCACGCAACTCTGCCATTCGCTCCTCGAGCAGCATGAGTGTCGTGCCGATGCGTTCGATCTGCTCGTCGCTGAGATCGCCGTGCTCGACTCGGCGTATCGCCTGCCGTTCCATCAATTGGCGCAGTAGTTCGACGATCGTCAGGACCAGGGTGACCAGGCCCTTCTCGACGGATTCGGGGTCGGCGTCGATTCGCTGCGGCAGAACCCGGCGACCGATGTCGGTCGGTGCATCCGAATCGACGGGGTCGGGTTCAGTCATCGGCGGGCTCCGGCCCGACCGGGTCGGGGACGAGTGCGCTGACCGATGCGATGAGTGTGCGCAGCGAGATCCGGACCATGTCGACGTCGGCGAGCGACAGGGTGATCTCACCGGTGATGACGACACCACCGCCGAGCACCCGATCGAGCAGATCGACGAGCGCGATGCGGCGAGTGTCGTCCCCGGGGACCATCTCGCTCATGTGCTCACCCGTCGATCCCGGCGAAGGAGTACGGCGGCCACGGTCCGGTCAGATCCAGTGTGATGCCCGGGCGTTCGGTGTCGAGTGCCGACACGAGCGCAGCGAAGTCGTCGACCCGTGCGTTGTCCACGAGGTAGGTGCCGTTGAAGATCATCCAGGCCCGTTTCCCGGTCAGCACCGGATCGGTGACTTGCCGTCGAACCCCGTCGACGGCATGGCCCCGGAGCGCGGAGTGAATCTCGTCCGCGTGGCCGGCCGCCCGGCGTTCGACGTCTTGCTGTGCGCTCAACTCCGCACGACGACGCAGGAGATACGCGGTCCCCTTGCCCGCAGTACCCGTCGCGGAAGGCTCCTCTTTCACGTTCTGCGCCAAAGCCTTCGCGTCTCCGTACGCTTTGACACCCCACTCGCTTCGTCCGGTCACCCGACGCAGCGTTGCGCCGAACTGCTCCTGTCGTTCGTCGAGGAGGAGGCGAACGCGATCGTCGTCGAGGTAGAGGGTCGCCAACCGCAATGGAACGGTGGGACCGTGGCGTAGCACGGCAGCCACCACCGCGTCGTGTGCTCTCGCGGTTGCCGCAAGCCAGTCGAGGTCCTCGAGGTTGCGCTGCAGCGGGTCCTGCCCGAATTCGCTCAGGCTCACTGTCCCCACCACCGCGACGAGACCCGCCGATGCCACCGCGCGGACCGGCTCGCCGGCCACGCCGGTGACCCCGGCGAGTTGTGCGTCGCCGATGCTGTCGGTGGTGATGCTGTAGAGCCAGACACCGTCATCCGCGGTCATCGTCTTGCTCCTGACGTTTCGCCTCCACCTCGACCGTTTCGGCGGCCTCGACGGCAGGGCGAACAGACCTGCCGGACTCGAGTTCGGCGATCCGCTCCCGCAGCTTCCGGTTCTCGAGTTCGACGTCGCTGTTCCTGCCGGTCAGCCAGGGGTCGTGCTCCCACCAATCGATGCCCACCTCCTTCGCGGTTTCCAGCGAGGCGATCACCAGTCGCACCTTGATGGTCAGCAGTTCGATGTCGAGCAGGTTGACCTGGATGTCTCCAGCGATCACGAGCCCCTTGTCGAGTACCCGCTCGAGGATCTCGCCGAGGTTCGTCGACTGGTGCCCACCGCCCATTCCGCCGCCCGAACTCTGCGGAAGGTTGCTCGCGCCGCCGCCGGCGATCGTCATGACTGCGCGCTCCCGCTGTCACCGACACCGCGGATGTAGCGGCGGGTTCTACGGTAGGACAACAGCTCTCCGTCCAGATCCAACACCACCTCGTACATCGCGAGCATGTCCGTCGACGACGGTATTCGCCGGTCCTCGACTACCTCCACCTCCACCGTCCAGCCGTCGTCGGTCGGCATGACCGATGTCGCACCCAGTGGTTTCTTGCCGGTCAACTGCGCAATGTCACGCGTCGCGATCTCGGCGATCTCGGGTGCCGGCAACGGTGGTGGCTCCTCTTCTGCCATCGCCCGTCACTCCTTTTCCGGACCGGTGGGATGTGCTGTTCCGGTCATTCGATCGAGGATGGCCTGCTGTGCCTGCTCTTCCTCCTCGGCGGAGATCTCGCCTGCCGCACGGGCGTCCTCCAGCTCCTCGAGAGCGCGGCGCGCACTCGCGGGATTGTGGACTTCCTCCTCGACCTGTCGCTGTATCAACTCGGCCAGCGAGATCACCCCGCGAACGGGGGCGAGTGGCAGGGTGGCGATGAACGACAGCAGACCCATCGGTCAGCCCTCCGGTTTCTGCGTCACCACGAAGTCGTAGGCGGCGAGCGGTCCGAGCAGGCGCATGTCGACTCGGCCGTCCCACTGCTCGGCCAGTTCTCCCACTGCCTTCTCGAGTTCTTCCTGCCGCGCGACTTCGACGAGGACGGCTACTTGCGCAGCCTCCTCCTCATGAGTCGGTTCCCGGACGTTGACCGAGTCGGACAGCGAGTCGAGTGCCTCGACCACCTTCCGGGTGTCTTCGTCGCGTTTGGCCTCGATGGCGTTGCCCACGATCTCGCCGAGGGCCATCCGGGCGTCGCGGGTGGTCTCCTCGGGCTGATCTCGGATCGTGCCGAGCAGCTTGCTCGCCTGTTCGTTCTCTTCGATTATTTCCCGGAGGATCGCCTCCTCGACGTATCGTCCCTTCACGACGTATTGTGCCCGGCCTTCGAGTTCCTCCAGCGCGGCGGCGAACTCCTCGGCGTGTGCCGCGAGTAACTCCTCCGCGACGGCGTCCTCATCGGTCATGACCGCCCCGAAACGAAGCGGGAGCACCGGTGCCACCCGAGACGTGCCGTCCAGCACGTGCGCATGGGTTCGGAGGTCCTCGGGCTTGCCGAGCGGTCTGTCCACTGAAATTTCGCTCACGAGCGCCGCGATGTCGCCGTGCTTGACGGTGCTGACCGGTCCGTCACACACGCCGACCGCGTCTTCTTCGGCTTCCACATCGGCAGGCACGATTCCGTACACGTAGACACCGCTGGTGCGCGGCTCGTCGGGTGCGTCGGTGCTCTGGTTTGACGTAGACATCACTTGTCCCCTCGAGTGGACTTGCGCGAAACCCGTTCGCGCTCAGGTTCTTCCTGCCCGCCGCCGAGGATGTCGCCGAGTTTCTCACCCGCGGACTCGAGTGCGCCCTTGGTCTTCGACTTGGCACCACCCTCGGTGACGTCCCCGACGAGATCCGTCAGGCCCTTCGGCTCGCCACTGCCGATTTCGAGCCGGTTCACGGCCTCCGCGAACCGCAGGTAGGTGTCGACACTGGCGACCACGACGCGTGCGTCGATCGTCAGCAGTTCGATGCCGACCAGCGAGACACGCACGTAGGCGTCGATGACGAGACCCTTGTCGAGGATGGTGTCGATGACGTCGGCGAGGCTACTCGAGCTGGGACCGCCGCTGACTCCGCCGCCACCTCCCCCCGCCGGTTGTATCGCCGTCATCGCCGTGCTCCTTGTCGCGAGCCCGCCGTCTTCGCGGCAGTCTTGCGCGGGCGACCTCGCCGTTTCGGGGCCTGATCCTCAGCGGCAGCCGCGGTCTTGCGCGGGCGACCTCGGCGTTTCGGCGGCGGGGGTGCTTCTGCTTCTTCCTCCTCGTCTGCTTCCTCGCCGGCGTCCTCATCCGTTTCCTCGGTCTCGCCTTCGTCGGTTTCCTCGGCCTCTTCGTCCTCGGCTTCTTCGTCCTCAGGCTCCTCGCCCTCGCCCTCGGCCTCGTCGCTTTCCTCGAGCTCTTCCGACTCCTCCGGCTGCGCCTCGTCCTCTTCGGGCTCGACTACCTCGCCGTCCCGGATCTCTCCACGCCAGCCCTCGACTTCGTCAGGATGGAGAATGGACTGTGTCATGACATGGCGTGCAAAGTGTTTCAATTCCAGCCGTGCTCGTCGTCCCTGTGCACGCCACAGGTTTCCCGTCTTCTCGAACAATCCCTTCGGGTGATACTCGAGGATCAGAACGATGCGCGTGAGATCGGGAGTCACCTCGTGGAACGTCACCGCCCCGTCGATGAAACCCTTGGCACCCTTCGAACGCCACACGATCCGCTCATCCGGGACCTGCTCGATGATCGACGCTTCCCAGGTCCGGTGCGACAAGAAGATCTGAGCCTTCCACTCGAGCTTCTCGTCCGCCTCCTGCTCCACCCGCTCGACCTTCTTCATGAAGGAGGGAAAGTCGGCGAATTGGGTCCACTGGTTATACGCCAGTTGGACCGGGACACCGACATCGATCGTTTCGACGATATTGGTCAACTTGAGCTTCTTGCCCTTACCGCTACCGCCACCGCCACCACCAGTGACCGCGTCCTTCACATCCGACGCCGTCTCCTTCACCTTGTCCGTCAACCCGGAGAACAGTGACTTGCCATCGCCCTTCTCGTCCCCGTCACCGTCACCGTCACCGTTGCCGTTGCCGTTGCCGTTGCCGGTGACCGCGGACAGCAGGCTTCCGCCGCCACCCTCGGCGTAGTCGGTGAGCCGTCCGGACGCACCCTGCACCTTGTCGGAGACCGACGAGAGCGCTTTTTCGGCCACCGTGCCGACCAGCTTCTGCATTGCTTCCTGGAGCACGCTGGACGATCCGTTGCCGTCACCCGGCGCAGTTTCTCGCAGTTTCTTCGCGGCGTTCGTCATCGTGCTCACCGTCCGCCGCGCCGGACGGGCGCAGAATTAGTCGTGGCTTTCGCCCGTGTCTTGCGGCCCCTGGTAGGGGCCTCTTCGTCATCCTCGTCGGACTTCGCGCTCCGCGATCTGCTGGTCGGCCGGGAGCTACCGTTGCTGGAAGTCCGTCGACGCGCGGCGGGCCGCTTGCGTGGGGCGGGTTCCTCGTCGGCGGTATCTTCGTCGGCAGCGTCTTCCTCGTCGGGCTCTTCGTACTCGTCTTCCTCATCGGCGTACTGTTCGTCCGGCTCTTCCTCGACTTCGGACTCGTCGTACTCCTCGTCCTCGGACCGGCCGCGTCGCTTGCGACCGAGTTTTCCGAGCCTGCTGAGCTTGCCTACGGAATTGCCGACACCACTCGCGGTGTCGTCCACGGTGTCGCCCACGTCGCCGACGACTTCTCCGCCGCTTGACAGGAGGCGGGTGTTGAGCGAATTGATGCGTTGGCTTGCGGCGGTGACCGCTGCGGCCTTCGCCGCGCTGACCAGCTCTTCGCGCACCGAGTCGCTGATCTTGGCGAACTCGGGGGAGCTCGCGAGCATCTTCGTACCGCGTTCCAGTAAATCGCGTGGCCCGCCGGGGAAGCGTCCGGTCGCACCCGCGGCCGCGAGCATCAGTGCCATCTTCATTCGGTGTGTACGGCCCAGCATGTATCCTGCGCCGACGGCCAATGCCACCTGACCTTTGGTTTTCATCGTCGAACCCCTTTACCGAGTAGTCGCCGGCGCACCGCTCGCCCACTTCGGCAATGTGTGGCAGAACCGTCCTCGGCAATGTCTCGCAAAACCCTGCGCGGTATGGGGCGCCGCTTGTCGACTACCCCAGCTGCGGGACACTCAACCACCACCAGAAAATCCGGTTCGGGCAGCTTTCCGCGGCCACGCATCCACGTCGACTGTCTCGAGATTGCGGATTGGCACCGAAAATCGAATGTGCCTCAGCAGCAACCCTGTTCACGGAGAAGGTTAGGGGAATTCACTCGGCGGCGGCGCGCACCGCCGCCACCAGCGCCGCGACAACGAGCACCAGCAGGAGGACCACGAGCAGTACCGGCGCGAGCAGGGCCCCGAGGACCAGGACGAGAACCAGGGCGACCTTGGCCTTGCCGCTCAACCCGGACACGAGCGCTTTGATCGCGGCCCACACAGGATTCTTGCCGGTCAGGGCGGCCCGAATGCCTGCAATTACGGCGTTGATCCCCGCGTCGCTCTGTGCGATCGTATCGACGAGCGTGTCCATCCATTCCCTGAACTTCTGCCGAATATTCTGCGTCACCGTGTCGCCGCGTTCTCGAATCGCGTCCATGAGCCGGTGAACGTGGTCTTTAAGCCATGCGATGACCGCCTCGACCGACCGCGACAACAGTCCGCGTTCGGTCTCCTGCGAGATCGGGTCAGGCCTGCGCTGACGAGTCGGCGTGGTGGACCGAGGGCGCGCCGTTACGTGGGACCCGGTGTCTCGGGGACGCTTCCGGGCCGTCGGCTTCGTGGCGTCGGGGCGGTCCGTTCGGGGTGCCGGTTTCCTTCTCCCGGGGGCGCTGTGGCGTGACGTGGAGGGTGATTTTTCGGCTGCCGGTCGCCTAGGGGGCAACGGTCGTCTTCGTGGCAGCCGCCCCGAGGCTGCGCCGGCGGGCGGCGTCGACTTCTTCGAAGTCTGATGTGATCGACCTGTCGCCGCCGTGGCGGTGGCCATCGGCTTGTCGTTGTCCGTGGTCTTGCTGTGAGAGGAAGTGCCTCCACGGTCAGGCCTGGCCGGTGTGCTCCGGCCGCTTGTCCTCACTCGTGCGCCCATACACCGCAATTACCCTCGCGACCATTCTTGAAACGGGAGCGGATTTAGTGGGCGCTGCAGGTGCGGCGGATCTCCGGCGCCGCGTTCGTCTGTGCGGGTTGTTGCGGGTGATGATGAGCGGTGTCTGAGGAGGTGAACCGGTGATCGGCTGTCAGTGCGGTGCCCGCATCCTGTCTCCTCGGGGCCCATCGTGAAGGTGGAGAAGTATGTTTCTTCCGCGGGAGATTGTTCCGGTGAAGTCGAAGGAGCGGGCGGGCATCGGGGTTAGGATGCACAAGGAGATCTGCCCAGCTGGTACCGCTCATCGGCGCGGTATCGGACTCTGCCGCAGAGGCGGTGATGCCGACGATGAGGAATTTTCCGGTGGGGAACGTGGCGAGCCGGACGGTCGGAGGGCGCCGGTGCCGCACACTGAATACCACCCGCGCCGCTGCGCTCGCGGTGGGCGTTGCCGTCGCGATCGCGGGCTGCTCGACCACTTCCGATCCGACGACCTCGCAGACGTCGAACGGTGCAGTGCCCGCCTCGACGACCGCCGCCGCACCAACGGGGTCGGCGCTGAAACCCATCGACCCGGCCGCATTCCAGGACGCTGTGAACGCGGCGGCCGAGGAGCTGCTCGTACCCGGCGCGGTGGTGCAGCTCCGCACCCCCCAGGGGAACGTCGACGCCGTGGTCGGTACGACCGAACTGGGCGCGCAGACGCCGCCCGACGAACACACCCATTTCCGGATCGCGTCGAACACCAAGACCATGACTGCGGCGCTGACCGTGCTCCTCGCCCAGGACGGGAAGCTCGAGTTCAGCGACCCGGTGTCCACCTACGTTTCGGATGTGCCCAACGGCGAGAACATCACCGTCGCAGAGCTGTTGACGATGCGCAGTGGGCTGTACAACTACACGAACTCGCCCGAGTTCGCGGCCACTCTGGATACCGACCCGGCGAAGGCCTGGACGCCGCAAGAGGTCTTGGATATCGCGTTCCGGCACCCGCCGGAATTCCCGCCGGGCACTTCCTACGAGTACAGCAATACGAATTACGCGTTGCTGGGTCTGATCGCCGAGAAGGCCGGCGCGCGCCCCTTGGCCGCGCAATTCCGGGATCGATTGTTCGGTCCCCTCGGGTTGCAGCAAACCTCGCTTCCCGCCGCCGACGATGCCGCGACCATCCCGGATCGCTATTCGCACGGCTACATGTACGGCGAATCGTCCTACGCGATGGTCGACGAGGAGTATCCCGCCGACATGCAGGCCGCCGCACGCGCGGGAACGCTCCAACCCCTCGATTACACCAACCAGAATTCCTCCTACGCCACCGCTGCCGGTGGCGCCATCTCCACGGCAGACGACCTGGCCACGTGGATCCGGGCCCTGGTGTCGGGCAATGTCCTGAATCCCGAGTACCAGCAGCAGTGGCTCCACAGCCTGCAACCCGAGGATCCGAGCGCACCCGACGGGCAGCAATACGGGTACGGCATCAGCTATCAGCGTTTCGGGCCGAACGCGTCGATGTATTACCACGGCGGTGAGCTGCCGGGTTTCAACTCGTTCATCGGTTACGACCCGGACAACGACGTCACGCTGGTGATCTGGACGAATCTGACCCTGTCACCCGAGGGCAAGACCACGGCGAACGCTATGCTCCCCACCGTTCTCGACGAGGTCTACGCCGGGATGTCGCTGGCGCCCACACCGGCTCCGACCACCACCAGGTGATGCGGTGCGCTGTGCCACGGTCCGATGCTCGAGATCGACCGCGGGGGCCCGTCTACCGCGGGCAGGTCTCGTCGGTCGCCGGTGCGGCCGCCGGCGGTCGGGCAGAATCGTCCCTTGTGACCGACATGTCCGCACGAACACCCGGCGCGGCAGACGCCGAGGATGCCGACCTGGCCAGGGCGCGCGACGGAGACGATGCCGCGTTCACCCGCCTCGTCGGACCGTTGCGCCGCGAACTGCACGCCCACTGCTACCGCATGCTCGGCTCCAGTCACGACGCCGACGACGCTCTGCAGGATGCCCTGCTGCGGGCGTGGCGGGGTTTTGCGCGGTTCGAAGGTCGGAGCACGCTGCGCTCCTGGCTGTATACCGTCGCGACGCGCACATGCCTGGACGCTGTCGAATCGCGCGGTAGGCGGGCGCTACCCGTCGACCTGGGTCCGTCCAGTGATCGTGCTGTCATCGGGGACGTCCCGCTCACGGACGTGGCGTGGCTGGGGCCCTACGCCGACGCGGGTCTGACCGCCGGTTCGGCGGGGCCGGCCGCACGCTACGAGCAACGCGAGGCTGTCGAATTGGCATTCGTTGCGGCACTGCAACATCTGCCGGGCAATCAGCGGGCGGCCCTGCTGCTCTTCGAAGTCTTGGGCTTCTCCGCCGCCGAGATCGCCGACACCATGGACACGTCGAGGGCGTCGGTCAACAGCGCGCTGCAGCGGGCACGGGCGATCATCGCCGAGAAGATTCCGCCGGTGACGCAGGCGCAAACTTTGCGAGAGATCGACGACACGCGTCTGCGTGCCATTGTCGCCGGGTACTCCACCGCATTGGAACGCGGTGACGCCGACGCCCTCGTTGCCCTGCTGACGGAGGATGTCACGTGGTCGATGCCGCCGATGGCGCACTGGTACCGCGGTCTCGACACGGTCACCGATTTCGCGGTCCGGGTCCCGCTCACGGGGTGCGGTTCGTGGCGTCACCTCCCGGTCTGTGCGAACGGTCAGCCCGCCGTCGCCTTCTACCTGTGGGACGAAGACGCCGGCACCCACCTGCGCTGGTCGATCACCGTGCTGACCCTGCGCGGCACCAAGATCGCGGACCTGACCTCGTTCCTCGGGCCGGAGCATTTCGACCCCTTCGGTTTGCCCGAATCGCTGCCCTGATTGGGGGCCGGATGCCATCGTGCGCCGTTCGTCGGCGCCCCTGCGGGCGGGCGATCGCCGAGGTAGTCTTCCGATGCCGCGGTTTCGCCACCGATGATGCAGCCGCAGGTTACAGTCGGAACCGGTTTTTCCTTCTTCAGCAGGGTGGGATCGCGATGAACTTGATCAAGAAATCGGCAGCGTCGGTCCTCGTCGCAGCGACGGTGACACTCGGGGCGGGTACGGCCCACGCCGACCCAGTCCTACCGAACACGGGAACGCCTGCACTGGCGATCCCCGGCAGGCACGAGGTCGACAAGCAGAAGGCGCTCGAGAACATGCTCAACGAGCTCGGCGTCGGCTGGGCCAACGGGGGAGCGGCCGGGACGGCGATCGGCGCGCTCATGGGTCTCGGCGTCGGATGTATCTCGATGTTCCCCGGCAGTCTCGCCGGTTGCATCATCGGCACACCGATCGGGGCGATCACCGGCGCGATCGTCGGTATCGGACAGGGCAACCCCCGGGCGCAGCAGGCCATCCAGGAATACATCAACACACCGTGAGTCGTTGTCCGTCAACTCTGTTCGCGGAGTTGACGGATCACGGGCGCCAACAGCTCCAGATACGGTTCGTGGACGGTGATGTACGAGAAACCGTAGCGCTCCCGATGGCGTCGGAGTTGCTCGGCCATCTCCTCCACGGTTCCCACGAGGACATACGGGGTGTCGAGGACGTCGTCGACCGTCATCGTCCCACCGAGCTGGTCCGCGATCTCATTGGCCGCGGCCCGGCGGTCGTCCGTCTCGACGACCATCTGGACCAGTAGATGCCACTCGATGTCTTCGGCTCTCGCTCCGGCGTGTGTCCGTACGAAGCGAATTCGTTCGGCGGTCTCGTCCGCGGTGGCGAGGCGGAAGGTGCCCGGCGGTCGGCCCGGGATCTGAAATGCCCCCGCGACGCCGACGATGTCTGCGTGGGCCGCTGCGATCCGCAGCACCCGGTCGCCGGTGCCGCCGATGATCAGCGGCGGGCCCGAGCCGCCGAATCCGCGCCGCTGCAACGGTCGTGGCAGGGCGCGGCCCTCGGGTAGTTCGTCGAGATCCCCGGTGAAGAAGGTGCGTAGGTCATCGACCATCTCGGACAACTGTGCGACCCGTCCGACGAGGGCTTTCCATTCGATACCCGCAGCGTCGAACTCCCACTTCATGTGTCCGGCACCGAGTCCGATGTCGAGCCTTCCGTCGGTGAGGACGTCCGTCGTCGCGATCTCGCGGGCGAGTAGGGCGGCATTCCAGAACGGTGCGTTGAGCACCAGCGTTCCGACACGTAAGCAGGTGGCGTCGGCGACGGCCACCATCAGCGGAAAGGGGGCCGGGGCGCCGAGATGGTCCGCGGCGAACACCGTGTCGTAGCCGGCGCTCTCGCCGAGTCGACATCGGTCGAGAAGGGCGTCGCGGGATTCGAAGCCGAAGATGTTGAACGAGAATCGGAAATCACGCATGGACTTCACGATGCACCCGAACTGGCTCGGCCGGTGACCGAATGCGGTGAGTGAATCCCGGGACCGCACGACGATGAATGTGATGCTCGCCACAATTAGGTCAGTTTTCCCACGTGACTGTGTCCCATACACGCGGTAGCGCAGAGATTAGGGCAGGCATGCCTTATCTTCTGCGATGTGACAACTAAGAGCATTTCACGCCTTCACGGCCCCAGCGTCGACTACGCCATCGCGGCTTTTCGTGTGGTTATCGGCTTCCTGTTCTTCTGCCACGGCACGTCGACCTTGTTCGCGTGGCCGACTGCACCTCATGGAGGGCACACCGCAGCGGTAGGCGCCTGGCCGAGTTGGTGGGGCGCAGTCATCCAACTCGTCTGTGGCGCCGCGTTGTTCCTCGGCCTGGGGACGCGCTTCGCCGCGTTCATTGCCTCGGGTTCGATGGCGTACGCCTACTTCTGGAGTCATCAGCCGGACGGCGTCCTCCCCATCCAGAACAACGGTGAGCTCTCCGCCATCTTCTGCTGGGCCCTGTTCCTGATGATCTTCCTCGGCGCCGGCGCTCTCTCGCTCGATCGCCTCATTGCTCGCGGTGGGCGCACGGCGCAGTCGGACAACGGCGACGACGGCACCGCCGGCGAACAAGGACCGACCACCGAATTGCGTGAGGTGAACGCCTGAACTGCTTCTCATGGGCCGGGGCGGTGACCGTCATCCCCGGAGGTGAGGTAGGCATCGACCGCGTGCTGGAGGCGGTCGAGGGGGGCACCGAACGCACTGAAGTCGCCCCGTCGCTGGGCGTCGCGGAGCTGTTCGAGTGCCGCCTTCAGCTCGACAGCCGCGGTCGCATCCGCCGTCGGCGGGTCCGGTGTGGTGATGCCGCCGACATCGGGTGGGGGCGCTTGCGGTGACGCGGCCGGATCCGGCGCACCCGGATTGCGCTGGACAGGCGAACAGTGCCCAGCGTCACGACGACTGCTGGGCACTGCTCTCGTGCTCGGTATCGACCGAGGTGAGAATGGGTGGGGCTACCGAGTTCGGTACGTCGACGAGAAGGGTGGCCTCGCCAGCCGGAGCAATTCCAGGGCCAGCAGCGAGCCGCGGGGGCCCAGCTCGTCCTGATAGCGGCGGATCACGTCCGTATCGCCGCCGAGCGCGACCATCGGCGCTCCGGACTCGACCCGGGTTCGGGCCGCGAGCTGCGCGAGAGCGAGACGGCGATTGACCGCGTCCAGAATCTCCGCGTCGAGGCGAGCGATCTCGGCGTGAACCCGATTCAGATCTGTGGCGGCAGGTAATGCGCCCGCAGCGTTTTCGGTGACCGCCCCGAAATCCGTATCCGTCATCGTTGCTCCTCGACTGGGTGATCGTGTATCACCATCGTCTGACCCGAGTGGCCGTGACGACAGACACCCTGGGGTGCAGATCGTCGACCCCTTGCCTTCCGCGAGGCATTTGCGGACTATCGCAGTGCGATGAACCGCTGCAGTTTTCCGCTCGTGAGATGACGCTGCAGATGGTCGACCACTTCGATCCGGACCTGCGGATCGGCCACACCTTGCCGGCGCAATGCCGCCGTGACAGCCGACGTCAGGGCGGCGACGTCGGGTTCGCCGACCGCGAAGATCTCCGCTCCGTCGACGGTCTGTCGGACCTGGTACTCGGAAATCCGCGGATCTGCACCGAGGACGTAGCGAAAAGTGCTTGCGGGCACGATCGTGGTTCCGTACCGTAAATCGTCGTCGCGCCGCCCACCGATGTCGGCGACGCGCGCGAACGCGCTTCCGCACGCGCACCTACCGGGCAGCAATGTGACCTGGTCTCCGAGGTCGTACCGGATGAAGGGAAACGTGCGGTTGGCCAGACCCGTCGCGAGGGTTCGCGCCGCAGGCACATCGGCTGCGACCGGAGCACCACTGTCATCGACACGCTCGAGCACAACCTCGTCCTCGCACACGTGCAGGCCCTCGCCGTATCCGCAACCCACGGCTTGAACGCCGATCTCGGTCGACCCCCAGAGGTTGTGGATCGGCACCGACCAGGCGTCGCGGATGGCTTGCCGGTCCTCCTCCAGCAGGGGTTCGGAGTTTGTGCTCACGCGCACAGGACTGATCTCCAGATCACCCGCCACCGCGGCTCGGGCAAGTCGCCCGATGACCGTCGCGTAGCCCACCAGATGCGTGGGCCGGGCAGCGGCCACCGCGGCGACGATCTCGTCGAACGGTGCGCCCGCCGGGATCACGACGGTCTCCATTCCCGGTGCGGTCGGCACATCGAACAGTGGTGTGCTCGCATGCGGGGGGACACCGGCCGCCAGCACCGCCAGCCGCGCGGGAGACCGCACCGACGACGCCCGCCGTTCCTCGCGCGCCTGTACCCGCCAGGCGAGGCACGCCGCCGAAACGTAGAACTGCCAATCCCAGACGTAGACGCCCCGGACACCACTGGACCCACCCGAGCTGAAGATCTGCTCGTCGCCCGACGTGTACGAAAACCATTGCTGCTCGGCCAGAATCCGTTCGGCACGTTCGCGATCGAGGTCGCGCACCGTGACGATCGCATCCCACTCGTCCTGAGCGTCCCGCTTCGTCATCATCGGCAGCGTTGCCAGGTCGGTGAGCGAGGCCGAGGACGGATCGAGATCACGAAGTCTCCGGGCGTGAAATGGTGACCGCTCGCGTGCGTGCGCGAGGAGGGCCCGCAGCCGGTCGGTTCGGTAGCGCTCGATCTGATCTCTCGACCAGTCCAGGCGTCCCAGGTGATCCTCGAGGGCGGCCTGGACCGCACTCACCTGGCCGGCGCGCACACGCGCGTATGCCGCGTGCTCCGCGTCGTCCGAAGCACCTCCGGGAACCGATCGGGACATGACGCCCTCCGCATCACAATGGTCCGGCGCAGCACGTTCGTACGTACCCCTCCGAGTTTTGCACAGCGCCGCACCGGCCGTCATGCACGTGCGCGAACCCAGCTCGGTCGCGTCCATCGGCGCCCGCGGCCCGGGGCAGGTCTCGTCGTATCGAGCGAGCGTCCTTCAGAGTTCAGCGGACGGTGCGCGTTCGGCGGTGCGAACCTTTCGCAGGAGCCGCTTCAGTGTTCGGGAGTCCCTCCACCCGAACGATGTGCGGTCTGTGGCGCGGCGGTGGATTATGTCGAAGATTCGTGCGGGGACGACCACCTGGTGTCTCGCCGCACTTGCCACGACCTCGATGACCGCGCGGTGGGGCCGGTCGTCCTCGAGCGCGAAGCCCGCATCGTCCAGCGCCGCGGGAGGCAGTGCCGGCCGCAATGCCGAGATCACCTCGTATGCAAAGGCGTTGAAATCTTCCCTGCCGAAGGCGTTCGTGAGGGTGACCGTGGCGACGGAACCGAGCAGTTCGCTCTCGCGGGCAAACCGGGGGAGTTGCCGTTCCCAGCCGGGCGTCGAGGTGATGCCCGCCCCGGCGACCACGCCGACCGCGCCGAGGGCTCGAACGTGGTCGATCCACCCGTGCGGGGGCTCGACCACGCCCTCGAAGAGGACGTCTGTGTCGTCCTCGATCAACAGGGTGCGCCCGTCGACCGAACGCAACGACAGCACCGCCGAGGTCACGCCGTCGACGCCGTCGAAGACGGGGCTGGGATCCCGCCATCCGCGCCCCGCCAACCTTCGCAGCAGGGGTTGTCGCATGCCGGGTTCGACGCTGTAGTCGAGCGCCACCATCGGTGTGACCCGGTGGCCCGCTGCGTGGTAGATGGCGATCGCGTCGACTCCTGGTTCCCCCATGGATCGTTACGATGCCACATAAAAATCCGACTGGAAGGTTTTGTTCTCCGTTTTCGCGCCCACGCGCTTCCTGCGAGACAGTCAATTCGAGTTTCGAAGTTCGAATTTGAGGACCTTCCCGGTCGGGGTGCGGGGGAGTTCGAGGGGAAAGACGATCTCATCGGGCACCTTGAACTTCGCGATACGCCCACGGGTGTGCTCGACGAGTTCCTCAGCCGTGACCGTGGCCCCCTTCCTCACAACGACGAATGCCTTGGGTCGCTCGCCCCACTTGGGATGTGGGACACCGATGACCGCGACGTCGAGTACGGCGGGATGCGTTATCAATGCCTGCTCCACCTCGATGGTCGAGATGTTCTCGCCGCCGGAGATGACGATGTCCTTCGCGCGGTCCTTGAGCTGGATGTAGCCGTCCGGGTGCAAGACGCCGAGATCGCCCGTGTGGAACCAGCCGCCCGCAAAGGCTTCCGCCGTGGCCTCCGGGTTGCGGTAGTAGCCGAGCATGACGTTGTTGCCGCGCAGCACGATCTCGCCCATGGTCTCGCCGTCGGCGGGGACGTCGTTCATCTGCGCGTCGACGACGCGGGCGTTCTCTGCCTGCACCATGCCCACGCCCTGCCGGGACAGCAGGGACGCGCGTTCCTCGGCGGTGCGCTCGCTCCACGACTCCTGGTACTCGCAAATCGTGTACGGCCCGTAGACCTCGGTCAGCCCGTACACATGGACGACCGTGACGCCGATCGCCTCCAACTGGGCGATCACCGTCGGTGACGGCGGCGCCGCGGCGGTGGTGATCCGCAGGGCGTCAACCGGATGTGCCTGGGGCGCTTCGGCAATTGTGGAGCACACGGCGGGAGCGCCGCACAGGTGAGTGACCCCGAGGGTGTCGATGGCGTCCCAGATCGCGTCGGCACGCACCGCGCGCATGCAGATGTGCGTGCCGGCGGCCTGCGTGACCGCCCACGGGGTGCACCAGCCGTTGCAGTGGAACATCGGCAGCGTCCACAGGTATTTGGTGGATCCGGTGAAGCCGTTGTGGAACGTTTCGCCGAGGGAATTGAGATAGGCGCCGCGGTGCGTGTACATCACGCCCTTCGGTTTCCCGGTGGTTCCGGACGTGTAATTGATCGCGATCACCTGCTGTTCGTCATCGACACCCCAGTGCAGCGGGATGTCGTCCACGGCGTGTGCGTCCGCGAGGAAGTCGGCGTACATCCCGGTCGCGATCCCCTCCGGGACTACCGGCCGCGCGATCGTTGAGTCGGGAATCTCGATTACCTCGCGCAGGCTCGGGACGGTGTCGCGGGCGGTCGCGACGGATCCCACGAGTTCGGAGTCAACGAACAGCAGGCTCGTCCCGGAGTGCTCGAGGATGTACTCCAGTTCACGGCCCGCCAGCCGCCAGTTCAGCGCGATGAAGATGCCACCTGCGAGGGGCACCGCGAAGTGGGCGAACAGCATCTCGGGGGTGTTCGGGCACAGGAACGCAACGCGGTCGCCGGGCTCGATCCGGCTCCGCAGGGCCCGGGCGAGTCTCTCGACCTCGTCGCCGAACTCGCGATAGCTGTAGCGGCGGTCGCCGTGAATGACGGCGACCCGATCCGGGAACACCGTCGCCGAGCGCTCCAGGAAGCGCAGCGGACTGAGCGGTGTGTGGTTCGCGGGCGAGAGGGTCGGTCCGGACACTGGGAACCTCCGAGATGTGGTGAAGGTGCTCTGACGGGCGATACCCGCCCAAGACGACGTTATGGAACATCACTCCGGCACCGCTACCCTCCGAGGTGGGTACGCCGAATATGAGAGTGCCGGTGAACGACACGTCGAGACCCCGCGATTCGCCGACCGGCTGTCGCCGAGCGTCGAGCCCGTCAAGTCGTACATGCGCAATCCCGTGGGCAAGTAGGAGGTGCGCAGAAGGTAGGAAGCTGTCGTGGACGTCCTGCGACAGGGTGTGCTTCCCTGATCTGTCGCCGTCTCGGTTGGTGATTCCGAGATGCCTTGCATGCGAGGGCTGTTCATCTCGTCGGGATGGGCCGTCCGGACAGGGTGCTGCCACGACTACGGGCCGCGGCGGGCTCGTCGCACCGGGCCGTGTCGAAATCGGGACCACGCCGCAGAGCGGGAACGGGTGAGCCGCTGGGGCATTCGGCTCCCCGTCAGACGTATTACGGACTTGTCACGACATGACGTCGAAACGGTAACGAAACCTCAGAACAGCACAATTTTCACTCGCGTTTCTCAATAGTCGAACATCCGTACCTTGTTCATGCCGTGTGAATTTCGGGAGGAGGCCACGTTCGGGGGCCCGCCGCTGCAGATCTGCCGACGCGGGTTCGTAATCCCGACACCTTCGAGGCGCGGGACGAGGCACCGAAAGGGACGGCCGACAACCGAGGCGTTGTCGCCGGCGCGCCGCGTCCGCACGCGCGGAGAGGATTGAGCCAGCATGACCACTCGCAACATGGAGAAACACACCCTCGGCTGGATCGCCCTGATCGGCGCGGTCGTCACCGTTCTGCTCGGGCTGGGCGCCGGAACCGCCGGAGGCGCCCCGCACGACTGGGAAGAAGTCGCCGAGTGCGAAAGCGGCGGTGACTGGACCACCGACACCGGAAACGGGTTCTACGGCGGACTGCAGTTCACACCGGAAACCTGGAAAGCCAACGGTGGAACGGGAGTGGCCTCGGAAGCCAGCCAGGCCGAGCAGATCCGGGTCGCCGAGAACGTCCTGAAGACCCAGGGCCCCGGCGCATGGCCCGTGTGCGGACAGTATCTGAAAAAGGGCGGCACAGCGCCCGTCGAGGTACCCCACACCACGCCTGCACCTGCACCTGCCATTGAAACTCCTGACCCTGTCGAAACTCCTGACCCTGTCGAGACTCCTGACCTCGCCGAGACGCCGGATGTTGTCGAGACTCCTGACCTCGCCGAGACGCCGGATGTTGTCGGGACCCCGGATGTTGTCGAAGCGCCTGCGACCGTCGACGATTCCGCCGCGGTGAAGGCGGCGGTGAAGGCGGCGGCCCAGGAAGCGCTGAACAGCGCGCGTGAACTTGCCGAGCAGAGCGGGTCGGGTCAGGTGTTCGAGGAGCGGGCGTCGGCTCCCCGGTAACGTCCGACGGTTCTTGTGCGAACTAATCACACAGAACTGTCGTGTCGTCGCCTACGAAGGAGATCTCGTGCAGAAGAAGTCCGCTCGGCGTTCCGCAGCATTGGTCGGGATATTGTCCGCACCCCTCGTCCTCGGAGCCACCGTCGGTGCCGGAACCGCGAGTGCGGAACCCTGGCACGTCGGCCCCGTCTACCGGGCCGAGACGTCCGGTGAAGGCGCGGAGTACTTCTGCGGGAAGGCCGCGGCTCTCGAACAGACGTCGGGAGTCGTGATCGTGCCGTGCACGTTCGATGAACCGACCAACGTCTGGTACCGCGTCGTCTTCAACCCGGCCTCCTGGGGCTTCGACTTCTGAGGCGGACTGCCGGGATGTGAGGCGCACCTGACGAAGCGGTGACCGGACACCGTCTGCGCACTCCGCTTCGTCGAGTGCGTCGCCTACCGGCCGCGCGCAGACTTCTCGGTATGGCCGAGGGAAGAACAGAATGAGTGTCGAGACAGCCCAGCGCAGTGAGGTCGGCGTCGCAATGGCGCGGAGTTGGCTTCTGGTTCCTGCAGTCGGGAGCGAGGTCCTCGCGGCGGCGGCTGCGTCCGGCGCCGACTCGCTGATCATCGACCTCGAGGACGGTTTGCCATTCGCTGCGAAAGACGAGGGGCGGGCCTGCACCGCCGAGTGGCTCGCACGGAATGCAGGTTGGGTGCGGATCAACGACGCGACCACCCCGCACTGGCAGCGCGACCTCGACGCGATCCGCGATCTGCCCGGACTGCGCGGGCTGATGCTGTCGAAAACCGAATCGCCCGAACAGGTACGGGACACCGCTGAAGAGATTCCCGGTGTTCCGGTGGTCGCCCTCGTCGAGTCCGCGGCCGCGATCGTGGCAGCCGAGGACATCGCTCGCACCGCTCCCGTCTCTCGGCTCGCGTTCGGGATCGGCGACTACTGCCGCGACACCGGTGCCGGGCGAACCCCGATGGCGTTGGCGTACGCCCGATCCCGGATCGTCAATGCGAGCAGGGCGGCCCGGATCGGAGCCCCGATCGACGGACCGACACTGTCGCTCGACGCCGAGGCCGTCCGGGACGACACGCGTCTGGGCCGTGAGATGGGGATGACCGGAAAACTGACCCTCGCTACTGAGCAGGTGCCGGTGATCAACACCGCGTTGGCACCCGACTCGAACGATATCTCCTGGGCCGAAACGACGATCGCGCGTCTGGGTGCGGACGGCAGTCGTGTTACCCACGGCGGACATCCGCCGCAACTCGCCCGCGCCCACGACATTCTGCGTCGCGCAGCTCACTTCGCGTCGCGGACGTAGGGCGGTCCGGCGTCCTCGCGCTCGGCTTGCCGGGTCGCGCGGTACGCGGTGAACACGCCGGCCGCCGTGATGACGCCGAGGCCGAGGAAGAGCAGTCGTGCGGAGGCCAGGGCCGAGGGCGCACCGAGATTGACCAGCACACCGGCGACCGCTGACCCCACGGCCATAGCGATCAACTCGACCGTGTTGAGCCCGGCCGCGGCCTTCGCTCCCTCCTGCTCGTCGTCGGTAGTCCGCATGGCGGCGACCATCAGGTGCGGGAAGGCGAGGCCGATTCCGGCACCTGCGGCGGCCAGGGCGCCCGCCCACAGAATCACCGTGACCGGTCCGGCGTCGTCACGCCAGAGGGCCGCCGTGAGGAGCAGGCCGGCGGCGAGGACCGCGGGTCCGGCGATCTTCGCCGCCGTCTGCGCCCGCGGGCGGGAGATGTCGGAGCTGAAGATCATGGTCGCCGACCATCCCACCGACATCATGGCGCCGAGGAATCCCGCGGCGAACGGCACCAGTCCGGCGAGCCGTTGACCGAACAGCGGTGTGAAGGCCTCCGACACGGTGCCGGACGCGAGCACCGCGATGGTGAGGTAGATCCACTTCAGGGACGACGCCCGGGTGTACGTCGACTGCGGCAACACCCGGCGCGGTGACCGCAGCTCCCAGGCCAGGAAGAGAACGATGAATGCGGCCCCGACCGCGATCAGGGCCAGCATGTGGGTCCCGTTGCCGACGATGCTCGCCACGCTGATCGCGATCGTCGCGAGGGTGAGCAGGACGAGCGACGTGGCAGGCACGGGTTCTCCGCCACGCACACGCTCGGTGCGCGGCAACGCCCGGGGCGCGATCACGGCGATGGCGGCGGCGACCACTGCCAGGGCGACGAACGCGAGACGCCACTGGCCGAGTTGCGCGAACAGCCCACCGATCGCCGGTCCGGCCAGAGTCCCGACGCCCCACATCGCCGAGACCAGCGCGGTTGCACGGGCCCACAGATGCTCCGGTAGCGCCTCGCGCAGTACCGCGTAACTCAGCCCCGCGAGCAGGCCCCCACCGAGCCCCTGGACCGCTCGTCCGACGAGGAGCACCTCCATCGAAGGGCTCACGGCGCAGATCATCGTGCCGACGAAGAACGGAGCCAGCGCGAACAGGTACGCACCGAGCGCCCCGCGATGTGCGAGCAGCCGGCTGACGGTCATCGACGAGATCACGGACGCCACCATGAAGACGGTCGCGCTCCACGCGTACAGCGATTCGCGCCCGAGTTCGCCGATGGCGGTGGGCAGCAGGCTCGTCGTCAGAAAGATGTTGACGGCGTGCAGTCCGACGCCGCCGGCGAGGACGGCGGAGGTGGAGCGGTAGCGGGGTCCGAGCAGCTCGGACCAGCTGGCCGGTGACGGGGCGGTCGATGTCATGCACACCACGCTAAAATCTCGAGTGGACTCGAGGTCAAGGGGCGGATGTGATGTCATTGGATCCGAAGGATCTGCTGTCGGTGGGGGAGGTGTCGCGTCGGACCGGTGTGGCCGTCTCGGCGCTCCATTACTACGAGCAGCTCGGACTGATCGCGTCGACGCGGACATCCGGGAATCAACGCCGGTACGAACGGCACATGCTCCGACGGATCTCGCTGATCGTGGTGGCCAAACGGCTCGGGATTCCATTGGCCGACGTGGGAGCGGTGTTCGAGACGCTCCCGGCCGACCGGATGCCGTCGATCCGCGACTGGCAGCGCGTGTCGAAGCTGTGGCGGGTGCAGCTCGAGGATCAGCGCAAGCGTATCGAGCGTCTCGAACGCGAGCTCACCGGATGCATCGGGTGTGGTTGCCTGTCGATGAAGGCGTGCTATCTGCTCAATCCCGAAGACCAACTCGCCGTGGAAGGTTCGGGTCCGAACCGGCTCTGAAGAACGGATTCCGGCAGTCGGTAGGTCGCGATCGATCTCCGTGAGGGTGGGGTGATTCCACTCCCAGGGGTGCCGCGAAGCCCCCCGAGGGGTGGTTCAGTTCGGGCGTTGGAGTGGGCAGAGTTGTACCTGTCAACGAAGCACGATCCGACCATCCCTTGGAGATACTGAATGATCAACGCCCGCCGCACCATTGCCGCCATCGCTTTCGCTGCTCTTCCCGTCCTGAGTGCCTTCGGGGCGGCGTCCGTTGCGCATGCCGAGCCGATCGGCCCGAACGGGCCCACCGGTGGCCCCTGCCCGATCGTGAACACGGACTCGCAGGGCAACGAGACAGTGACGTACGGCAAGCCCGGAGACCGCAACGGCGCCCTGGTGTGCGGTGCGGACGGTGAATGGACGGTGGGTAAGGCCGGCGGTTTCAAGGGCGGCCCCGGACAGATTCAGACTCAGCCCGGACTCTCACGCGGGTGAGCAGGGCATGAACTCGCTCGGTTGAACGTTCCCGGCGAGTATTGACGGACGGGTCAGAGGTATTCGTGGCGGTGTCCGCATTCGAGACCGTCGGGCGCTGATCGTGGGCATCGATTCATGCAGTGGAAGACGCGATACCGCTTCCCCGGGGGCAGTGACGCGAAGCCGGCATGAGCGTCCTTGATCTCGTATCCGATCGGACCGCGGCAGAACGAACAGGTCTTGGTCTCGTCGGTTCCGGTCTCCATCCATCGATCGTAGGGCGGTTCACGGTGGGGAAGTCAGGAATCTCGCGTTCCGTCTGCCGCGGGCGACTTCAGGTCGTGGACGTCGCCAAGATGTGTTTGAGGACGGCGAGGTCGGTCGTCGCGCCGAGGTCGGCGATCGTCACACCCGATAGTGATGCGCGCCAAGCCTGTTCGGCACCGGCCATGACTTTCGCGATGCCGCATGCGGAGCGGCACTGCTCTGGAGGGGCGGCGAGCACTCCTTGCCTGCGGATCTCGGTGCACCGAAAGGCGGGCTCGGTTCCGTCGACGGCCTGGACGACGTCGAGGACGGTGATGGCCTCGGGTGCGCGGGTCAGGACGTATCCGCCATCGCGCCCCTCGGTGGGGTGGACGAGGCCGGCACGTGCGAGCGACTGTAGATGCTTGGCGAGGTATGTCTTCGACACACCGTGCAGTTCGGCCAGCCGGGCCGTGGGTACCGGGCTCTCGGCCTGGCTGAGAACCACGCAGCAGTGAAGTGCCCACTCCACGCCGCCGGAAAGCTTCATGGCCACGACTCTATCCACGCCCCTGTGTCGGTGTTGTGGGGTGGTACTGCGTCATCGTGTCAGGCGTGTTCGCGCAACCACTCGTCCAGCGTGGTCGGTGCGATCCAGGCATTGGCGCCGGGTGTCGGAGTGATCGCAGCGTCATCGAGCTCGGCGCCGAAATAGCCGGCGTCGGGGTCGGTGGTCACGGTCCGCTGGTCGCCGGTCGAGGCGAACAGCCGTCGAACGAGTGCATCGATGCCGAGCGGTTCCGGCCCGGCAATCTCGACCGTGCCGCCGAGCGGGGCGCCGACGGCGACCTCGGCTACCCGGGTGACGACGTCGTGCGAGGCGATCGGCTGAAGGTGTGCCGGGGTCGCGTGGACGGTGTCGCCGACAGTGCCTGCGTCGGCGATGCCGGCGATGAACTCGAAGAACTGCGTCGATCGCACGATCGAGTAGGGGATGGGGCCGGACTTGACCAGATCCTCCTGGGCGACTTTGGCGCGCATGTATCCGGAGTCGGGGAGCCGGTCGGCGCCGACGATGGACAGGACGACATGGTGCCGGACGCCTGCCGCCTCTTCGGCGGCGAGCAGGTGGTTCGTCGATTCGCGGAAGAAAGCCAGGACGTCGTCGTCTTTCCATGACGGTGAGTTGGTCAGGTCCACGACGACGTCGGCGCCCTCCACAGCCTCCGCGACGCCCTTGCCGGTGGTGGTGTCGATGCCGTCGCCGCGACCGAGTGCAGCGACGTCGTGACCGGTCTCGGTCAGCTTCGATGCGACCTGGCTCCCGATGAGTCCGGTTCCGAAAATGACGATCTTCATACCCGTCTCCTAACGTGGATTTATATTGTCCTAGTTTACTCGGATGGTAGGTGTCCGAGTCAAGGGTTGTGTACGTTCCGTGCGCCGGGCCGGGGTGGGCTTCCTCGTCCTTCGTGGCAGAGCTATGCATGCAGCGACGGCGAGAATCAAATCTGTTCTGGTGCAAGGACTATGTCGAACCGGCATCGAGACCAGGTCCGGTCGACGATGAGTCGCCCATCGGGGGTGGGTGTCTCTGGAGGTGGCTCTACGAAGTCCTCGATCAGCGAGTCCTTCACACCGAACACGCTGTCCCCGCATTCGAATTGCGGGTCACCCAACCGCCCCGCAGACGTCGCAAAGCTCTACGCCCCGCTGTGTCGGCACCGCGATATCGCAGCCGGCGCGGGCCATCGCACACCGGAGAAGATCGCCGCCGGTCTCGCAGGGCTCGTCGCAGCATTCCCGACGCGCAATAGAACCTCGATGACACGCTCATCGATGGGCAACCGTGCGGCGGTGACCTACGCACTGCCCGGTCACTTGAATGGCCGCCTGGGCCCGTACGAGCCGAAAGGGCAGAGTGTGCACCTGGCCGGAGTGCAGATGCTGGAAGTGAAAGGCAACCACATCGTTACCAGCACCGACTATGGGGACGGTGGTGCCCTTCATCGCCAGCTGAGCACGCCGTGAATCTTCAATGCGACTTCAGCCCTTCCTTTTTCGGATGATCACCGTCGACTCCTGGGCCTTCGCCCGCTTCTCCGCCCGGCGCTCCTTCAGTGCGCGTGCGGACTGTTTCGAACTCTTGACGGCGGATTTGTCAGCCATTGTCGCTCCATCTTCGAGAGTGGCAACCACGAACTGATCCCGACCATACCCAGGGAAGTAGATAAGTCCACTTCGGTATCCGACTCGAACGTGGTGCCGAGCTGGAAACATCCTTCCGTGAGATCCCAAGAACCGCAGGAACGCTCACGAACTTGCTTATTCGTGGGCGGTGGCTATGGTGCATGCAGGCATCAACGGCATCTACCGGAGGACTGAAATGTGAATGCAGCTACCGATCGTCAATGGGCGGTTCGTGACGCTGTTCTGCGTTGGCTTCTCGCGAAGACCACGGAAGGGTACCGAAGTCCGATTCTGGACGCGGATGCCATCGGTGAGACCGTTGGCTGGGCACCCGCGCCCCTGACTCGGGACGAAGTGGCCGATGCGTCGAATTACCTCTACCGGGAAGGGTATGCGACAGGGGTGCCGGTGACGGGTATCGGCATTCCGCGCCCGATGTTGACGGTGGCCGGGCGGCGCGTCGCCAAGACGGAAAGGCCGTTGCGCCGGGCGATGCGCGGTCACGACGTCGTGAGCTAGCGGCATCTCGCTCCGTCCGTCGACGCACCAGCTGTTGCGTCACCTGTGCAGACGAGAGCGAGGCGGTATGGGTGCACGAGACTGCCGTCGCCCGTAGCGTCTACATAGATCTCATACTTCCTACCACTGGCGTGGCTGGTGTTAGAGATGTATGTACTTCACGGCTACCCGTAACACGCTGCGGTGTTGCGGGTTTTACCGTGTCCCACACCGACGCTTGTGGCGCAGGAACAATCCTGGTCTGGTTCACCCCCACCCGGGGTGTCGCGGCGGGAGCACTACGACGGACACGGCGATGCCGCGGCCTGCTCGGAGTGGGACTCTTCTTGTCGCGGCATTGGCGCACCGGCGCATGCTCGATCACCCGGATCCGCGGATTCTCCCCGCGCTTGCGAACGGATTGTCCGCGTCCCAGCAATGCCCGCTTGGCCAGGTTCACGCCCGCGACATGGTCACGATGTCCGCCGACTTTGCACCGCGCACACCAGGCCCGATGGTAACCACCCGGCCGGATGAGAGGTTCGTTGCAGCCCGGACACAACGCCGAGGATCCTCGTGCTGGTACGGACACCACCGTCACACCGACACCGGCGGCGGTGTGGGTGAGAGCGTCGACGGCTTTGCGGCGGGCTGATTGCGCGGCCCGGTTATTGTTGACCCGCCCATGCCCGCGGGTTTCGAGAGTGGTGAGGTCTTCCACCGCGATCACGCTCGCGCCCGCTGCGGCAGCGAAGTCGGTAAGCTGGCGGCCGAAGTGAAACGCCAATTCCCGGTTGATCATCCCCCGCTTGGCACCCACTGCCTCGCGGTATCCATCGAGGACGGCGATCTTCGCCTCCAGCTGGGCGCGGACCTCGGGGGGTGCGGTCGCGGCGAGCCGGCGCAGGCGAGCCGCTTTGCGGTGCAGCAGCTGCCCTTCGGCCTGCAGTCGGGCCAGCTTGATCCCGAGGCCTCGGTCGTCGTACGTGAAACCCCGATAGTCCGAGACCAGACCATCCGGGGTTTCGGTGGCAACGGCGGCCACCCCGAGTGTGGACGGAGACCAGTCCACGCCCACCACGGTAGTTCCCGATGTCACATCAGCGGCTGGGACCGCTTCGGTGGCAGCGCACCGCAACAGCAGACCACGGTGGTCGACATCGAGGGTCGGTAAATGCCACTCGCGGATCGGCCGCCCGTGCAGGTGCCGTGGGATCGCGGCGGCCAGCCGGACTCGTCGCCACTGCGCGCGTCCTGTCGGGGCGACGGTGGTGGGTAGTGTGACCGTCAGCGTCATGGCGGCGTCGGTGACGGTGATGTGTGCGAGTTGTCGATCCGCTGCCGAAAGCCGAGCCATCGCCGAGGTTCGGGGTGGCGTCTGCACGTCGGTGATCCGCACCCGCGCGGACTGCGCTGCACCCGAGTCCGCGCCGTCGATCTGGCGGGTGCGGGCGAGCAATTGCCGACGGACTCCCCGCGCGAAACCCGACGGCACATACTCCGCAGCACCACTCGGTGCGCTCAGACGGCCGGTTTCCGAATCGAATCGGGCCGACAGCGACGCGATGGCGGTATCCCGGTAGGTCAGGGTCCGCAGCGTCGCCACAGCTTGCGCGGTGACCACGCGCGTGACTCGTGAGGGCGCGTAGACACCGTCCGGGTAGCGCGGGGTCCAGCCCAGACGCGCGGCCGCGACATGCCCGTGCTTCGGCAGTGCCCGGCCGTGGCTGTCACGACCGGTAGCGAGGACATCGAAGGTGGCCGGTTGCCACAGCCGTGAAATCAGCTCGGTTTCGGCACCGGAGATCAGGTCGAGCATCCACCCGACACGAATGTCGAGGTCGTCGAGTCCGATCGGCGCACCGGTCGCGTCATCGACAGCCAGGTAGGGGCGGGTGGTGAACGAGAACTGTCGCAGCGCAGTCAATCCGGTATCGGCCATCAGTTAGTCCATCTCCAACCGTGCTGCCGCGTCGCCCGGAAGAAGTCGACGTTGATTCTGCTTCGACCGCAATGGGTAGAAGCGGCCGGAAAACGAAGCGAGCACTGCCATGAAGTCATCCATCAGCTCCTCTACCAGCGACGTGTCCCCATGGTCACGCAGGACCTCGACCTTAACCCCGACCGCCGACAGGTACCGCTCGATCCACGCCACCGGAGAACCGCGCCAACCGATCCCGCCACACCACTCGCACCACCGTGAAGTGGCCCTTGGCTGCGTCCTCGAGCATCCGATTCAGTCCCGCTCGGGTCTCCCGCAGACCTGAACCACGATCCCTGTAGACCCTGTACACGGTGCCGGCGGCACTCTCACGCAGCATCCTTTCCTGATAGGCGAGCGAAGATTCCTGACCGGTCGAGCCGGACACCCGGCAGTACAACGCTTCCGCCCTGTCGGCTGGAACACTCTCCGGTGTAGGTCGACCCAGGTAGACGTCGAGATCCTCCCGATCGAAGACTCGCTGACCGGAACCTGTACGCCGAGAGGGTAACCGGCCCTCCGGCGCGGCCTTCCGGACCCCCACCACCGACATGTTCAGGTATGCCGCAGCTCGCCGATGCGCATGATCCGACTAGCAACAGGAAGGATTAGGAAGTATTAGGAAGTACGTCAACAGTTGAGAGCCTTCGGCGGCGGGGGAGTCGGGCCGTCACAGGTCGGCCGGCTCCCCGCGCCTCGCTCAGATGGCTCACGGCGCAGTCAACCCTTCGATGACGGCCGCGGTGGTGTCGGCGATCGCCTGGTTGTTTCCCTGCGCGTCCTGCTGATTGGTGAGGCTGTCGGTGAGGATGGCGAGGACGACGGGTGCGCCGTCCGGACTCCACGCGACACCGGCATCGTTGGCGGTGCCGAACCCGCCGCCACCGGTCTTGTCGGCGGCAGTCCACCCGGTCGGCAGACCGGCGCGCATTCGCTTGTCCGACGTCTTGCTCGCCCGCATCCACTCGAGAAGCTGATCGCGGCTCGCCGCGTCGAGGGCGTCTCCGAGGAGCAGCGCCCGGAAACCCTGCGCGAGGCCGTTGGGTGTCGTCGTGTCCCGGGGATCGTCGCGGAATGCGGTGTTGAGTTCGGTCTCCCACCGGTCCAGTCGTGTGCTCCCGTCGCCGACGTCCCGGGCGAGTGCGGTGATCGCCTGCGGCCCGCCGATCTCCCGGAGTAGGTAGTTCCCGGCGGTGTTGTCGCTCTGCGCCAGCGCTGCTTCGGCGATCTGCCCCAACGTCATCGGGGTTCCGACCGCTGCGGCGGTGACCGGCGAGTTCTCGACGAGGTCGCCGGGTTCGATCACGACCGTCTTGTCGAGTGACGTCGATCCGTCCTCGGTCTTGCGCAGAACCGCCGCGGATGCGTAGGCCTTGAAGGTCGAGCACATCGCGAACCGTTCGTCGCCCCGGTGGCTGTAGACCTCGCCGGTCGCGGGATTGACGGCCGTCACTCCGATCCGGGTGGAGTACTGCGCCTCCAGGGCGTCGATCGTCGCGTCGAGGGGCCGCCGATCCGGCGCCGCAGCCACCGACGTGGTGGGCTGGGCCTGTTCCGCGGTGGCCGTGCACGCCCCGAGCAGCAGGGGCAGCGCCAGCGCGAGAGCGACGGCACCTCGGCGACCGGTGCGCCTGGGCTTCGGATGATTTCGGTGTGTGGGCATGGATCCAATGTCGGATGCGGACACTCATAGCGCAAAGACGAAAGCGGCGTCGTCGCGAGTCGGGTGCGCTATCACCCCAGTTCAGGACGACGTTTTATGCCAGGGAAACGGTGGCGTCGCCCGACGTGGGCGGTCGGAACTGGTTCAATGGTCGCCATGGACCTGCTCCGCCACCTCAGTTTCTTTGTCGCCGTTGCGGAGGAGGGACATTTCGGCAACGCCGCATCCCGGCTCGGGATGACGCAGCCGCCGCTGTCACAGGGAGTGCGGCGGCTCGAACAGCGACTCGGCGCGGAGCTGGTCCAGCGCAGTGCCCGCGGAGTCGGACTCACCGACGCCGGACGCCAATTGCTCCCGCGTGCGCGACTTCTCGTCGCCGACGCCGCCCGATTCGAGGACGAAGCGCACCGCATCGCCGGCGGTCGCGACGCGGTGGTGCGATGGGGTGTCCCGCACTCGGTGGCCGACGGTGTGGTGGTGCGGTGTGTCCGTGCCCTTCGCGACGCGGACGAGACCCGGCCCACCCGGGTGGTGACGACCACGGCGCCCACCACCGAACTCGTGGACGCCGTCCGTATGGGCAGTCTCGACGTCGCCGTGGTCGAGCATCCCGCGCTGCTCACCGGTCTCGACAGCGGGCCGGTGCTGAAGCTTCGGCGGTGGGTGGTGGTGCCGGACGACCACCCGGCCGCGGTCGCGAAGAAGGCACAGGTCCGGATGCTGCGCGGGCTGGCGTTGGCCATCGGTCCACGCTCGGACAATCCACCTGCCCACGACCTGTTCGTCGACTTGTGGCGGGTCCGGGGGCTGGACCCGGACATCGTGATCGCACCGGGTCCGCGAGAGATTCTCACGCACGTGGCCGCGGGCGGTCATTTCGGGGTGACGGCGACGGCACCGACGGTGATGCCGGGTGTGGCCTGGGTCGATCTGCTGCGCGAAGACCTCGCGCTGCGTCTGCGCATCGTCTGGCGATCGGGGACCGACGTCGCACCGTCCGCTGCCGCCCTCGACCGGGTGCTGCTGAGGGCCGATCGATGACCCCGCCGGCGGCGAAGCGGATCCGTGACGTCTTCGCCGACGCCGGGTGCACCGGATGGCTGCACGCCCGCCGCGTCGGGACCCCGACCGGCGACGCGGGTGACATCGCGGTCGGCGCGGACGACCTCGTGGTTCTGGCGTCGGTCTACAAACTTCCGCTACTCGTAGCCCTGTGCCGTGCTTTCGAATCCGGGGAGTTGTCGCCGACCGCGACCGTCCGGGTCAATCCGGCCGACTGCACTCCGGGGCCGACGGGGGTGTCGACGTTCCGTGATCCCGTCGTGCTGAGCTGGCGGGATCTGGCGATGTCGATGATGACCGTGTCCGACAACGCCGCCGCCGACCTCGTCCTCGGGCAGGTGGGACTGGCGAGCGTCGAGCGCACACTGTCCGAGCTGGGCATGACGAGCACGCGCATCCTCGGCGGCACAGCGGATGCGCACCGCAGCCTGGTGATCGACGCCCATGCGCACACCACCGCGGAAGCATTCGCGGCGCTGGCCGACAACGACGAGGCGTGGACCGTGTCCGCCTACGACCCGTCGTATGCGAGCGCGACGACTCCGCGGGAGATGACCTCGCTTCTCGACGCGATCTGGACCGGAAGGGCGGTGCCCGAGCCGCAGGGCGAGTTCGTCCGGCACGTGATGTCCGCGCAGATCTGGCAGCACCGCATCCGGTCCGGGTTCCCGTATTCCGAGGTGGACGTTGCCGGGAAGACCGGGACCATCGGCGCCATCCGCAACGAGGTGGCCGTCGTGACGTTTCCCGGTGAGATTCCCGTCGCGGTCGCCGTCTTCACCCGTGCCGCCCGAACCGACCCTGTACTACCGGTGGTCGACGCCGCGATCGGGCACGCCGCCCGGATCGCGGTGACCGAACTCCGCTCCGGCCGCGTCGACTGAGGTACTCAGCCCGGATAACGCCGGGGCGTGAACACCCTGGTCCCGTGTTCGTTCTCGACGACGGTCGTCATGGAGGAGCCCACGATGAGCAGGCACCGCATGTCGATCTCGGCTGGGTCGAGGTCCGCGAGCCGCACGACCCGCACCGACTCCTGCGCGCCGGCCACGTCGCGGCCGATGATCACCGGGGTGTCGGGGGAGCGGTGCTCGAGAACCAGGTCGCGCATCGCGGCGACCTGCCAGGTGCGCGACTTCGACGCCGGGTTGTAGACGGCGAAGGCCATGTCGGCGCTCGCAACCGCGGAGATGCGCTGCGCCACCACGTCCCACGGCTTGAGCCGGTCCGACAGCGACAGGACGGCGTAGTCGTGCCCGAGGGGCGCGCCGACCCGGCTCGCGACGGCGTTCGCGGCGGTCATGCCGGGTAGGACGCGCACGGGGACGCCGCGCCACTGCTCCTCGGCCGCGACTTCCAGCACCGCGGCGGCCATCGCGAACACACCCGGGTCGCCGGACGACACGACGGCGACGCGGGCGCCGTTCTTCGCCAGGTCGAGTGCCATCGCGGCGCGTTCGGCCTCGACGCGGTTGTCGCTGGAGTGGCGGCGCTGGCCGGGACGTTCGGGGACCCGGTCGATATAGGGGCCGTAGCCGACGAGGTCGGTGGCGAGCGACAGTTCGTGCTGCACTTCCGGTGTCGTCCATGCCTGATCACCGGGACCGAGCCCGACGACGACGAGTTCGCCCTGCGGTGCCGCGTCGTCGCGGCGGGCGTTCGACGGGCTGGGCACGATGGCGATCGAGAAGTAGGGGACGTCGCTGTCCGAGACGTCGTCGGCGGCGTCGATCTTCTGCCTGGTCGTGCTGGCCCGTTCGACGTACCACGTCTCGTCGATGCGGCCGGAGTCCTTCAACGCCTGCCGGACGGCCGGGTAGGTGCGTCCGAGCTTCAGGATTGCGGCGGCGTCGGTCTCCCGCAGGCGCCGCGTCAGCTCGCCGGGCGGCAGCGTTCCGGGCAGGACGGTCAGGATTTCCTCGCCCTCGACCAGCGGCATCGCCAGTGCGGCGGATGCGGCGCTGATCGACGTGACCCCGGGAATGACTTCCGCCTCGAAGCGCTGCGCCAACCTCTTGTGCATGTGCATGTAGGAGCTGTAGAACAGCGGGTCGCCCGCCGCGAGGAGCGCGACCGAACGGCCGGCGTCGAGGTGGGAGGCGAGTCGCTGCGACGCCTCCTCGTAGAACTCGTCCATCGCCCCCTGGTAGCCGCCGGGATGGTCGACGGTCTCGGTGGTGACGGGGTAGACGAGGTGCTCCTCGATCTGTCCCTCACGCAGGTACGGCGCCGCGACCGCGCGGGAGATGCTCTTGCCGTGCCGGGCGCTGTGGAACGCCACCACATCGGCCTCGGCGATGACCCGCGCGGCCTTGACCGTCACCAGTTCCGGGTCACCCGGTCCGATGCCGACGCCCCACAGTTTGCCGGTCACGCGCTCTTCGGAGCTCATTCGACCTCGCTCGCAATCGCATTCAGTGCCGCAGCCGTGATGGCACTGCCACCCCGGCGGCCGCGGACCACCAGATAGTCGAGTCCGCCCGGGTGCTCGATCAACGCTTCCTTCGACTCCGCGGCACCGATGAAACCGACCGGACCGCCCACGATCGCGGCGGGCCGGGGTGCACCGGATTCGATCATGTCCAGCAGGTAGAACAAGGCGGTCGGGGCGTTGCCGATCGCGACGACGGCACCCTCGAGTTTGCTGCCCCACAATTCCAGCGCGGCCGCAGAGCGGGTGTTCCCGATCTGCTCCGCCAGCACCGGGACCCGGGGGTCGCGCAGGGTGCAGAGCACCTCGTTGTCTGCGGGGAGACGCTTCCGGGTGACGCCTGCCGCCACCATCTGCGCGTCGCACAGGATCGGGGCGCCGCCCGCCAGCGCCGCGCGGGCGGCCTTCACGACGCCGGGGGTGAACGCGACGTCGTCCACGAGGTCGACCTGACCGCTCGCGTGGATCATGCGGACCACGGCCTGTGAGACGTCCTCGGGAAAGGCACTGAGATCCGCCTCGGCGCGGATCGTGGCGAAGGACTGGCGGTAGATCTCCGCGCCGTCTCGGATGTACTCGATCATTCGCTCACGATAGAGGCACCGCGGTCACGGCTCCTCCACCCGGTAACCCGTCTCCGTGGCGACGACGTCGGCGACCTCCCCCTTGGGTCGCCCGCAGCACCGCTCGCAGCCCGACCAGTGCTGCCTGCCCTCCACCGGGAGTTCACCGCGCGCGACGGCATCCCGCGCGTCGGACCGCACGTCGGCGAGCGCCTTCTCGCATCCGGGCTGCCCGGTGCAGGCACTGACGTTCAGCCAGGGGGAGTTCTCGTCGAAGATCAGGCCCATCGGGGCGAGGACCCGGACGACCTGCTCGGCGGACCACTCGTCGAGATCGCACAGCAGCACCGATTTCCACGGCGTGACGACCACCGGCTTCTCGACGGCGGCGAGGAACTCCGCCAGCCGGGCGTCGAGGATCCCGAACGCGAGACCGCCGCCGAGGGTCACGTTGCCGTCCGGTTGGTCCAGCCATCCGATCGGTGCCCGATGCTCGTCGAACCCGCTCACCGGGTCGGCGGTCGGTGCGAGCGTCAATGCCGACAGGGTCCGTTCGACCCCGTCGGCGATCTCGGACAGCCGCCAGTGCTGATCACGCAATTCCAGGAAGACGCGGGCGGCGTCGAGGAGCACCGCCACCGATTCCGTCGTCGTGATCCGGGCGCCGCTGTCGCGACCGGCGAGAACCAGGGCGACCTCCGTCTCGCTGACCGCATGGACGCCGAAATCGCCGCCGAGCGCCGACACGTCGCCGCGCCCGTCGTCGAGAGTGAACAGGGTGCGGCCGGGGAGGTCCGCCAACGCGGAGTCCGCGCACAACGTCCGGTCGAGTTCGTCGACCAGATCCCGCAGATCCGCGAGACCACCGATCCGGCCGGTCAGCGGCGAGACGAGGATGTTGCGGACCCGCTCGTGCGTCTCCGACGGCAGGAGACCTGCGTCGGCGAGGCGCCGGGCGAACTCCCGCGGGTCGCGGACCGCCCGCAGTTGCGCGTTGCCGCGGGAGGTCAGTTCGATCTCGCCGTTCCCGAGGTCGCGGGCCGATTCCGCGAGGGTCTGCAGCTGGGTGGAGGTCAGCACACCTCCGGGAAGGCGCACGCGCGCGAGCGCGCCGTCCGCGGCCTGGTGGACCTGCAGCGCGCCGGGGCATGCATCGGGGCGGGAACGGGAGTCGACCATGGTCCCAGGTTACGTCCGGCCCCGGGTAGCATCTCCAGCACTTGCGACAGCAGGAGAGGAAGCCGGTGAAAATCCGGCGCGGTCGCGCCACTGTGAGCTCGCCGAAACCGGTGGGCGAGCCAGACCCTCACCTGCCGTCCTCCGACCTACGGTTCCGCACAGAACCACTGCCACGGGGCGCGACACCCCCAGGAAGGCTCCACACGTGATCCTGCTGCTCTCCACCTCCGACACCGACCTGCTCAGCGCACGCGCCAGCGGGGCGGACTACCGCTGGGCCAACCCGGCACGGCTGCTGGTCGAGGAGGATCTGCCGGGACTGCTCGACGGCGCCGACCTGGTCGTGGTGCGCATCCTCGGCGGCCGCCGGGCGTGGGAAGAGGGCCTCGACGCGGTCCTGGCCAGCGGACTGCCCGTGGTGGTCCTCGGCGGCGAGCACGCCCCGGACGCCGAGCTGATGGAGTGCTCGACGGTCACCGCCGGTGTGTCGGCGGAGGCGCACAACTATCTCGCCGAGGGCGGCGCCGACAACCTCGCCCAACTGCACCACTTCCTGTCGGACACCGTGCTGCTGACCGGTCACGGTTTCGAGGCGCCTATCCACCTGCCGAGCTGGGGCGTCGCGCCGTTCGCTCCCGCTGCGAACCCGGACAGCCCCACGATCGCCGTTCTCTACTACCGCGCCCAGCACCTGGCCGGGAACACCCGCTACATCGAGGCGCTGTGCGACGCCGTCGACGCGGCGGGCGGCACCCCGCTGCCGATCTTCTGCGCGTCGCTGCGCACCGCCGAACCGGAGTTGCTGAACACTTTGCGCCGGGCGGACGCGATGGTGGTCACCGTGCTCGCCGCCGGCGGCACCAAGCCGGCCGGGGTCTCGGCAGGGGGCGACGACGAGGCGTGGGACGTCGCCGCGCTGGCCGCGCTGGACGTGCCGATCCTGCAGGGTCTGTGCCTGACCAGCAGCCGTGAGTCGTGGGAGTCCAACGACGACGGATTGTCGCCGCTCGACGTCGCCACCCAGGTCGCGGTCCCCGAGTTCGACGGTCGGCTGATCACGGTGCCGTTCTCGTTCAAGGAGATCGACGCCGACGGTCTCTCCACCTACGTTCCGGACGCCGAGCGCGCCTCCCGGGTGGCGGGCATCGCCGTCCGGCACGCCCGACTCCGGCACATCCCCGCATCCGACCGCCGGATCGCTCTGATGCTGTCGGCGTACCCGACGAAGCACGCCCGCATCGGCAACGCCGTCGGTCTCGACACCCCGGCCAGTGCGATCCGGTTGCTCACCGAGATGCGGACCGCCGGATACGACCTCGGCCCGGCGGACGGGCCGGATTCCGTGCCGGGTCTCGCCGCCCAGGACGGCGACGCGCTGATCCATGCCCTCATCGCCGCCGGCGGACAGGACCCGGACTGGCTGACCGCGGAGCAGCTCGAGGGCAACCCGATCCGGATCTCCGCCGCCCGCTACCGCGAGTGGTTCTCGGCGCTGCCCGCGGAACTGCGCGAGGGCGTCGAGGAGCACTGGGGACCGGCGCCGGGCGAACTGTACGTCGACCGCTCGCAGGATCCTGCCGGTGAAATCGTGATCGCCGCAATGCAGTTCGGGAATCTCGTGCTGATGGTGCAGCCGCCGCGCGGGTTCGGGGAGAAGCCGGTCGCGATCTACCACGATCCGGACCTGCCACCGAGCCACCACTACCTCGCCGCCTACCGGTGGATCGCCGCGGACGCCGCCGCCGGCGGTTTCGGCGCCGACGCAGTCGTCCACCTCGGCAAGCACGGAAACCTCGAATGGCTGCCCGGCAAGACGCTCGGCATGTCCGCGTCGTGCGGCACCGACGCCGCGCTGGGCGACCTGCCGCTGATCTACCCGTTCCTGGTCAACGATCCGGGCGAGGGCACGCAGGCCAAGCGCCGCGCCCATGCGACGCTCGTCGATCACCTGATCCCGCCGATGGCCCGCGCCGAGAGCTACGGCGACATCTCACGACTCGAGCAGCTCCTCGACGAGCACTCGAACATCTCCGCGCTCGACCCGTCCAAGCTGCCTGCCATTCGCCAGCAGATCTGGACGCTGATGCGTGCCGCCAAGATGGATCACGACCTCGGACTCGAGGAGCGGCCCGACGAGGACGTGTTCGACGACATGCTGCTGCACGTCGACGGCTGGCTGTGCGAGATCAAGGACGTCCAGATCCGTGACGGCCTCCACATCCTCGGTGCGGCCCCCCGCGACGACGCCGAGGTCGAACTGGTGCTCGCGATGCTGCGCGCCCGGCAGATGTGGGGCGGCGAGCAGAACGTTCCCGGACTCCGGGAGGCGCTCGGCCTCAGCGAGGACGGCGACGAATCCCGCACCCGCGTAGACGACATCGAGCAGCAGGCGCACGCACTGGTGCAGGGGATGCACGACGCCGATTGGGAACCTGAGGCCGCCGACACCCTCACCGACGATGTCACCGTCGCGAAGATCCTGCGTTTCGCCGCCACCGAGGTGGTGCCCCGGCTTCGCGAGACCGACAACGAGATCGCCCAGGTGCTGCACGCGCTCGACGGCGGATTCATCGCCGCCGGGCCGAGCGGTTCGCCGCTGCGCGGGCTGATCAACGTGCTCCCGACAGGCCGCAACTTCTACTCCGTCGACCCGAAGGCCGTGCCGTCCCGGCTCGCCTGGGAAACCGGCCAGGCGATGGCCGAATCGTTGCTGGACCGCTACAAGTCCGATCACGGTGAGTGGCCGCGCTCGGTGGGCCTGTCCGTGTGGGGCACGTCCGCGATGCGCACCTCCGGCGACGACATCGCGGAGGTCTTCGCGCTCCTCGGTGTGCGCCCGGTGTGGGACGAGGCGAGCCGCCGCGTGGTGAACCTCGAGGTGATCGACCTCGAGGAACTCGGCCGGCCGCGCATCGACGTCACGGTCCGGATCAGTGGCTTCTTCCGGGACGCGTTCCCGCACGTCCTGGCGTTGCTGGACGACGCCGTCCGGCTCGTCGCCGCGTTGGACGAACCGGCGGAGAGCAACTTCGTCCGCGCCCACGCGCAAGCGGATCTCGCCGAGCACGGCGACGAACGGCGCGCGACCACCCGCATCTTCGGGTCGAAGCCGGGCACCTACGGGGCCGGGCTGCTGCAGCTGATCGACTCCAAGAGCTGGCGCGGCGACGCCGACCTCGCCGACGTGTACACCACGTGGGGTGGTTTCGCATACGGCCGCGGACTCGACGGTGCGCCCGCCGCCGACGACATGCGGACCGCGTACCGTCGAATCACCGTGGCGGCCAAGAACACCGACACCCGCGAACACGACATCGCCGATGCCGACGACTACTTCCAGTACCACGGCGGAATGGTCGCGACCGTGCGGGCGCTCACCGGAAAGTCACCCGAGGCGTACATCGGCGACAGCACCCGTCCGGAGTCTGTGCGCACCCGAACCCTGTCGGAGGAGACGTCCCGAGTGTTCCGCGCCCGCGTCGTGAACCCGCGGTGGCTCGAGGCGATGCGCCGCCACGGCTACAAGGGTGCGTTCGAGATGGCGGCCACCGTCGACTACCTGTTCGGATACGACGCCACCACCAACGTCGTCGCCGACTGGATGTACGAGAAACTCGCCGAGTCGTACGTGCTCGACGACCAGAACCGCAAGTTCATGGAACAGTCCAACCCGTGGGCCCTGCACGGCATCGCCGAACGCCTGCTCGAGGCGGCCGAGCGGGACATGTGGGAGCACCCCGACCAGCAGACCCTCGACGGCCTGCGGCAGGTGTATCTCGAGACCGAAGGCGAACTCGAAGGGGACTGACCCACCGTCCGGGCTTCGCGGTTCGGTCTAGCATGGGGCCGGTGACCACAGAATTCGACCGGGTGTCGTCCGCGAAGTATGTCCTGCTCACCACGTTTCGGAAAGACGGCACCCCGGTGGCGACGCCGCTCTGGGCCGCCGCCGACGGTGAGCGTCTGCTGATGTGGACGGTCACCGACTCCTACAAGGTCAAACGGATCCGCCGCAACCCGGAGGTGACGGTGGCTGCGTGCGATGCTCGCGGCAAGCCGAAGGGGCCCGAGGTTCCCGCCCGCGCCGTCATCCTCGACGCCACCGACACCGATCACACGCGGGACGTGATCGCCCGCAAGTACGGCATCCTCGGCTGGCTCACGATGAAAGGCAGCCTCCTGCGCCGAGGAAAGACCGGCACCATCGGGCTCGCCGTCACGGCCGACGACCGGTAGGCAGGGGCCGCCATCGAACCGAGAACGTGATCCGAACGCGGCGTCGTCGAACAGTCGGTTGCCGAAACCGTCCAGGCGGCGGGCAACAATAGGTCTCGTGATCGGCTGAACGAGCCAACGAGTTACGGTCACGAGTATGCCGAGAGAGACGCGCGACTCGGAGGAGCGTCCCTATGTCGTCGCTCATGTTGCGGTCGCCCTGGACGGGGCCACGACGGGCTTCGAGCCGGATGTGGGCCGGTTCTACGAACTCGCGGCGACCTGGAGAGAAGACGTGACCCTGGTGGGGGCGGACACGATGCTGGCGCAGGAGCAGGCGTTGGCTGCCGCTCCCCGCCCCGGCCCGCTCGAGGGCGGGCCGCTGCTGGCCGTTGTCGACAGCCGGGGACGCGTCGACGACTGGGTGTGGGAGGCGCTGCGGGACGTCGGACACTGGTCGGAGGTGCTCGCTTTGCACGCCGAGGCCACCCCGCCTCGCGGAGGTGGCCGACCGGTGCAGGAGTTGGTGACAGGTACCGAGCGTGTGGATCTGGCTGCTGCTCTGGAGATCCTCGGCGGGCGCGCCGGCGGCGAGGTCGTGCGGGTGGACAGCGGGGGTGCGCTGATCGGCGTCCTGCTCGGCGCTGGGTTGCTGGATGAGGTGAGCCTGCTCGTCCACCCCCGGCTGCCTGGTGTGCGGACACATCGTCTGTGGCACGGATCGGCACCGGCAGCGATCCGGTTCGACCTCATCGCGAGCCGTGCCTTCGAAGACGGCCTCGTCTGGCTCCGCTACCGGCCCGCGCCATGAGGGGGCGGGTCGCCTCTTCGCGGAACGGGTATGTGGCACCGCATCTTCGGTGACCGGTCAGGCGAGTGTGCGGAGATGGTCGGCGATCATGCGCTGAGCGGTGTCCGGGGTGTCGGTGTCGCCGAGCAGAACGTGCATCGCGGCGCCGTCGACAAGTGCGTGCAGGCGCATCGCCTCGGTGTCGACGTCGATGTCCGGCGCGATCAGGCCCCGTTGAGCGAGGCCGGTCAGGATCGCGGCGCAGGCACCGCGGAGCTGCCGTTGGGCGTCGAGGGCGATCTCCTTCAGCAGGGGATGGGCGGGGCTTTCCGCGACCAGGGCCAGGTTCACTTCCATTTCGCAGCGTCGGCGGTCGTCGAGGGGGAGGACTTCGTCCAGCACCGCGAGAGCGCGCTGCCACGGGTCGGTGATCGAGGCGTGGGTCTGTGCTCGTTCGCGGACACGCGTTGCGACGAGCCGCATCGAATAGGCGAGGAGTTCGGCCTTGCTGGCGAACACGTGTCGGAGCGATCCGCTCGAGATTCCGGCCTCCGCGGCAACATCCCGGACGGACACGGCGCCGATGCCCTCGCGTTGGATCACCCGCCACACGGCCTCGGCGATCTCCTGCTGCCTTCGGTCGTGGTCGATGAGCTTCGGCACTCTGCCATGTTAACACGACCGTGTTAGCATGAGCGCTTGCTAGCACGATCGTACTAACAAGTACTGGAGGGCTGAAGGCATGACGTCGCTGTCGAGTTCCCACCGCTATGCCGCGCTCGACGTCATGCGCGGTGCGGCCATCCTGGGCACTCTCGCCACCAACATCTGGATCTTCACCAACGTCGGGGGTCTGGTGGGGTATATCAACGGCACCGGACGAGCCACCGGCGGATGGGCCCCGGTGCAGGCGGTACTGCAGCAGTTCGCGCAGGGCAAGTTCCTCGGCCTGCTCACCATCATGTTCGGCATCGGACTGGTCATTCAGCAGCGCTCCGCGCAGCGACGGGGCCGGCGGTGGCCGGGCGGCTACCCGTGGCGTGCGGGGCTGCTGATGCTCGACGGAGCACTGCATTTTCTGCTGTTCACCGAGTTCGACGTCCTGATCGGATACGCCCTCACCGGATTGATCGTCGCCTTCATCCTGACCACAGGCATTCGCGCGCAACGCGTCTGGGTGGCGTGTGCCGTGACCGTCCACGCGGCGATGCTCGGCCTCGTCGTCGCGGCATTGTCCTCGGCGCCCGCGCGGGAGCCCCAGCCGCTGTCACCGAACCCCTATGCGGACGGCAGCTTCTGGGATCTCGTCGTCTTCCGCGCCGACCACGTGTTGCTGTTCCGACTCGAGGTGCTCTTCATCTTGCCGCTGTCGATCGCCCTGTTCCTCGTCGGCGCACACCTCTACGGTGCGCGCGTCCTCGACCCGGACCGCGGCGACTTGCGTCGGCGCCTGATGGTCGCGGGCCTGGCAATCGCACTTCCGCTGGACTTCGCGCTCGGATTGTTCGGCGGAGACGTAGGCCTGATCCTCGGCAGGTACGGGACCGCTCCGGTGGTGGCGTTGGGGCTACTCGCCGCGATCGCGCACCGCTACGCCGACGGACGCGAACCCGGCCCGGCCGGTCGGGCGCTCTCGGGAGTCGGCCGCACTGCGCTCAGTTGCTATGTGCTGCAGAACATCCTGTGCTCGATCGTCTGCTACGGCTGGGGATTCGGCCTCGCGGCCCGGTTGAACGGCGCCACCGTCGTTCCGGCGACCATCGTGTTGTTCGGTGCCGTCTCGGCGACGCTGATCGTCGTGTCACGCCTGTGGTTGCGGCGGTTCGATCGGGGGCCACTCGAATGGCTCACACACCGGGGCTACCAGCGTCTCACCCGGGCGGACAGGAACGGTGTCACCGCGCCAGTAGCGTCGTCCATTCCTTGAACTCGAGGGCGTACGACGGTGCGGGCGTCGTCACGGAGGGGCACGGCTGTCGCCGAGTCGCCAACTCCACCAACGACTTCGCTGCCCGCATCACGCTGACGTGGTGATGCCGGGAGACGTCGAGCAATTCCTCGAATGCCTCGGCGTCGCCGTAACCGCGGGTGGCGATGAGGATGCCTTTCGCGGTGGCGAGAACCTCGCGTCCGTCGGGGTGACGGTGCGGAATCGGATGTGCGGGCGGTGCGGCCTCGAGTACGTCGTTCGACACGGTGATCTCCTGGGTTGTGGTGCTTCGCTGATGTCTGGGCGCGGTCATACCGCTGCCACCATCAGTGCCGTGGCGAGGGCGACGATCAGTCCTCCTGTCGCGGCGGCGAGAACTGAACCGGTGATGATGCCGATTCCGGTGGCGCAGACGAGGCAGACGAACGTCGTCAGTGCCACGTCGGCGAGAGCGAACCGTCTCGTGACCTTGGTGTGGTCGTGGAGCAGTTCGCGGGTGGTGGTATCGGAGTGCATGAAACCTCCTGGTCAGACGGGCAAGGGACGTACTCGGCGCATGCGCCGGCCACGCGGCGCTACGGTGAGTTTCGGCCCCGTTCTCTGGAGACCTGAATATGACATGCGCGGCGAAACTGCTCTGGAGTGAGCAATCTCATATGCGCGATGTCTGCAGCATTTATAACGGAAACAGTACGGGCTGTCACCTAGACGAGCGTCCGCATAGGATCCGCGACTCAGAGCGCCTTGCTGACCGACGACATGTGGAAGTCCGGGACACGCAACGGCGGCATCGCGGTTCGGGTGAACCAGTCCTTCCATTCCCGGGGCAGCGTCCGCTCGGTGGCTCCGCCCTGGGTGACCCTCCGCAGCAGGTCGAGGGGGCTCTCGTTGAACCGGAAGTTGTTCACGGCGCCCGTGACCTTCCCGTTCTCGACGAGGTAGACACCGTCCCGCGTCAGTCCCGTGAGCAGCAGGGTGGCGGGGTCGACCTCCCGGATGTACCAGAGGGTGGTCAGCAGCAGCCCGCGTTCGGTCTCGGCCACCATCTGATCGAGTGACACCGAACCGCCGGCGTCGAGGATCAGGTTGTCGCCGGGCACGGTCACGTCGGCGCCGAATTCCTTCGCCGCCGCCCGCGGGTACGCGAGCGCATTGACGGTGCCGTCACGGATCCAGTCGACCCGGCCCGCGTCCATCCCGTTGTCGAAGACGGACACCGATTCGGACGACGACCCGGTGACGACGAACGGTGTGTATTCCACGCCGAGCGCGGCCGGATCGGAGTAGAGGGTGAGGGGCAGCGCACTCAGCTTCTCCCCGATGCGGGTGCCCCCGGGCGCCGACAGGGCGGAGTGCCCTTCTTCCGCGGCCCGGCCCTCCATGGTCCACATGAGGTAGATCATGAGGTCCGCGACCGCGGACGGCGGCAGGATCGTCTCGTAACGGCCGGCGGGCAACTCCACCCGGTTGCGGGCCCAGTCGAGGCGCGTCGACAGGTCCTGGAGCAACTTCACGCTGGCCACATCCGTGAAGTCCTTGGTGCTGGTGCCCACCCAGGCGCTGGCGTCGCCGCGTTTGCCGTTGATCTCGACCGACCCGGTCGGCTGGGCGAACCGGCGCCGGATCCCGGTCGACGTGCCCAGCCAGGTGGTGTGCAGCTGGTGGTGGGCGAAACCGTAGAGCTGGTCGCTGCCGTCGAAGCCCATGCTCAGATCCTGGGCGAGCTGTTCGAACGCGCCGATCTCGGTGCGCTCCGCCGAATCGTCCCACCGCTCGTCGGTGTCGGTGCCGGTGAGCAGCGGCATCGCGTCCGATGCGGGTGTGGCTGCGCGGGCGGCGATTTCGGCCGAGCGGACCACGCCGTCGATGTCGGCGGCGTCGACGGAGGCGGACGTGACGATGCCGACCCTCGCGTCCTCGCCGGCCCGGACGATCGAGATGACGGTCCAGCTGCGCGACGTGGACACCCCGTTGGTGGTCATCGAGTTGCCTGCCCACCGCAGGGACGCCTCGCTGGCATCGGTGACGATCACGATGGTCTCGTCCACGGTGGCCCGGGCGAGGACCTGCTCCACGAGTTGCTGCGGTGCGATCATCGGCCGCCTTCCGTCCGAGTGTTCAGTACGTTGACGCCGCGGAAGAGTGCCGACGGGCAGCCGTGGCTGACGGCCGCGACCTGGCCGGGTTGCGCCTTGCCGCAGTTGAAGGCGCCGCCGAGCTGCCAGGTGGAGCGGCCGCCGACGGCCTCCATCGAACCCCAGAAGTCCGTGGTCGTCGCCTGGTACGCGACGTCGCGGAGTTGCCCGTCGAGCTTCCCGCCGCGGATGCGGTAGAACCGCTGACCGGTGAACTGGAAGTTGTAGCGCTGCATGTCGATCGACCAGGACTTGTCGCCGACGACGTAGATTCCGTCCTCCACACCGGAGATCAGGTCGTCGGTGCTGCGGTCGGTGTCGGGATCGGGCTGCAACGACACGTTGGCCATCCGCTGAATGGGGACGTGATGCGGCGAGTCGGCGTACGAGCAGCCGTTGGAACGCGCCAGCCCGAGCCGGGGCGCGAACGCCCGGTCCAGCTGGTAGCCGACGAGAATCCCGTCGGCCACCAGGTCCCAGGACTGGGTTTCGACGCCTTCGTCGTCGTAGCCGATCGTGGCGAGACCGTGCCGCTCGGTGCGGTCCGCGGTCACGTGCATGATCGGCGTCCCGTAGCGCAGCGTGCCGAGCTTGTCGGGGGTGGCGAACGACGTGCCGGCGTACGCGGCCTCGTAGCCGATGGCGCGGTCGTACTCGGTGGCGTGCCCGACGGATTCGTGGATCGTCAGCCACAGGTTCGTCGGGTCGATCACCAGGTCGGTGGGGCCGGGTACCACGGTGGGGGCCTTCACCTTCTCGGCCAGCAGGTCCGGGATCCGGGTGAGTTCGTCGGTCCAGTTCCACACCCCGTCGCCGGCGACGTACTCCCATCCGCGGCCGACAGGGGGAGCGAGGGTGCGCATCGTCTCGAAGACGCCGGCCGACTGGTCGACGGTGGTGGCTTCGAGTTGCGGATGCAGCCGCACCCGCTGCTGCACGATGGACGATCCGGCGAGATCGGCGTAGAACGTCTGCTCCTTCACCTGCAGGCATCCGGCGGTGACGTGGTCGACGCCGTCGGATCCGAGTAGCCTGCGGGAGTATTCACCGAGCAGCGAGATCTTGTCCGAGGCGGGAACTTCGAACGGATCGACGTCGTAATCGGACACCCAGTGGACATCCGTGTGCACCGGTTCGGCGGCGAGTTCGACGTGCTCCCGGTTCAGTCCACGCAACGCCCGGGCGACCGCGACGGCCTGTTCCGCGGTCGCGGCGGCGGTCGCCGGCGTCAGCTCGGCATGCGAGGCGAAACCCCAGGTGCCGTCGACGACGACACGCACCGCGAAGCCGAGTTCGCTGGTGTCCACCGCCGACTGCACCTCACCGTCGCGCAGCCGCAGCGACTGGCTGGTCAGCCGATGCACGCGCAGGTCGGCGTGCGACGCACCCGCCGCGCGGGCAGCGGCGAGTGCCGCGTCCGCCAGCGAACGCAGGGGGAGGGCAAGGAATTCCGGATCAACCTGTCGTGGAGCCGTCACCTGGACCACCGTAGTCGGTCGCTCAGCCGAATTGCTGCCAACCCAACCGGATCACCATCGCGATCACCACGATCAGCAGGGTGATCCGGACGAATCCGGCGCCCTTGCTCAAGGCCATTCGCGAACCGATGACCGCGCCGATCACGTTGCAGACAGCCATACCCAGACCGAGTGCCCACAGCACGTGGCCGGTGGCGGCGAAGAACACCAGCGCACCGAGATTCGATCCCAGATTGATCACCTTCGCCATCGCCGCGCTGCGCACGAACTCCGTGCCGAGGAACGTGGCGAAGCTGATGATGAGGAATGTTCCGGTGCCCGGCCCGAACAGGCCGTCGTAGAAACCGAGGAGCCCGGCAGACAGCAGGACGACTGCGACGACCTTCCGCCGTGTCGGCGGATCCTTCGCCAGCGTGGTCCCGAGCTGCGGACGGATCGTCACGAAGACGACGACGCCGACGAGTACCGCCATGATGAGCGGGATGAAGACGTCCTTGTCGATGCGCGACACCGTTGCCGCGCCGAGCGCGGACGCCACCGCCGCGAGTAGGCCGGCGGGAACCAGCAGCCGCCAGTTCATGGGGATCCGGCGCGCGAACGTGACGACGGCGGCGGAGGTGCCGGTGAACGCGGTGAGCTTGTTGGTGGCCAGCGCCGCCTGCGGCGTCAGCTGCGGTGCGACGAGAAACAGTGCGGGAATGAGGATCAGTCCGCCGCCGCCGACGACAGCGTCCACCCACCCGGCGGCCGTCGCGGCGGTGAGAAGAAGCGCCCAGTCACCCACATTCATGGTGCAGACTCAACCACACCCACCCTGAGGTACTTACGCTGTGCACATGCGGAGGTTCAGTCTGTGGCTGCGAGGAAAGCCGACGGTTGCGGACTCGATGTTGGCGGCGATCCTGTTCACCCTCGAGGTGTTCGTGTTCACCGCGTCGGGAGACCGCTCGCCGTGGGTGCAGCTGGTCATGGGTTTCCTGCTGTGCCTGCCGATCGCGTGGCGTCGGAAGTACCCGCGGGCGGCGGCCGGTGCCGTTCTGGTGACGTCGATCACGATCACCTTCATCAGTTATTCGATCGGTGACCTCGACGCCGAACATCCCGGTCTGCTGGCCCTTGCCGTTGCCCTCTATACGCTCGTCGCCTACGTCGACCGCCGCACGGCCGCGGTGTACGCGGTGGGCCTCGCCGTCGATTCGGCCCTGTCGATCTGGTTGCTGGAACAGGAACTGGTGGCGGCCGGACTGTTTTCCGTCCTCGTCTTCGCGCTCTCCTGGATCACAGCGGAGTTCCTCGGCGCCCGCCGGGCCTACGACGAGGAGGTCGCCGCACGCCTCGTCGTCGCCGACTACGACCGGGATCGCCGCGCCGAGGACGCGGTGGCCGCCGAGCGGACCCGGATCGCCCGGGAACTGCACGACGTGGTCGCGCACGCCGTGAGCGTGATGATCGTGCAGGCCGACGGCGCGTCCTACGCCCTGAAGACCAACCCCGACATCGCGAAGCAGGCGCTCACCAACATCGCGAGCACCGGGCGGGAGGCCCTGGCGGAACTGCGGCGCACCGTCTCGCTGTTGCGCACCGAACCGGCGACCGACGACATGCCCCAGCATGGCACGGCCGGCCTCGCCCGAGTGGTCGACATGATGCGCAGCGCCGGCCTGCCCGTGGAACTCGAACTGACGGGGGAGCTGGACGACATCAGCCCCGCGGTCAGCCTCGGCGTCCACCGGCTGGTCCAGGAATCGCTGACGAATGTGCTGCGGCACGCCGGGGAACGTCCGCGCGCGAAAGTGCGGGTGCGGCGCCGCGAGACGGACGTGCTCGTCGAGATCACCGACAACGGCAACTCGTCCGGACAGTTCTCGCTCGGGTCGGGCAACGGGCTGCTCGGCATGCGAGAGCGGGTCGCCGTCCTGCACGGCACCCTCGAGGCGGGACGGCAGACCGACGGCAGTTGGCGGGTCACCGCGGAGTTGCCGCTCGAGCTGGAGGACTGAGCGGCCCCGGTCACTCCGTCTCCGGTGGCGCTGCTTCCTCCGGCTGGTCGAGGACGCTGACGGTGACGCCGTAGGGGAGGAACCGCACCGACCGGTGGGGATCCGTGTTGTGCTTGTGCGCGCGGAGCGCATCGAGTTCGGTGGCATACACCTGCTCGACACGTGCGACGCCCTCGTCGTCGAGCGTGTAGATCGCCCACACACCGTCACCGGTCTCGCCGGCCGTTTCCGGCTTCGACGCGCCGCGCGGCGAGCGGGCGAAGTCCGCGAACACGCCCGTCCACGGAATCTGAGAATCCGCCTGGTCCAGGAACCTGACGATCCGGTCCTTGACGCCCTGCAATTCCTCGCCGGCCTCACGGATCACGCGGTCGAGATCGTCGGGGTCGAACCCGAACGGCCTGTTGTCGCCCATCACTGTCTCCTGACTTCGGCGGGACATCTCCAGTGTGGCCGCGGATGCCGATCGGCGCCACGACGGTCCGCCGATCGGCATCCGCGGCCACCGAACAGGGCCTCCTCCCGCGGGACCTCACGCGTCCGGTGCGGTGTAGACGCGATCACCGCCCACATAGGTCAGGACCGCCCGGCTCCCGCCGATCTCGTCGGCAGTTCCCGTGAACGGGTCCCGGTCGAGGACTACCAGGTCGGCGAGCTTGCCCACCTCGATGCTCCCCGTGTCGTCGAGGTGGTTCACGTACGCGGACCCGGCGGTGTAAGCGGTCAGTGCGGCCGTGAGGTCGATTCGTTGCTCCGGGAGGAACACCGGGCGGCCTTGCCCGTCCCGGCCCGGCAGCACGCGATTGACCGCGACGTGGATGCCGTGGATCGGGTCGGCGCTGCTGACCGGCCAGTCGCTGCCGGCCGCCAGCGTTGCGCCCGAGCGCAGCAGGGAACCGAAGGGGTACTGCCGGCGGGAGCGTTCGTCCCCGAGGAAGGGGATGGTGAGTTCGTCCATCTGCGGTTCGTGGGCTGCCCACAGCGGTTGCATGTTGGCCGTGACGCCGAGCGCGCGGAAGCGCGGGATGTCGTCCGGGTCCACGACCTGAAGGTGGGCGAGGTGCGGCCGGGTGTCGCGGAATCCGTTCGCCGTCCGAGCGGCGTCGACCGCGTCGAGCGCGTCGCGCACGGCCCGGTCGCCGAGCGCGTGGAAGTGCACCTGAAAGCCGAGGGCGTCGAGCTCGGTGACGTACCCGCGCAGCGCGTCCGGGTCGACGAAGCTGGTGCCGGAATGGGCTGTCGCGCAGCCGCATCCATCCAGATACGGGGAGATCATGGCCGCGGTGCGGGATTCGGCGACACCGTCGAGCATGATCTTCACGGTGTCGGCCCGCATCCTCCCGACGCGGAGACGGGAACGTCGCCGGAGCAGGTCGGGGATCTGCTCGGCGCCCCGATCGCGATCCCACCACAAGGCGCCCGCCACCCGCGCAGTGAGGGACCCGTCGCCGGCCGCGGTCAGGTAGGCGTCCGAGACGTCCGAGATCCCGGAGGTGTCGCCGAGTAGCGCGTCCTGCCAGGCGGTGATGCCGAGCGCATGCAGGTGCTGCTGGGCATGGAGCAGGGCCTTCAGTCGGTCGTCGGGCGTGTGCTGCGGGGTGTGGCAGCCGACCAACTCCATCGCAGACTCCTGGAGCATGCCGGTCGGCACGCCGTCGGCGTCGCGTTCGATACGTCCGCCGACGGGGTCGGGGGTGTCTCGGGTGATGCCCGCGATGTCCAGGGCTCTCGTGTTGGCCCAAGCCCCGTGGTGGTCGCGGTTGGGCAGAAACACCGGCCGATCCCGCACGACGGTGTCGAGGAGTTGCGCGGTGGGTGTCCCCCCGTCGAACGCCTCCATCGACCACCCGCCGCCGACGATCCACGGCAACTCCGGGTGTGCGTCGGCGTAGCTGCGGATGACGGCGAGGGTGGCGGCGGCATCGCTGACGCCGGTGAGGTTGCACCGGGCGGACTCGAGTCCGGCCACCACGGGATGGATGTGCGCGTCCTGGAAGCCGGGGAGCAGCAGCCTGCCGGTGAGGTCGACGACCTCGGTGCGGGTGCCGATCAACTCCCGGACCTCGTCGTGGCCGACAGCCGATATCCGGCCACGGGTGACCGCGACCGTCGTGGCGCGGCTGCGGGCCGGGTCCAGGGTGGCAATCGATCCGCCGGTGAAGACCAGATCTGCGGGTTCTGCTGACATCGAAAATCTCCTGTCGGGAAGTGATTTCGTCGGTGGTCGGATCAGGTCGCGTCGCGCTGATCAGGAACGGGTGGTCACGGGAACCTCGGTGGGTGCACCGAGCAGGTCGGCGGCGTCGGCATCTGTTCCGCGTCCGGTGACGAAGTAGGGCGACCGCCGGACCCACTTCGCGTGCGCGGCCACCACCAGCCCCGAGATCAGGATGAGGACCGGGAACAGCAGCTGAAACCAACCGTTGGTCGCGCTGAACTCGAGATGATCTGCCGAGGTGTAGAAGATCCAGCCCAGGTAACCGCCCAACGCCAGCAACACCAGGGCGCTGACGGCGGGAAACACGACCGCGCGCAGTCCCTCCCACGGACGTTCGCGCAGGAGTCCGCGGAACCGGACGGCGGCGGCGAGCGCCGTCAGGCCGTACCACAGGGCGACCACCAGACCGATCGAACTGATGCCCGCACCGAGAAGGTCGCTGAGCTTGGGGATGACCGTGGCCAGCAGTGCGACCACGGCGGAGATGCCGCCGAGCAGCACGGTTCCGGCCGCCGGGGTTCCATAGCGGGAATGGATGCGGGTCCACACCGGGCCGAGCGTGCGGTCCCGGCCCATCGCGAACAGTCCACGCGCGCTGGGTATCACGGTGGCCTGGAGCGAGGCGACGACGGAGAACATCAGCGCCACCACGGGGAGCGCGGCCAGCGGCTGACGGGCGAGTGCCTCGCCGAGGAACGCGAGCCCGACGGTCCCGTTGTCCGCCAGTTCCGTGGGGGTGAGGACGCGCTGGAAGGCCACCGCACCGAGCAGGAACAAGCCGAGGACCAGGAAGACGGTGATCACGCCGGCGCGGGACGCATCGCGCGGATCGCGCACCTCCTCGCTCACACTGAACGCCGCTTCGAAACCCCAGTAGAAGAAGACCGCGATCACCATGCCCTCGGCGAGCACGGCGAACGACGGAATCGCGAAGGGATTGAACCAGGACAGGGAGAACGGCTGGCTCCCGGCAAACAGTCCATACGTGCAGAAGCCGATCAACACGACGTACTCGAAGACGAGGAGATACTTCTGCAGCCGTGCCGCGACCGCGACGCCGCGGACGGCGGTGAAGGTCACCGCACCGAGGATCGTCAGCCCCAAGATCGTCGACTGCAGCGTGGAGTCGGGATCGAGAGCGAGCCCGCCGATGCCGTGCAGGCCGGCCATGCCGGCGAGTTGCAGGATCGCCGACCCGGCGATCGCGGTGGTGTAGGCCATGAACACGACCACGGCGACGATGGCCATCCACCCGGTGAGGAAACCCAGCCACGGACTGAGACTGCGGCCCACCCAGACGTAGCTGTTGCCGCAATTGGGTTCGACCCGGTTGAGCCGGGCGTATCCGCTGGCAATTCCCAGAATCGGGACGAACGCCAGTAACAGCACCACCGGCATCTGGAGACCGACCACGGCGGCGATGACCCCCAAACCGACACCGATGCTGGTCGTCGCCGCGGTACTCGAGGCGGCGATCGCAACTCCGTCCATGACGCCGAGGGATTTGCGGAGGGACGTCGCCCTCGGCACGTCCGCCGCGCCGTTGTTCACTGCTGCCATGTGTGCGTCGCTTTCGCTGGAGGTGGAGAGGGACGAGAGGCCACGCGCCGGTCCGGTGTCTCGTGCCCGCGGCCTGGGGCTTCGCTCCCTGCCTGTGACATGCAACACCGTCGCCGTTTACACCGTCAACGGTGTTGGCATAAGCTGCGGCCGACGGAAGGATCCCGGAATGGCGAAGCAGGTGGTCTCGGACTCGGCCCGGAAGAGGCGCAGGCCGACGAAGCAGGGTGGAGTTCTCTCGGAGCAGCTGATCATGGAGACGGCACTGCGGTTGCTGCGGCACCACGGCAGCGCGGGCCTGTCCGTCCGCCGCCTCGGTGCTGCGCTCGGGGCAGACCCCAGCACCCTGTACCGGTACTTCCGCGGCATCGACGACCTCACGTTGGCGATCGCCGACGAGCTGATCGGCCGGTCATTCCGCGGGTGGGAACCCACCGGAGACTGGTGGCGCGACTTGCACTCCCTCGGAATACGTTCGCATGCAGCGTATCTGGACCACCCCCAGGCGGCAGTCCTGTCGGCCAGCCGTGTCAGCGGTCGCACCTCGGAGAAAGCGGCCGTCGACACGATCCTCGGGATACTGCGCGAGGCGGGGTTCCCCGACGGCGCAGCGGTGCGCCTCTACCGTGCGTTCGTCGATCAGATGCTGGCGTTCGCCGCCCTCGACGGAGCCGAACTCGCACTGCCCGAGGACGTCCGTGAGTCCGACCGGCAACTGTGGCGATCGTCCTACGCGCAACTGCCGGCCGAGACGCACCCGCACATCGCCGCGACGGCGGGCCTGCTCGTCGACCTCTCCGACCGCAGCGCCTATCCCGACGCACTCGAACTGCTCCTCGACGGCGCGCGCGCACTGCTTCACCGACTCGACGCGAAGCGAGGATCGGCAACCTCGTGACCTGGCAGGCGGGTCGTAGAATCCATGGAAGGAGAACCCGATGGACCCGCACCTTCGCAACGCACGGACCACCGATCTGCCGCCGCCGGCGCTGGACGGCGAGCTGCGGTTCGATCAAGCGACGCGAGAACAGGCCGCCGACGATTTCGGGCACCTCGTGCACACGGAACCGGAGTCCGTCCTGCTACCGGGATCCACCGACGACGTCGCTGCGACGATCCGCTGGGCCGCGAAGCGGGGCCGCACGTTCGCCGCGCAGGGGCAGCGCCACTCGGTGTGGGGACGATCCGGAGCCCGGAACGGCATCGTGGCCGCCATGTCGACGCGGCACTCCGTCGGCCGGGCGGTGAGCGACCGGATCGTCGTCGGCGCGGGCACGACGTGGCGCGAGGTGCTCGCCGCGACGCTGCCGCGGGGACAGACCCCGCCCGTGCTCACCGACTACCTCGACCTGTCGGTCGGCGGGACACTCGTCGTCGGGGGCGTGGGCGGCACGACCTCGCGGTACGGCGTCCAGAGCGACAACGTCATCTCGATGGACGTGGTGACCGGCACGGGGCAGACGATCACCTGTTCGGCACAGAGCCACTCGGACCTGTTCGACGCGGTGCGGGCAGGGCTCGGCCAGGTGGGCGTGATCACCGAGGCGACGCTCGAACTCGTCGCGGCACCCGAGCAGGTGCGCAGGTTCGTGCTGGTCTACCCGAACCTGGCGGGGATGCTGAAGGACGCGCGCCTCCTGTCCGCGGGCGCCGGCTTCGACGCGGTGCAGGGCGCGATCCTGGCAGCACCGACCGGTGAGCTCTCGTTCCAGCTGGACGTGGCGAAGTTCTTCACCGGGAGCCCGCCGGACGACGACGTACTGCTCGCCGGACTGTCCGACGACCCCGCCGGACGGATGCCCGGCACGATTGCGTACGTCGACTACCTCGAGCGGCTGGCCGGGCTGGAAGCGGCGTTGCGGGGCAACGGCCAGTGGTTCCACCCGCACCCCTGGATCACCACCTTCATCGGAGACTCGCACGTCGAGTCGCTGGTCGACGACGAGCTGGGCAGGCTTGATCCTGCGACCGACCTCGGCAAGTTCGGTCAGATCGTGCTGTCGCCGATCCGCACCGGAGCGATCACCAGTCCACTGCTGCGGACACCCTCGGAGGGCCTGTGTTTCGCGTTCAACTTCGTCCGGGTGCCGACGACCGCCGACCTCGGCGACGCCAACCGGCTCGTGGACTCCAACAGGGCCGTGTACGACCGCGTCCGCAATGCCGGCGGCGCGCTCTACCCGGTGAGCGCGGTCCCCATGTCCCCCGAAGACTGGCGCCGGCATTTCGGGTCGGCGTTCCACCGCCTCGACGAGGCCAAACGGAGGTTCGACCCGGATCACGTCCTCACCCCCGGCTACGACGTGTTCGAGGGCGTCAGCCGCCGGTGAGCGGCACCAGGATGAAGTGACCGGCTCCGCGGGCAGCGGAGAACACGTCCCAGGACATCGGACCGCCGGGACCACGGCCCTCCTCGTACCGGAGATCGAACGCGGGATTCACGGGTGCGAGCCGGTAGTCGAAGAAGGCGTAGTTGGCGCGCAGCAACGTTCGCGCCGGTTCCGTGGCCTCCGCGAGACGGGGCACCAACCGGTCCTCGACCACCAATCCGCGGTCGGAGAACTCGTCGACGATCACACACTCACAGAAGTAGGCGAGGGTCCCGATCTCACCGGGGGATCGCACCGGTGCCTCCCCGACGAGTGTCCCGACCGCCCGGCCGACCCGTTCGTAGTCCTGCGCGCTCGCCCAGTTACCGAAGATGGGGGGTGCCTCCCACGGGAGACCGCTCTCGACGTCGTAGTATACGGCGCCGACTCCCAGCACGGCGAGGAGGCCGGCCAGCGTGCCTGCGGCGGCGCGGTACGGGGTGTCGCGCGCGGCGCTCCAGTGGATGCCGGCGGCGAGGACGGCGAACATCGCCAGCGTGGTCGCCGGCGCCACGTAGTACCAGTGGTACGGCACGGTGTCGAGCACGACGTAGGCGACGTAGTAGAGGGCGCCGGACAAGCCGAGCGCGAGCAGCGGCACGGGGACGGGCACCGGTCGCTTCCAGGGTCTGGCGTACGAGGCGAGCGCGACGAGAATCAGCACGAGCGCGAGGACCGCGGGACCGAATGCCGCCACGGTCCGCCACGGGTTGGACTCGAAGTACATGATCGGGCCGGTGAGGTAGTTGTAGCCGCCCACGTCGGAGGCCTGGCCCTGCTTGATCAGGAAGGTGTCGGGCAGCGCCGAACCGAGGACGACCCAGCTGAACAGATACCACGGCCCTGCGATCGCGGCGAAGCCGGCGAGGGCGCGGCGCAGTTGCGTGCGAATCGCCGGTGACAGGGCGGCGATGACCACGACGAAAACGAGCAGGTCCAGACGTACCAGCGCCGCCATCCCCGCGGCCGCACCGAACCAGGCGGCCCGGCCCTCGAGCGCGAACCACACCATCACCGCGACGGCCGCCGGGATCAGCAGCACCTCGAGCCCGACCGCGGACAACACGAACGGGTTGAACACCACCAGCGCGCTGGCGAGTACCGCCCACCCGGTCCCGATGCCGAGCCGCCGGCACATCCGCGCCAGTACCCAGCCCAACAGGGCGGTGACCGCGACGTTGAGCATTCCGAGTGCCAACAGGGGGTCGCCCGGGCCCCACAACCGGGTCAGGAACGTCAGTGCCCCGAGCGCGAGCACGTTGAGCGGGGACGTCGACGTGTTCGCGGTCAGGCCGTGGACGATCGCCCACTCCCCGTGGACGGCGAGGTTCCTGGCGGCCGACAAACTGATGTAGGCATCGTCCGTCAGGCTGCCGGAGACGATCCAGAACAACACGGCGGCCAACACCGCGCCGGACGCGGCGAGGATCATCGGCGCCCGGAACGGTCTCGGTACCGGTGGCGGGGCAGACCGCTCGAGCGGTTCGTTCAGCAATCCTGTGGACACCGCGACATCCTAGAGAGGGGAGCCGCGACTGCTGCTGGCAGCCGCCGAATTCGACGGCCGCACGGTCCCGGTCGCCGGAAAGGTCGTACCGCGCGCACGCGCTGGTGCCCGCCGACTGTTTAGTCATTCGACAAGGCGGGAAATCGACGCCCCAGGGTCGGAAGCGTCACCGGTGGCACCACCGGCCCAGGTTCCGCGGGTTGAGCCCCCAGGTCGCGGGACCGCCCCGGGCTTTTTTATCGGCTGCGCCGCTCGTGAGCGGTGAGCAGCAGAGCGTCGAAACGGTCGCGAAACGAAGTGGGCGCGCGGATGTCGTCGCCGAACGCGAGAACGAGTTGCTCGGCGATCACGCGGATCTTCGTGTTCGTCTCCTGTGACCGCCACGTCAGGAGGTCGAAGGCGGCGTCGGCGGAGAGGGAGTAGACGAGCATCAGCGCACCCTTGGCCTGTTCGATGATCGCCCGCGAACGGACGACGTCGGCCTCGTCGAGCAAGCGCGGGTTGTTCCAGACGTCGTCGGTCCTGTCCTGCCACACGAGCACGACGAAGCGGGTGTCCGCGGACGTGAACGTGGAGGCGAACCCGTGCGCCCACAGCCAGTTCCCGTTCCTGTGCCGGATGCGGGCATACCCGGCGTGGGCGGTGCCGGTGTCGAGGACACCTCGGACCAGGCCGAACCACCGCGGCGCATCCGACGGGTGCATCAATCCCGCGAGGTCCACACGATCGAATTCGTCCAATCGGTATCCGACGAAGTCGGCGAGGGCGGGGTTCGTCAACACCAGTTGCCGTCGGTCGTCATAGACGCTGACCGGGCGCGGAAGAGAGACCACCAGCGAGGTGAACGCGTCCTGGCCGAGGCTGTCGGCCGGTGCGAGGGGGAACCCGGGCATGCGTACTTCCTTCGATGTTTCGCCCCGACGACGACTGGTACAGCGATCATCGCGGCGTGCGCAGAACGATCCGCTAGAGGTATTCGGAGCCGAGCCCCGTTCGGCTGGGTGTGACGTGCGTCCTACTCGCTGAATTCGCCCATCGCGGGCGTCCATCCGCGGATCTGCACGTTCTGCACCAGATTCTCCTGGGCGAACGGATCCTGCGTGAAGAGGCGTGCGACGGCGTCCTCGTCCTCGGCGTCGACGATGAACAGCGCACCGTGGCCGTCGGCGAGGGGGCCGGTCGAGCGCATGACCTTGCGGCGGACCAGTTCGGTGAGCCACCCACGATGCTGTGTCCGGTGGTCGTCGCGGAGGGACGACGTCTCGGGGCTGTACGTGTATTCCACGACGAACAGGGCCATGAGGTTCTCGTTCAGCCGTGGTCGATGTAGGACTCGAGCTGGTCGCGTTCGGTCTGCAACTCGCCGATCCGGCTCTTCACCACGTCGCCGATGCTGACGATGCCGACCAGCTGCCCGTCCACGATCACCGGCAGGTGCCGGATTCGGCGTTCGGTCATGGTTTCGGCGAGACTGTCCACGGTGTCGGTCGGGAGGCAGGCGAACACCGACGTCGTCATGATGTCCACGACCCGGGCATTCAGGATGTCTGGGCCGCGTTCGTGGATGCGGCGCACCACGTCGCGTTCGGTGACGATCCCGACGACGGCGTCGTTCTCCGTCACCACCAGGGCACCGACATTGTGCCTGGCGAGTTCGCCGATCAGCGTGCTGACCGGCATCTCCGGATCGACCGTCACCACGGCCGGACCCTTGTTCCGCAACACATCCGCGATTCGCATCTGGACACCCCGATCTGTGGGCACTCCGACTGGCCGCCGATTCGATCATAGGCAGACTTCGAGCGTATGCCAGCGCTTCTGCCGGTCTTGGTTTGGTTATCCAGTCGTGACCGCCGCGTACCGCGGGCCGGGCGCCTACCTGGACCGCGGTGTTAGGTTGGCGCTGTGCCGATCACCGTGCTACTCGTCGACGACCAGGAACTGATGCGGATGGGCCTCAACATGGTGCTCGACGCTCAGGACGACATCACTGTCGTCGGGGAGGCGAGCGACGGCGCGGCCGCCGTCGCCGCGGTCCGCAAACTCGAACCCGATGTGGTGCTGATGGATGTCCGCATGCCGGTGGTGGACGGGGTCAGCGCGACCGCCCAGATCCTGGAGTCGGGGGTCGCGAGCCGCGTGCTGGTGATGACCACCTTCGACCTCGACGAGCACGCCATGGGTGCGTTGCGGGCCGGGGCCAGCGGCTTCCTGCTCAAGGACACCCCGTCGGAAGACCTGGTGTCGGCCATCCGCAGTGTGGCCGCGGGGGACGCAGTGGTGTCGCCGAAGGTGACCCGCCGGCTGCTGGCGAGGTTCCTCGACGACGGTCCGGGTCCGCTTCGTGACCCGGAGGTCCTCGACGTGCTGACCGAGCGTGAACGGGAAGTGCTGCAGCTGGTCGCCACCGGGTTGTCGAACACGGAGATCGCCGGTCAGCTGTTCCTCTCGGAGTCGACCATCAAATCGCACGTGGGCCGGATTCTGACCAAGTTGAACGTCCGCGACCGGGTCCAGGCAGTGGTGCTGGCCTACGAGACGGGCCTGGTGCGACCCGGCTCGTAGGCCGGCGGGTGGGGAAGCGTACTACCGCTAGACGGTGAAGGTGCCGACGGTCGGGACCACGGTGCACGTGACGGAGTCGGCGTAGCCGACCGTGCCGAACATCGTCGCGAGGACGGTTCCCTTGCCGGTGTCGACGATCTTCGACAGCAGCGGGGTATTGATGATCGGCAGCTTGTCGTCGAGCGTGACGATCCCGCCCTGGAACGTCGTGAGGTTGATCCAGGCGACGCTGAGGTCGGACGTCTGCGGGATCGCGACGTACGCGGGGATGGCCTGGAATCGGAGTTGGTTGGCGGTGATCTGGGGGAACAGGTTCGGTCCGCCCTGAGCGCTCGCCAGCGTGACCGTCGCGGGCTTGTCGGCGACGCCGCACCCGAGCGTGGGGGACGGGTACATGAAGTCCTGCGGTGTGGTGAGTCCGACCTCGAGCACGTCCTTCGGGATGAACACGCTGGCGCCGAGAAGGGCGTCCACGGCCGCGGTCGCGGCGGGGGAGACCTCGGTGGCCAGCGCCTGCAGTTCGGCGGCACCCTTCGCGAAGTCGGCGACCGGTGCTGCCGATGCCGGTCCCGAAGACAGCATGCCGAAGGCGGCTGCGGACGCGAGAACGATTGCGGCTCGGCGGAAGACGGTGGAACGAGTCATATCGGCTCCTCGTTGTGCGCGGGGTCGGAAGACCCCCATCGCAGTGAACTGCATCATGCCCAGACTCTCAATGTCAACTTGAGGTTTAGCATTGTGAGCGCTTCGATATCTGCGGCCGGGAGAAAATCGGCGCCGTCGAACGTTGAACGATCAGACGGTTGACCCAGACCCTCGATGACCCGGCCGTCCGAAAGGGGGCGTCATGTACGCCGCACTGTTCCTGTTGTACGTAGTGGTGGAGATCGCCGCGCTCGTCCTGGTCGGTCACGCGATCGGCGTGCTGTGGACCGTGCTCCTCCTGCTCGGTGGAACGCTGATCGGACTGCTGCTGATGCGGTCGCAGTGGCGTCGTGTGATGGACGGCCTGCGCCGGGCGGCGAGCGGCGACGGCTCTCCTGGTTCGGCGGTCGCGGACGGCGCACTCGTCGCACTGGGCTCCGCGCTGATGTTCGTCCCCGGCCTGGTCACCTCGGTGCTCGGGCTGCTCTTCCTCGTTCCCCCCACCCGATGGGCACTTCGGCCCGTCGTGGTCCTGCTGGCAGGCAGGCGTGCGGCCACCGTCGCGGCCGGGGCGGAAGCATTCGCACGGGCACCCCGGCGGGGTGGCGGCGAAGTGATCGAAGGGGAGGTGGTCGACGAGGTCTTCGAGGGCGTAGTGATCGACGAGGAGCCCCGAACCCCGACCCGTGATCCCCGCGTTCTGCCCTAACAGGCAGACTGGTTGCCTGTGACTACACAACTGCTGGTCGGCGGCCGAATCTACAGTTCCTTTGCTCCAGACGCCACGTCGATGGCAGTGACCGACGGTGTCGTGTCGTGGGTCGGCGACGACCGCGCGGCCCGTGCGCTGCACCCCGGTGCCGGCGTGGTCGACCTCGGCGGCGCATTCGTCACCCCGGCTTTCGTCGACACCCACGTGCACGTCACGGCGCTCGGCCTGAACATCGTCGGGCTCGATCTGGTCGGTGTCGGGTCGCTTCGCGAATGCCTCGACCGGCTCGCCTCCTTTGCCCGCACCCACGGCGACGCGGTCATCTGGGGACACGGCTGGGACGAATCGGCGTGGCCGGAAGGCGCCGGTCCCACCACGGCGCAGCTCGACGAGGCCGCGCCCGGACGCACGGTGTATCTGTCCCGGATCGACGTCCATTCGGCGGTCTGCTCGACGGCCCTGCGCCGGTCGGTCCCGGATCTGAGTGACACCGCCGGCTTCTCGCCGGAGGGGCCGCTGACATTCGAGGCGCACCACGCCGCCCGCACCGTCGCGCGCTCGCTGCTGACGGCCGAGCAGCGGTCCGCCGCCCGCATCGCGGCCCTCGACGCCATCGCCTCCCGCGGCATCGTCGCGGTGCACGAGTGCGGGGGCCCCGACATCGCCGGACTCGACGATTTCCGTGAACTCCTCGCCACCGCGCACGGTGTCGAGGTCCGCGGCTACTGGGGTGAGGCGGTCGCCGACGCCGACGAGGCCAGGAAGCTGCTGAACGCCACCGGCGCCCACGCGCTGGGCGGCGACCTGTTCATCGACGGATCCCTCGGCTCCCACACGGCGTGGCTCAGCGAACCCTATGCCGATCTGGCCGGCGGCACCGGCAAGAGCTACCTGGGAGTCGACGAGATCGCCGCACACGTGCGGGCCTGCACGATCGCCGGAATCCAGGCCGGATTCCACGTCATCGGCGACGCCGCCGTCCGGGCCGCGGTCGACGCGTTCGCCGTCGTCGCCGACGAACTGGGCGGTCCCGCGGTCGCGAAGGCCGGGCACCGACTCGAACACGCCGAGATGATGACCGGGGACGACGCCGCGCGGCTCGCGCAGTGGGGTGTGATCGCCAGCGTCCAGCCCGCGTTCGACGCCCTGTGGGGTGGCACCGACGGCCTGTACGCGCAGCGCCTGGGAACCGAGCGAGCCGTCACCCTCAACCCGTTCGCCGCCGCCGCCTCCGCCGGGGTGTCGCTGGCGTTGAGTTCCGACGCGCCCGTCACCCCGGTCGACCCGTGGGCGATGCTGCGCGCGGCCGTCCATCACCGCACCCCCGGCAGCGGGATCTCCCCGCGCGCGGCGTTCTCCGCTGCCACCCGGGGTGCATGGCGGGCCGGCGGGGTCCGGGACGGTCTCGCCGGGACGCTCGACCCGGGAGCGCCGGCGTCGTACGCCGTGTGGGATGCCGGGGAACTCGTCGTCAGCGCGCCCAAGGACTCCGTGCAGCGGTGGTCGACCGATCCCCGGTCCCGGGTCCCGGCCCTGCCGCGGCTCGAGGACGACGCGCCCACACCCGTGCTGCTGCGTTCGGTGCACCGGGGGAGCGTCGTCCATGAGCGGTAGCACCACACCTCGCTGGATTACCGGAAAGCGCGGCGTGGCGGTGCGTTCCGTCCTGTCGGTGGCAGCGGGATTCCTCGTGTTCGCCGGGTTTCCGCCCCGGCCCCTGTGGTTCCTCGCGCCCATCGGCATCGCCCTGCTGACGCTGATCCTCACCGGAGCGGGGGGTGCGGCACCGAGACTGCGCGCGGGCTTCGGCTACGGCTACCTCGCGGGACTCGGTTTCCTCGTGCCGCTGCTCCCGTGGATCGGGGTGTTCGTCGGAGCCCTCCCGTGGCTAGCGCTCGCCGCGGTCGAGTCGCTGTACATCGGACTGTTCGGGGTGCTCGCCGTGCTCGTCTCCCGGCTGCGCTGGGCCCCGCTGTGGATCGCGGCGTGCTGGTCGCTCACGGAATGGCTGCGCGCGAGCGTGCCGTTCGGCGGCTTCCCCTGGGGGCGGTTGGCGTTCGGCCAGTCGGAGGGCTGGTTCCTGCCGCTCGCGAGCATCGGCGGTGCCCCGCTGCTCAGCTTCGCCGTCGCACTGACCGGTGCCGGGCTGGCATCCGTCGCCGTGACAGTGCGGGCCCGGGCGGGCGGCGCCACGAACTGGACGCGGCCGCTCGCAGGCGGTCTGGTCGCCGCCCTCGCCGCGACCGTCGTGTCGCTCGCGCTATGGCCGACACTGCCGGGCATGGACTCGGGAGACCGGACGATGACCGTCGCCGCGATCCAGGGCAGCGTCCCCAAACTCGGACTCGACTTCAACGACCAACGCAAGCGGGTCCTCGACAATCATGTGAACCGCACCCTCGAACTCGCCGACGACGTCGCGTCGGGCGCGGCGCCGCAACCCGACCTCGTCGTCTGGCCGGAGAACGCGTCCGACATCGATCCCCTGCGCAACGCCGACGCCGCCGCCGACATCTCCCGGGCGTCCGAGGCGATCGGTGCGCCCATTCTGGTGGGCGCGGTGCTCGTGAATTCCGACCGCACCACCACCAACTCGGTGATCGTGTGGGACGGCGATGCGGGACCGCAGGAGCAGCACGACAAGAAGATCATCCAGCCGTTCGGCGAGTACCTGCCGTACCGCGGGTTCTTCCGGCACTTCTCCGCGTATGCCGACCGGGCGGGCAACTTCGTTCCCGGCGACGGGGACGGCGTCGTCCACGCGGACGGAATCGCCGTCGGGGTCGCGACCTGCTACGAGGTGGCGTTCGACCGGGCGTTCGAGCAGTCGGTGCGCAGCGGCGCCGAACTGCTCGCCGTCCCCACCAACAACGCCACGTTCGGCGACACCGAGATGACCTACCAGCAGCTCGCCATGTCGCAGGTGCGGGCCGTGGAGCACGGCCGCGCCGTCGTCGTCGCCGCAACCAGCGGTGTGAGCGCGATCATCGGCCCCGACGGGTCCACGGCGGCGGAAACCTCACTTTTCGTACCCGCGGCCCTGGTGTCGCAGGTGCCGCTGCGCACCGGTACTACGCTGGCAAGTCGGCTCGGCCCGATTCCGGAGGTTCTTCTCTGTGTCGGCGCCGTCGCTGCCGTCGCGTTCGCCGTGGTGCAACGACGACGCACAGTTCGCACACTGATTCAACGCAGTACCGAGAAGGCGCCGGCAGTTGCCGGCAGGGAGGATCCTCATGGCATCGGAGACCGATTCCGGGCAGAGCGGGGCACCGAGCGCACGGACTCTGGTGATCATTCCGACGTATAACGAGCGGGAGAATCTCGGCCTGATCGTGGGTCGCCTGCATGCGGCGCTGCCGCGGACGCATGTTCTCGTCGTCGACGACGGCAGCCCGGACGGCACGGGCGACGTCGCGGACGCCCTCGCGTCGAACGACGACGCCGGCCGCATCCACGTGATGCACCGCACCGAGAAGAACGGTCTCGGCGCCGCGTACATCGCCGGTTTCCACTGGGGACTGGACCGCGACTACACCGTCCTCGTCGAAATGGACGCGGACGGCAGCCACGCGCCCGAGCAGTTGCATCGCCTCCTCGACCAGGTGGACGCCGGCGCCGACCTCGTGCTCGGTTCGCGGTACGTGCCGGGCGGCACGGTCGTCAACTGGCCGAAACACCGCGAGTGGCTCTCGCGCGGCGGAAACATCTACTCGCGGCTCGCGCTGGGCGTGAAGATCAAGGACATCACCGGCGGATACCGGGCGTACCGCCGTGAGGTACTGGAGAAGCTCGACCTCGCCGCGGTGGAGTCGCACGGCTACTGCTTCCAGGTCGATCTGGCATGGCGGGCCATTCAGGAGGGCTTCGACGTCCGCGAAGTTCCCATCACGTTCACGGAACGAGAGATCGGCGAGTCGAAGATGAGCGGCGGGATCGTTCGCGAGGCGCTCCTCAAGGTCACGCAGTGGGGGCTCCGGAACCGGATCGCCAAGATCAAGGGTGCGGCAGCCGGCTAGTTACCCGGCACCGACCGCTGCCCCATTCCTTCCGCGGAAGGAATGGGGCAGTGCCGTATCGACCGCACCGAAACGTGACGTACGTGGGCAAACCGACGCCATGTCCACATCGTGAGACACCCTGAAACGGTCTGAACCGTACGTCCGATAGGAACCTGAAGCGTACTCCCGGGTAAGGTTCGGTAAATTCCCAGGTTCGCAGGTCACTATGAGTTTCTTCGGTGGCCGGTGGGTTCGTCCCACCGCCGGAGCGGGAAAGAGGACGAACAAGGTGGTCGAAGCTGTGCCGAGTGGTGACGTGACCACCGAGGGTCGCATTCCGGACGGTGCATTCCCGCTCTCCGCCGCTCAGCAGGGCATGTGGTTCGCCCAGCAACTCGGTCCCGACGTACCCGTCACCATCGCGCAGTGCGTCGAACTGGTGGGTGCACTCGACGTACCGCTGCTGTCGGAGTCGATGATCACCGCGGGCCGCGAACTCGGCTCCGCATTCCTCCGCCTCGTCGAAGTCGACGGAGTTCCCTATCAGCTGGTCGATCCCACCCTGGAAGCATCGGTCCGGTTCGTCGACCTGCAGCACGAGCCCGATCCGCGGGCCGCGGCCACGGAGTGGATGCGGCAGGAGTACACCGCCCCGCTCGACGTGTGCCGCGATCGGCTCACGACCTCGGCGCTGCTGTGCATCGGGCCGGATCGCCACTACTGGTACAGCCGGGTCCACCACGTCGCGCTCGACGGCATGGGATCGGTGACACTCGTCGACCGGACCGCGGAGCTGTACACCGCGGCCGTCGAGGGGCGCACCGCCGGGCCGTCCAAGGCCGCCGCACTCACCGACGTCGCCCGGGTCGACGACGACTACCGGACGTCGTCGCGCTACCGCGCCGACCGGGAGTACTGGTCCGAGCGGGTATCCACCATCGGCGAACCGCACAGCCTCGTCGACCGGACCGCCCCCGCACGGGCACGGAGCCGCACGACGGGCGGCCAGATCCCCGACGCCCTCGCCGACCACCTCGAGGCCGCGACGGACCGCCACGACTCGTCGACCGCATTCGAAATCATCGCCGCCTTCGCCGCGTACCTCTCCCGGATGACCGGACGCGAGGAGGTCGCGGTCAGCCTGCCCGTCACCGCCCGCACCACCGCGCTGCTCCGCCGCTCCGGCGGCATGGTGTCCAACGTCGTCCCGCTGCGCTTGCACGTGCGCCCGGACATGACGAACACGGATCTGGTGTCGGCGGTCCGGCTGGAAGTCACCGCGGCGCTCCGGCACCAGCGGTACCCGCACATCGATATCCGACGCGACGCCGCCACCGATGATCAGGGCTTCTACGGCCCACTGATCAACGTCATGCTGTTCCACAACGAGATCACCCTCGGCAGCATCGTCGGCCGACTCGAACTGCTGTCGACCGGCCCCATCACCGACCTCGCCGTCAACGTCTATCACGGGGTCGCCGGCACCAGCCTCAACCTGGACCTCGAAGCCAACCCCGACCTGTACTCCGCAGACACCCTCGCCGCCCATCACGCTCGCTTCAGCCGGTTCCTCGGCGCATTCCTCACCTCCGACACCGACGGACCGCGACGGATCGGCGACCTCGAGATCCTCGACGACGACGAACGCCGCAGTCTGGTGCCCGCCACCGGGCGCGCCGGATTCGCACCCGTCACGCTGCCGGACCTGCTGGCCGGCGCCGTCCGCAGCAACCCGGACGGGGATGCCCTCGTCGCACCCGGGCACGGGACGTCCGCCGTCGCCCTGAGCTACCGCGCACTGGACGAGATGTCGAACCGGCTCGCGCGTCTCCTGATCGACCTCCAGGTCGGTCCCGAGGTTTCCGTCGCGTTGGCGCTGCCGCGGTCGGTCGAGTCCGTGTCCAGTGTCTGGGCGGTGGCGAAGGCGGGGGCGGCGTTCGTTCCGGTGGATCCGAGTTATCCGGCTGACCGGATCGCGTTCATGCTGGAGGATTGTGGTGCGCCGATCGGTGTGACGACGGCCGCGTTGCGGGATGGTCTGCCGGAGGGCACGCACTGGATCGTCCTCGACGACGACGAGTTTCGGGCGACCGCGGCGGCGTATCCGGCGGATGCGGTTACGGACGCCGATCGGACGCGGGCGTTGTCGGTGGATCATCCGGCGTATGTGATTTATACGTCGGGGTCGACGGGTCGGCCGAAGGGTGTGGCGGTCACGCATCGGGGTGTGGTGAATCTGGCGGCGGATGAGCGGGATCGGCTCGGCGTGTCCGTGGGGTCGCGGGTGTTGCATTTTGCGTCGCCGAGTTTCGATGCGTCGGTGTTCGAGTTGGTGATGGCGGTGTGTGCGGGGGCGACGCTGGTGGTGGCGCCGACCACGATTTTCGGTGGCTCGGAGTTGGCGGAGCTGATGGCCGAACATGGGGTGTCGCATGCGTTTTGCACGCCGGCGGCGTTGGCGTCGCTCGATCACCGTGGTCTGGACCGTCTGAAGACGGTGGTGGTGGCGGGTGATGTGTGTCCGCCGGAGTTGGTGTCGCGGTGGGCGCCGGGCCGGGTGATGGTCAATGCGTACGGTCCGAGTGAGACGACGATCATGTCGTCGGCGACCGGTCCGTTGGTGCCTGGGCGGTCGGTGAGTATCGGGTCGCCGTCGGTGGGTGTGGATCTGGTGGTGCTGGATCAGCGGTTGCGTCCGGTTCCGGTCGGGGTGCGGGGGGAGCTGTATGTCCTGGGTTCCAGTTTGGCGCGCGGGTATGTGCATCGGGCGGGGTTGACGGCGGGGCGGTTCGTGGCGTGTCCGTTCGGTGCGGGTGGGCGGATGTATCGCACGGGTGATGTGGTGCGGTGGGTGGCCGCCCCGGACGGCACCTGGGTTTTGGAGTTTTTGGGGCGTAGTGATTTTCAGGTGAAGATCCGGGGGTTCCGGATCGAGTTGGGTGAGATCGACGCCGCGCTGACCGCGCATCCGGTGGTGGAGTTCGCCCACACGGTCGGCCATGACGACGGGAGTGGCAGCAGCCGGCTGGTGTCGTACGTGCTTTCGGCGCCTGGAACTGACGTCGAAACCCGGGCGCTCGCCGAGTTCGTCGGGCAGCGGTTGCCGGGGTATATGGTGCCGTCGGCGATCATGGTGTTGGAGTCGTTGCCGCTGACCCCGGCGGGGAAACTGGACCGCAACGCCCTGCCCACACCGGTATTCGCGGCACACTCGGCCGAGATTGTGCAACCCAGAACGGTCACGGAGGAGATCCTCCTCGGGATCTTCCGCGACGTCCTCGGCCTGTCCGAACTGAGCGTCGACACCAGCTTCTTCGAACTCGGCGGCAACTCACTGATGGCCACCCAGGTCGTGTCCCGAATGAACACCGCCCTCGGTGCGCGGATCGGGGTCCGGGACCTCTTCCAATCGCCGTCGGTGTCGCAGCTGGCGGTCGCGGCGGCGAACACCGGCGCGCAGGCCGACTCGCGTCCGGTACTGGAGGCTCGGCAACGGCCCGACCGGGTGCCCCTCTCCGTTGCGCAGCAACGCATGTGGTTCCTCAACCAGTTCGACACGGCATCGCCCGCCTACAACCTGCCGATCGCGCTGAGACTCACCGGCGCACTCGACCGCGACGCCCTGCTCGGGGCGATCGACGACGTCCAGGAGCGTCACGAGGCGCTGCGCACCGTCTTCCCCGACAGCCCCGACGGACCCCACCAGCTGGTCGCGTCCGTCGTGAGCGTGCTGGCCGGCGACGATCCCATCGACGTCGACGCAAATTCGCTCACCGCCGCGATGACGACCCTCGGCGGCACCGGATTCGACCTCACCACCGACAGACCGCTGCGCGCCGGCCTGTTCCGGGAGGCACCCGACCGGCACATCCTCGTCCTCGTCGTCCACCACATCGCCGCCGACGGCTGGTCGATGACGCCGCTGGCTGCCGACGTGATGGTCGCGTACGCGGCGCGCGCCGCCGGTCACGCACCCACCTGGGCGCCGCTTCCGGTGCAGTACGCCGACTACAGCCTCTGGCAGCGGGATCTACTGGGTTCGGAAGACGACCCGAACAGCCTGTCCGCCAGGCAGATCGCCCACTGGCAGGCAGCGCTCGCCGGCGTGCCGCAGCTGATCGAGCTGCCCACCGACCGGATGCGGCCCGCCGAGATGTCCCACCGGGGCGGGCGTGTGCAGTTCACGATCCCGGCCGACGTGCACGGGCGTCTCGTCGATCTCGCCCAGAGCTCTGGCACCACGCCGTTCATGGTGACGCACGCCGCCCTGGCGGTTCTGCTCCGCCGTCTCGGCGCCGGATCGGACATCGTGATCGGCACCCCCGTCGCGGGACGCGGCGAGGAGGCGCTCGACCACCTGGTCGGCATGTTCGTCAACACACTCGTCCTCCGCACGACCGTCGACCCCGGCGACACGTTCGGTGACGTACTCGCCCGGACCCGCGACGCCGACCTCGCCGCGTTCCAGCACAGCGACGTCCCGTTCGAGCGCCTCGTGGAGGTGCTCAGCCCCGCCCGGTCGTCGGCACACCACCCGCTGTTCCAGGTGATGCTCACCTTCCAGAACACCGCGAACACCCGGGTGGAACTCGACGGACTCGAGGTCGAGGCAACCGAGATCGACGTCCACGTGGCGAAGTTCGACCTGCAGCTCACCGTCGTCGAGCAGTTCGACTCCACCGGCGCACCAGCCGGTCTGGCCGTGCAATTGTCCTACGCGACAGACCTGTTCGACGAGGACACCGCCGTGTCGATCGGCGAACGATTCGGCCGGCTCTTCGACGTGGTCGTCGACAACCCGCCGGTCGCCGTCGGCGACATCGACCTGCTCGACGCGGACGAGCGGTCCGCCTTCGCGGCGACCAACGCAACGAACCACCCCGTGCCCGCGGACACTCTGGTGTCGTTGTTCGCGGACCAGGCCACCGCCACACCCGACGCCGTGGCGCTGGTCTTCGAGGAACGATGGCTGACCTACGCCGAATTCGACGAGCACACCGACCGCCTCGCCCGTTACCTGATCGGAAGCGGAGTGGGACCGGAGTCCGTCGTCGCGGTCGGGATGCGCCGTTCGATCGATCTGCTCGTCGCGATCTACGCCGTCGTGAAGGCCGGCGGCGCCTACCTGCCGATCGATCCCGATCACCCCGCCGAGCGCACCGCATACGTGCTCGACACCGCGCAGCCGGTGTGCGTGCTGACACGCGCCGCCGACGACACCACGTTCGCCACCGCGGCACCGGTGCTGCACATCGACACGCTCGACCTCCCCGACGAGGACCCGGCACCGATCTCCACCACGCTTACCGTGGACAACCCGGCATATGTGATCTTCACGTCCGGGTCGACGGGCCGGCCCAAGGGTGTTGCGGTCACCCACGGCGCGATCGTGAACCGCCTGCTGTGGATGCAGCACGAGTACCCGCTGACTTCCGACGACGCGGTGATGCAGAAGACTCCGGTGACGTTCGACGTGTCGGTGTGGGAGCTGTTCTGGCCTCTGCAGGTCGGTGCCACGCTGGTGATCGCCGCACCGGACGGACACCGCGACCCCGACTACCTCGCCACTCTCATCCGTCGGCACCGCATCACCACGATGCACTTCGTGCCGTCGATGTTGTCGGTGTTCACCGCGGAATCTGCTGTGGCGGTGTGTGATTCGTTGCGGTTGGTGTTCTGTTCGGGGGAGGCGTTGACGCCGGAGCAGGTGTCGCGATTCCGGGCGGTCTGTGGTGCCGATCTGCACAATTTGTACGGTCCGACGGAGGCGGCGGTCGATGTCACGTACTGGGAGACCGGTGCGGCGGACACGGTGACGGTGCCGATCGGGCGTCCGGTGTGGAATACGCAGTTGCATGTGCTCGATGCCCGGTTGCATCCGGTGCCGAACGGGGTGGCGGGGGAGTTGTATCTGGCGGGGGTCCAGCTGGCGCGGGGGTATCTGAACCGGGCGGATCTGTCGGCGGATCGGTTCGTGGCGAATCCGTATGTGGCGGGTGGGCGGATGTATCGGACCGGGGATCTGGTGCGTCGCCGCGCGGATGGGGTGTTGGAGTATGTGGGGCGTACTGATTTCCAGGTGAAGTTGCGGGGGCAGCGGATCGAGTTGGGGGAGATCGAGACGGCGCTGGAGGCGCATTCGGATGTGTCGCAGGCGGTGGTGGTGGTGCACCGCGACGACCTCGGCGAAGAGGCCCTCGTCGCCTACACGGTCGGTGCCGTGAACGTCGCGGCGACCGATCTCCGCGACCACCTCGCCACGATTCTGCCGTCGTACATGATCCCGGCGCACGTCGTGCACCTGGACACCCTGCCGCTGTCGGTGAACGGCAAACTCGACCGCAAAGCGCTGCCGGCACCCGACCTCGACGCGGCAACCACCGACTACCTGGCGCCGCGGACGCCCACCGAGGAGATCGTCGCCGGTGTGTTCGCCGACATCCTGGGGGTCGAGCGGGCCGGTGTCCACGACCACTTCTTCGACCTCGGCGGCAACTCCCTCGTCGCCACCCGACTGGTGTCGCGACTGCGCACGGCGCTCGGCGTCCCGGTGGCGCTGCGCGACGTCTTCGATGCGCCGACCGTCGGCGGGCTCGCGCAACGATTCGACGAAGTCGACCGCGACGCCCACACCTCGACTCCCGCACTGGTTCCGCAGGTGCGGCCTACGCGGGTGCCGTTGTCGCCCACCCAGCAGCGGGTGTGGTTCCTCAACCAGTTCGATACCTCGAGCCCCGTCTACAACCTGCCTCTTGCCGTGCGGTTCTCGGGTGACCTCGACGTCACGGCACTCGGTCGCGCACTCCGCGACCTGCTGGACCGGCACGAATCGCTGCGCACCGTATTCCCCGGCTCCGACACCGGACCCTGGCAGCGCATCCTCGACGCCCCCGACATCGACCTCGGCCTCACCGTCGTCGAGGCCCGGGAGGCCGACCTCGACAACTCGATCCGGACGTTCGCCCTCACCGGCTTCGACGTCACAACCGAGATTCCCGTGCGCGCACAACTGGTGCGCGTACGGGACGACGAACACGTGCTGACGCTGGTGGTGCACCACATCGCCGCCGATGGATGGTCTTTCGCACCACTGTCCCGCGACCTGATGGTGGCGTACGCCGCGCACAGCGGCGGCCACGACCTCCAATGGACGCCGCTGCCGGTGCAGTATGCCGACTACACACTCTGGCAACGAGAACTCCTCGGCGAGGAGGACGACCCGAACTCCCGGGCCGCCCGCCAACTCTCCTACTGGGGAACCGCGCTGGCCGGGCTGCCGGACAGCATCGACCTGCCCGCCGACCGACCCCGACCCGCCGTCGCGTCGAAACACGGCGCGACGCTGTCCTGGGAGATCTCGGCGGAACTGCACCAACGCCTGCTGACCCTGGCCCGCACCCAGAACGTCACCCTGTTCATGGTCGCGCACTCCGCCCTGTCGGTGCTGATCAGCAGGCTCAGCGCGACCACCGACATCGCGATCGGCACGCCCGTCGCCGGCCGCGGCGACCGCGACCTCGACGACCTGGTCGGAATGTTCGTCAACACCCTCGTGCTCCGCGCACAGGTGGACCCGGCATCGTCGTTCACCGCACTGCTGCAGCAGGTCCGCGACGTGGACCTCACCGCGTTCACCCACACGGATGTGCCGTTCGAACGTCTCGTGGAGCACCTGAACCCCACCCGCACGGCGGCCCACCACCCGCTGTTCCAGGTCGCGCTGTTCTTCCAGAACCATGCACCCGCGCACCTCGAACTCCCCGGGCTGTCGGTGTCGAGCGAGCCGATCCTCCCCGACGTCGCCGCGTTCGACCTGCAACTCGTCCTCACCGACACTCACGGTGCCGATGGCAGGCCCGGCCCCATCGCCGCCGAGTTCAACTACGCCACCGAATTGTTCGACGAGAGCACGATTCGCTCGTTCGGCGCACAGTTCGTCCGGATCCTCGAAGCTGTGACTGCTGCACCGCAGACGCCGGTCGGCGACATCGCGGTCGCGGACCCCGCCGCGCGCCTCCGGGAACTGGCCGGGTGGAACGCCACGGACCACGACGTTCCCGTCGCCACCCTGCCGGATCTGTTCGACGCACAGGTGGCGCGGACGCCGGGTGCGACGGCGGTGGTGTTCGAGGGCGCTGCGCTGACGTATGCGGAGTTCGATGCTCGGGTGAACCGGTTGGCGCGGTATCTCGTGTCGTGCGGTGTGGGGCCCGAATCGCGGGTGGTGCTGGCGATGCGGCGCTCGCTGGACCTCGTGGTGGGAATGTACGCCGTCGTCAAGGCGGGTGGTGCCTACGTGCCCGTCGACCCCGATCACCCGGTCGACCGCATCGGGTACGTGCTGCAGTCCGCCGCGCCGGTCCGCGTCCTGACCACGACCGCGGATCAGCCCGCACTTCCGTCCGGCGTCGACGTGGTCACCATCGACGCGCTGGACCTGACCGACTTCTCCGGCGCGCGCGTCACCGACGCCGACCGGATCGCTCCGCTGCGCGCGGACAACACCGCCTACGTGATCTACACGTCTGGGTCGACGGGTAAGCCGAAGGGTGTGGCGGTGCCGCACGCGGGCATCGTGAACCAGTTGGTGTGGATGCAGTCGGAGTACGGGCTGACCGAGCGGGATGTGTTGTTGCAGAAGACGGCGACGACGTTCGACGTGTCGGTGTGGGGGTTCTTCTGGCCGTTGCAGGTCGGCGCCACCATGGTGCTGGCCACTCCGGACGGGCACCGGGATCCGGTGTATCTGGCGGAGGTGATCGACGAGTACGGGGTGACGGTGACCGATTTCGTGCCGTCGATGCTGGATGTGTTCGTTGCGTCGGTACCGGCCGGGTCGTGTTCGAGTTTGCGGCACGTGTTCGTGATCGGCGAGGCGCTTCCCCCGGAAACCGCGAGTCGGTTCCGTACCGTGTCGTCTGCGGGGTTGCACAATCTGTACGGGCCGACGGAGGCCGCGGTGTCGGTGACGTACTGGGAGACGTCGGACGCCGACGAGGTGACGGTGCCGATCGGTGTGCCGGAGTGGAACACCCAGGCGTACGTGCTGGATTCGCGGTTGCATCCGGTTCCGGTGGGGGTGCCGGGGGAGCTGTATCTCGGTGGCATCCAGTTGGCGCGGGGGTATTTGGGCCGGGCGGATTTGACGTCGGACCGGTTTGTGGCGAATCCGTTCGGTGGTGCCGGGTTGCGGATGTACCGGACGGGTGATCTGGTGCGGCGCCGGGGGGACGGGGTGCTCGAGTACATCGGGCGTACCGATTTCCAGGTGAAGTTCCGTGGTCAGCGGATCGAGTTGGGTGAGATCGAGGCGGTGTTGCGGTCGCATCCGGATGTGACCGGTGCTGCTGTTGTCGTCTATTCGGATGCCTCGACGGGTGATCATCTGGTGGCGTATGTGGTTCCCGCGTCCGGTCGCACTGTCGACGCCGCGGACCTGCGCCGGCACGCAGCGGGTGCGCTTCCGGCGTACATGCTGCCGTCGGCGACGGTGTTGCTCGACGAGTTCCCGCTGAACACGAGCGGGAAACTGGACCGCAAGGCCCTCCCCGCACCGGAGTTCTCCTCGGCTGCGGGTGAATACATCGCACCGTCCACGAGCGTCGAGCACTCCGTCGCCGCGGTGTTCGGCACGGTACTCGGACTCGACCGGGTGAGCGTCCACGACAGTTTCTTCGACCTCGGCGGCAACTCGCTGATCGCCACCCAGCTGGTGTCCCGGATCCGCAGCGAACTCGACGTGCCGCTCGCGGTGCGGGACCTGTTCGAGTCGCCGACCGTCGCGGAACTCGCGGCCCGACTGTCGCAGTCGCACGGTGCGGACACCCGACCGGCACTGACCCGGCGGGAACGGCCGGCGCAGATTCCGTTGTCGCCGGCCCAGCAGCGGATGTGGTTCCTCAACCAGTTCGACCCGTCGTCCCCGGCATACAACCTGCCGTTCGCGGTGCGGTTCACCGGGGCACTCGACCGGGCGGCACTCGAGGCGGCCATCGCAGACCTGATCGAACGCCACGAAACGCTGCGCACGGTGTTCCCGGATTCGGCGACCGGTCCGCACCAGGTCGTGCGCGACACCGCCGACGCACGCCCGACCCTGTCCGTCGCGGCCGTTGGTGAGGACGAACTGGAGACCGTCCTCGGACGATTCTTCACCACCGGTTTCGACGTCACGACCGACCTGCCCGTCCGCGTCACGCTGATCCGGCTGGGCGCCGACGACCACGTGCTGGCACTGGTGGTGCACCACATCTCCGGCGACGGCTGGTCGATGGCACCGATGGTGCGCGACGTGATGATCGCGTACGCGGCCCGCACACGGGGAGAGCGCCCCACCTGGACGGCGCTTCCCGTGCAGTACGCCGATTACGCCCTGTGGCAACGCGACCTGCTCGGCGAGGAATCCGACCCCGACTCTCTCGCGGCCCGGCAACTCGACTTCTGGACGAACACCCTGGCGGGTGTTCCCGAGGAGCTGGATCTCCCGACGGACCGGCCGCGACGCGCGGAACAGTCCTACCGCGGTCGGCACGTCGACTTCGCCGTCGACGCGTCGACGCACCGCGCGCTGGCCGCGCTCGCACAGTCCCGGCGGGCCACGCTGTTCATGGTCGTGCACACCGCGCTCGCCGTCCTGCTCGGGCGTCTCAGCGCCTCCCCGGACGTCACCATCGGCACTCCCGTCGCGGGCCGCGGCGAACGCGAACTCGACGATTTGATCGGCATGTTCGTCAACACCGTGACCCTGCGGACCCCCGTCGATCCGGGTTCGGCATTCACCGACCTGCTCGACCATGTCCGGGACGCGGATCTCGCGGCGTTCTCCCACGCCGACGTGCCGTTCGAACGGCTGGTGGAGGTGCTCAGCCCCACCCGGCACGCTTCCCGGCACCCGTTGTTCCAGGTGATGCTCACGTTCCAGAACCTCGCGCAGACCACACTCGAACTCGACGGACTCACACTGCGCGGACTCGACACCGACATCGACGTCGCGAAATTCGATCTCCACTTCACCCTCGTCGAGCGGTTCGACGCCGACGGCAACCCGGGCGGGATCACCGCACAGTTGACGTATGCGGCGGACCTGTTCGACGAGGACACGGCTGCCTTCATCGCCGCCCGATTCAGCGCGATCCTCGATGCCGTCACCACGGACGCGAGCACGCGTGTCGGCGACATCGAACTGCTCGACGCCGACGAGAACGCCGCACTGACGCAGTGGAACTCGACCGACCACGACGTTCCCGTCGCCACCCTGCCGGATCTGTTCGACGCACAGGTGGCGCGCGCTCCCGGCGCGACAGCCCTGGTCTTCGACAGCGCCTCCCTGACGTACGCCGAGCTCGACGAGCGGGCGAATCGACTCTCCCGGTATCTCGTGTCCTGCGGTGTGGGGCCCGAATCGCGGGTGGTGCTGGCGATACGGCGCTCGCTGGACCTCGTGGTGGGAATGTACGCCGTCGTCAAGGCGGGTGGCGCCTACGTGCCCGTCGACCCCGATCACCCGGTCGATCGCATCGGGTACGTGCTCGACTCGGCGCAGCCGGTGTGTGTGCTGAGCACGTCCGCCGATCGCGGCGCCCTTCCCGGCACGTTCCCGGTGATCGAGGTCGACGCGCTGGACCTGACCGACTTCTCCGGCGCGCGCGTCACCGATGCCGACCGGATCGCTCCGCTGCGCGCGGACAACACCGCCTACGTGATCTACACGTCGGGGTCGACGGGTAAGCCGAAGGGTGTGGCGGTGCCGCACGCGGGCATCGTGAACCAGTTGGTGTGGATGCAGTCGGAGTACGGGCTGACCGAGCGGGATGTGTTGTTGCAGAAGACGGCGACGACGTTCGACGTGTCGGTGTGGGGGTTCTTCTGGCCGTTGCAGGTCGGCGCCACCATGGTGCTGGCCACTCCGGACGGGCACCGGGATCCGGTGTATCTGGCGGAGGTGATCGACGAGTACGGGGTGACGGTGACCGATTTCGTGCCGTCGATGCTGGATGTGTTCGTTGCGTCGGTACCGGCCGGGTCGTGTTCGAGTTTGCGGCACGTGTTCGTGATCGGTGAGGCGTTGCCGCCGGAGACGGTGGTGCGGTTTGGGGAAATGTCGTCTGCGGGGTTGCACAATCTGTACGGGCCGACGGAGGCCGCGGTGTCGGTGACGTACTGGGAGACGTCGGACGCCGACGAGGTGACGGTGCCGATCGGTGTGCCGGAGTGGAACACCCAGGCGTACGTGCTGGATTCGCGGTTGCATCCGGTTCCGGTGGGGGTGCCGGGGGAGCTGTATCTCGGTGGCATCCAGTTGGCGCGGGGGTATTTGGGCCGGGCGGATTTGACGTCGGACCGGTTTGTGGCGAATCCGTTCGGTGGTGCCGGGGCGCGGATGTACCGGACGGGTGATCTGGTGCGGCGCCGGGGGGACGGGGTGCTCGAGTACATCGGGCGTACCGATTTCCAGGTGAAGTTCCGTGGTCAGCGGATCGAGTTGGGTGAGATCGAGGCGGTGTTGCGGTCGCATCCGGATGTGACCGGTGCTGCTGTTGTCGTCTATTCGGATGCCTCGACGGGTGATCATTTGGTGGCGTATGTGGTTCCCGCGGCGGGTCGCGCTGTCGATGCCGCGGACCTGCGCCGGCACGCAGCGGGTGCGCTTCCGGCGTACATGCTGCCGTCGGCGACGGTGTTGCTCGACGAGTTCCCGCTGAACACGAGCGGGAAACTGGACCGCAAGGCCCTCCCGGCACCCGAATTCGTTTCGAATACAACCGAATACGTGGCACCCCGCAACGACGTGGAGCAGAAGCTCGCGGACGTGTTCTCCGACGTGCTCGACGCCGGCCGGATCGGTGTGCACGACAGTTTCTTCGACCTCGGCGGCAACTCGCTGTCCGTCACCCGGGTGACCGCGCGCATCACCGAGGCGACCGGAACCCGGTTGTCGGTTCGCGACGTGTTCGATGCGCCCACCGTGGCCGCACTGGCGTTGCGCATCGACTCCACCACGAGTGCGGTGCGCCCGGCCCTGACCGCAGTGACCCGGCCCGCACGCATCCCGCTGTCGCTCGCGCAGCAGCGCATGTGGTTCCTCAACCAGTTCGACGCCGACTCCCCGGCCTACAACCTGCCGTTCGCGGTGCGGCTGTCCGGCGCGATCGACACCGCGGCGTTGGCGGCGGCGTTCGACGACGTCGTCGAACGTCACGAGTCGCTGCGCACGGTGTTCCCGGACGGCGCGGGTGGCCCCGAGCAGATCGTGCTGCCCGCTCCCGACGTCTCCGTGACACTGCGGCCGGTCGACGTCACCGAGACCGACCTCCCCGGCCGAATGGTGGCGTTCGCGTCCCGCGGATTCGACGTCACCGCGGAGACACCGGTACGGGCCACGCTGTTCCGCACGGCGCCCACCGAGCATGTCCTGGCGATCTCGTTGCACCACATCGCGGCCGACGGCTGGTCTTTCGGACCACTGGGCCGCGACGTCATGGTTGCCTACGCGGCCCGTGCGCAGGGGCACGCCCCCCAGTGGGCTCCGCTCGAGGTCCAGTACGCCGACTTCAGCGTGTGGCAGCGGGAGGTGCTCGGCAGCGAGGACGACGCCGAATCCGTCATGACCACCCAACTCGGATACTGGACGCGAACACTCGACGGCGCGCCCGACGAACTGCGCCTGCCGTTCGACCGGCCGCGTCCGGCTCAGCCGACGTTCGCCGGGCAATCGGTGGGCTTCAGCATCGATCCCGAAACCCACCGCGGCATTCAGCGTCTGGCCCGGGAACACGGGGCCACCACATTCATGGTGGCCCACGCCGCGTTCGCGCTGCTCCTGGGCCGTCTGTCGGCCACCGACGACGTCGCGATCGGCACCCCGATCGCCGGACGCGGCGAACGCGCTCTCGACGACCTGGTCGGCATGTTCGTCAACACCCTCGTCCTGCGCACAGCGGTGCGCAGCGGAAACAGCTTCGTCGAGTTGCTGCACACGGTGCGCGACACCGACCTCGCAGCGTTCGCCCACGCGGACGTCCCGTTCGAGCGGCTGGTCGACGTGCTCGCCCCGGCGCGCACCCCGGCCCATCACCCGATCTACCAGGTTGCGCTGTCGATGAACCCGGGACAGGCGGACGAGTACGAACTGCCGGGATTGCGGATCGGCGTCGAAGACGTGGACCCGGGGGTCGCCAAGATCGATCTGCAGCTGACGTTGGGCGAGAATCTGGACGACAGCGGTGCGCCGTCCGGGATCCGTGCCGAAATCACCTACGCCACCGACCTGTTCGACGAGTCCACCGTCCGCGACTTCGCGTGGCGGCTGCAGCGGATTCTCGAGGCCGTGGTCTCCGACCCGGGCACCGCCGTCGGTGATCTCGACCTGCTCGACGACACCGAACGGGCAGCTCTCGTCCCGGCAGCGGGCAGGCCCGGATTCGCACCCGTCACCGTGCCGGATCTGCTGGCCGGCGCGGTGCGCAGCAACCCGGACGGTGACGCGCTCGTCGCCCCGACAGTGCTCGGTGCGTCCGCGGGCGCCACCCGCACGCTCACGTACCGGGAGTTGGACGCAGAATCGAACCGCCTGGCGCGACTGCTCGCCGACATGCAGGTCGGCCCGGAGGTTTCCGTGGCGTTGGCCTTGCCGCGGTCGGTCGAGTCCGTGTCGAGTGTGTGGGCGGTGGCGAAGGCGGGGGCGGCGTTCGTTCCGGTGGATCCGAGTTATCCGGCTGACCGGATCGCGTTCATGCTGGAGGATTGTGGTGCGCCGATCGGTGTGACGACGGCCGCGTTGCGGGATGGTCTGCCGGAGGGCACGCACTGGATCGTCCTCGACGACGACGCAGTGGTCGAGGGTCTGGCCTCGTACTCCTCGGAGCCCCTGGATGATTCGGACCGCACGGGTGTGTTGTCGGTGGATCATCCGGCGTATGTGATTTATACGTCGGGGTCGACGGGTCGGCCGAAGGGTGTGGCGGTCACGCATCGGGGTGTGGTGAATCTGGCGGCGGATGAGCGGGCTCGCCTCGGCGTGTCCGTGGGGTCGCGGGTGTTGCATTTCGCGTCGCCGAGTTTCGATGCGTCGGTGTTCGAGTTGGTGATGGCGGTGTGTGCGGGGGCGACGCTGGTGGTGGCGCCGACCACGATTTTCGGTGGCTCGGAGTTGGCGGAGTTCCTTGCCGAACACGGGGTGTCGCATGCGTTCTGTACGCCGGCGTCGTTGGCGTCGCTCGATCACCGTGGTCTGGACGGTCTGCGGACGGTGGTGGTGGCGGGTGATGTGTGTCCGCCGGAGTTGGTGGCGCGGTGGGCGCCGGGCCGGGTGATGGTCAATGCGTATGGTCCGAGTGAGACGACGATCATGTCGTCGGCGACCGGTCCGTTGGTGCCTGGGCAGCCGGTGAGTATCGGGTCGCCGACGGTGGGTGTCGACCTCGTCGTCCTCGACCACCGGTTGCGTCCGGTCCCGGCCGGGGTGCGCGGCGAACTCTACGTTCTCGGGTCCAGTTTGGCGCGCGGGTATGTGCATCGGGCGGGGTTGACGGCGGGGCGGTTCGTGGCGTGTCCGTTCGGTGCGGGTGGGCGGATGTATCGCACGGGTGATGTGGTGCGGTGGGTGGCCGCCCCGGACGGCACCTGGGTTTTGGAGTTTTTGGGGCGTAGTGATTTTCAGGTGAAGATTCGGGGGTTCCGGATCGAGTTGGGTGAGATCGATGCGGTGTTGGCGGCGCATCCGGTGGTGGAGTTCGCGCACACGGTCGGGTTCGACGACGGGGGTGGGAGTAGTCGGCTGGTGTCGTATGTGCTTTCGGCGCCTGGAACTGACGTCGAAACCCGGGCGCTCGCGGAGTTCGTGGGGGAGCGGTTGCCGGGGTATATGGTGCCGTCGGCGATCATGGTGTTGGAGTCGTTGCCGCTGACCCCGGCGGGGAAACTGGACCGCAACGCCCTCCCCACCCCCGTCTTCGCGCGCCGCAATGAGTTCACGGCGCCGCAGACCCCGGCCGAGCAGGCGATCGCCGCCGTCTTCGCCGACGTGGTGGGGGAGCCGTCGATCGGGCTGGACGACAACTTCTTCGACCTCGGCGGCAACTCGCTGTCCGCCACCCAGGTCGTCTCCCGGGTCGGTGCGGCGCTGGGAACACGCATCTCCGTCCGCACCCTGTTCGATAACCCCACCGTCCGCGAACTCGCGATCGCCGCGCTGTCCGAGACGACGATCGAGCGGCCGGCCCTCGTCGCCGGTGAGCGGCCCGCGACGATCCCGCTGTCGCCGGCACAGCAACGCATGTGGTTCCTCAACCAGTTCGACACCTCCTCGGCCGCGTACAACATCCCGCTCGCGCTGCGCATGTCCGGCAGGATCGATGTCGCGACCCTGCGTGCGGCGCTCGGCGACGTCCTCGAGCGGCACGAGGCGCTGCGCACCGTCTACCCGGCGACCGAGACCGGGGCGCATCAGGTGATCGTCCCGGTGGAGTCGATCTCCCTCGATCTGACGCCGTCACGCCTGTCCGGTGAAGACCTCAGCGGTGCGATCCTGCGGCACGCGTCCGCCGGGTTCGACGTCACCACCGACATCCCGCTGCGGGTTCACCTGTTCCGCGAGAGCCGCTCGGAGCACATCCTGCTGTTCGTCGTCCACCACATCTCGGCGGACGGCTGGTCGTTCATCCCCCTCGCCTCCGATGTCATGACGTCCTACGCGGCCCGGACCGCCGGTGACGCCCCGGCCTGGAACGCCTTGCCGGTGCAGTACGCGGACTACGCCGTGTGGCAGCGTCAACTGCTGGGCGACGAGCACGATCCGCAGTCGCTGGCCGCCGGCCAGATCGCCTACTGGAAGCGAACACTCGCGGGTCTGCCGGATCAGGTGGAACTACCCACCGACCGCCCCCGACCGCCCGCTCCGTCGAACCTCGGCGGCACGGTACGACTGGCCCTGGGCGGCGACAGCCACCTGCGACTGCTGGACGTGGCGCGCACCCACCACGCCAGCCTGTTCATGGTCGTCCACACCGCGCTCGCGGCGCTCCTGTCGCGGATCGGGGCCGGCCCGGACGTCGCCATCGGAACATCCGTCGCGGGTCGCGGGGAGCAGTCCCTCGACGGACTCGTCGGCATGTTCGTCAACACCCTGGTGCTGCGCACCGACGTGCAACCGGAATCGACGGGCGCCGAACTGCTCGAGCAGGTCCGGCGCGTCGACCTCGAGGCGTTCTCCCACGTCGACGTGCCGTTCGAGCAGCTGGTCGACGCGATCAACCCGACCCGTTCCACCGCGTTCCACCCGCTGTTCCAGGTGGCGCTCGCACTGCAGAACCTGCAGACCCCGACACTCGAACTGCCGGGACTGGAGGTGTCCGCACTCGAGATCGAATCGCCGATCGCCAAGTTCGATCTCAACTTCGTGCTCGGCGAACGCCACGACGAGGAAGGGAACCCGACCGGTCTCGATCTCGAACTCGGCTACGCCAAGGACCTCTTCGACGAGGACACCGCACTGCGGATCGGCGAGTCCTTCCTCCGGGTCCTCACCGGACTGACCCGCGATCCCCGAACCACGGTCGGCGACCTCGACCTGCTCGGCGACGAAGCCCGGCTGGGTCTGCTCGCCCTGTCACACGGCGCGACCCGGGACACGGCGCAGCGCACCCTCGTCGGTCTCCTCGACGACCAGGCACGGACCACACCGGACGCCCCCGCGGTGCTCTGGCGCGACACGGCACTGACCTACGCCGAGTTCGATGCTCGGGCGAACCGCCTCGCGCGCAGGCTCATCGGCGACGGCGTGGGACCCGACGTCGTCGTGGCGGTGGATATCCCGCGGTCGCTCGACCTGCTCGTCGCCGTCCACGCCGTGGTGAGGGCAGGCGGCACCTACACCCCACTCGAGCCCGGTCAACCGGCGCAGCGCAACAGCGACATCGTCGAACAGTCCGGCGCGTCCGCGGTGCTCACGAGCAGCGCGTTGCTCACACAAACCGGGACGACACGGTACGGGGTGCGGGCGATCGTCCCCGCAGACCCGGACCCGGCAGAGTTCGGTGGGGAGCCGATCCGCGACGACGAACGCGTCGCACCGCTGCGCCCGGACAACACGGCGTACGTCCTCTTCACGTCCGGTTCCACGGGACGACCCAAGGGGGTCGCCGTCTCCCATGCGGCGATCGCGGCGCAACTCGAGTGGCTGCGTGCGCAGTACGCGCTGAGCACCGCCGACACCATGCTGTTCAAGACCCCGGTGACGTTCGACGTGTCGGTGTGGGAGTGCTTCGCGCCGCTCGTCTCCGGCGCGCGGCTCGTCGTCGCCGAACCCGACGGGCACCGCGACCCCGAATACCTCTCGGGCGTCCTCCGCGCACACGGCGTCACCGTCGTGCACTTCGTGCCGGCGATGCTGGCGGCCGTGACGTCCGGCCCCGGGCTCGACGACCTGCCGGCGCTGCGGCACGTGCTGGTCGGTGGCGAAGCAGTGTCGCCGGAGACGATCGACGACTTCCGGGCGTCCCATCCCGCGGAAATCGACAACACGTACGGACCCACCGAGGCGGCGGTGACCACCACCTTCTTCGCGGCGCGGTCCGACAACTCCGACACCGTCCCGATCGGTCTGCCCGTCTGGAACACCAGCACCCTCGTCCTCGACGGCCGCCTGCGTCCGGTTCCGGTCGGTGTCGCGGGAGAGCTGTACCTCGGTGGAGTCCAGCTCGCCCGCGGATACCTGGGCCGCCCCGACCTCACCGCCGAACGGTTCGTCGCCGACCCCTTCTCCACGTCGGGCGCGCGCCTGTACCGCACCGGCGACCTCGTCCGCTGGAACGCGGACGGCCGGCTCGAGTACCTCGGGCGCACCGACTTCCAGGTGAAGGTCCGCGGATTCCGTATCGAACTCGGCGAAATCGTGTCGGCACTGCTTCGGCACGAAGACGTGGACCAGGCGATCGTCGTCCCGCATTCGGACCCGCACACCGGCGATCACCTCGTCGGGTACGTGGTGCCGCGGCGCGGAAGCACACTGGACCGGGACGCCGTCCTCGCCGAGGCGGCGGGCAGCCTGCCCTCCTACATGATTCCGTCGCTGCTGATCACGCTGGCGGAACTACCGCTGACACCGAACGGGAAGGTCGACCAGAACGCGTTGCCCGCGCCGGTGTTCACCGTGAAGGCGGAGTACACGGCGCCACGCACCGAGTCGGAACGCATCGTCGCCGGAATCTTCGCCGAACTCCTCGGCGTCCCCCGGGTCGGTGTCGACGACAACTTCTTCGAACTCGGCGGCAACTCCCTGTCCGCCACCAAGCTCAGCACCCGCATCGGGGTCGCGACGGAGACACGCGTCGCCATCCGCGACGTGTTCGACGCCCCCACCGTCGCGGCCCTGGCCCGGCGACTCGACGGGCACGGTCCGACCACGCCGATCGCACCCCTGACGGCGGCGGTCCGCCCCGACCGGATCCCCCTCTCACTCGCGCAGCAGCGGATGTGGTTTCTCAACCAGTTCGAAACGTCCTCGCCCGCATACAACCTCCCCGCCGCGGTCCGGCTCACCGGACCGCTGGACACGGCGGCGCTGGCCGCGGCGATCGACGATCTGATCACCCGGCACGAATCGCTGCGGACCGTCTTCCCCGATTCCCGGGGCGGACCGCACCAGGTGATCCTCGAACCCGGAGAGTTCACCCCCGACGCCGCACCGGTCCGCGTGGACGAGGCCGGGCTACGCGCGGATCTCGAGCAGTTCCTGCTGACCGGCTTCGACGTCTCCCAAGCCGTGCCACTGCGGGTGAAGGTGTACTCGCTCGGCGACACCGAGCACGTGCTCGCTCTCGTCGTCCATCACATCTCCGCCGACGGCGTGTCCATGGAACCGCTGATCCGGGACGTGATGATCGCCTACTCGAGCCGCGCGGCAGGCCGTGCGCCCACCTGGGCACCGCTGCCGGTGCAGTACGCCGACTACGCGCTGTGGCAGCGGGAGGTGCTCGGCGCCGAATCCGACCCGGGCAGCCTCGCCGCCGCCCAGCTCGAGTATTGGACCCGGACACTCGCCGGTGTCCCGGACCAGCTGTACCTGCCGGGCGACCGGGGCAGGCCGGCCGTTCCGTCGCATCGGGGTGCGGCAACGCGTTTCACCCTGGACGCCGACACACACCGGGCCCTGGCCGAGCTGGCACGCGCGAACGGCGCCAGCATCTTCATGGTCGCCCACGCCGCGCTCAGCGTCCTGCTGGGCCGGCTCAGCACCAGCTCCGACATCACCGTCGGCACGGCGATCGCCGGTCGCGGCCGGGTGGAACTCGACGACATCATCGGCATGTTCGTCAACACCCTCGTGTTGCGCACGACGCTGGACCCGGGGGCGTCGTTCGTGTCGCTGCTCGAACAGGCCCGGGATGTCGACCTCGAGGCGTTCGCCCACGCGGACCTGCCGTTCGAGCGGCTGGTGGAGGTACTCAGCCCGGTCCGCTCCACCTCGCACCACCCGCTGTTCCAGGTGGCGCTCGGCGTGCAGGCGGTCTCCGCCGACCGACTCGAACTGGACGGGCTGTCGGTGGAGCCGCTCACCCTCGACGCGAGCATCGCGAAGTTCGACCTGCACTTCACGCTCACCGAGCGCCTCGGCGACGCGTCCGAGGCCGCCGGCATCGACGCCGAACTGGTCTACGCGACAGACATTTTCGACGAGAGCACCGCCGCCGAGTACGCGACCCGGCTGCGGCGGATCTTCGAGGCGGTCGTCGCCGACCCGCAGCGGCCGATCGGTGACATTCCGGTCCTCGGCGACGAGGAATACGCGGCGCTCACCCCGGTGCGCGGCGCCGACCCGCGACCGGTGCAGATGCTGCCCGAGATCCTCGCCGACGCCGTCGCCGCGGCACCGGACGGACCCGCCGTCGTCTTCGACGAAGAGAGCCTCACGTACCGGGACCTCGACGAACGGTCGAATCAGCTTGCCCGGTTGCTCGTGGACAGGGGAGTGGGACCCGAAACCCGGGTCGCGCTGGCGCTGCCGCGGTCCGTCGAATCCGTGGTGGCCGTGTGGGCGGTGGCCAAGACCGGTGCCGCGTTCGTGCCCGTCGACCCCGGCTATCCCGCGGACCGCATTCTGCACATGGTGCAGGACTCCGGGGCGATGGTCGGGATCACCGTGTCCGCGAAACAGGATCTGCTCCCGGACTCGATCCGGTGGATGCTCCTCGACGACCCGGCGGTCGAGGTGCGCTGCACCCACGAATCCCGGTTGCCGCTCACCAACCGCGACCGCATGCGCCCGATCCTGTCCGACCAGGTGGCGTACGTCATCTACACGTCGGGGTCCACCGGCCGGCCCAAGGGAGTCGCGGTCACGCATCGCGGTTTGATGAATCTGGTGACCGACGAGCGTGAGCTCCTCGGGGTCACCTCCCGTTCGCGGACACTGCATTTCGCGTCCCCGAGTTTCGACGCCTCGGTGTTCGAGATGCTGATGGCACTCGGCGCGGGAGCCACGATGGTCATCGCCCCGCCCACGATCTACGGCGGATCGGAACTCGCGGAACTGCTCGCCGCGGAACACGTCACCCATGCGTTCTCCACTCCGGCGGCGCTGGCGTCGGTGGACCATCACGGGCTCGACGACCTCGCCGTGGTCGTGGTCGCCGGTGACGTGTGCCCACCGGAACTGGTCGCCCGCTGGGCGCCCGGGCGTCGCATGGTCAACGCGTACGGCCCCAGCGAGGCGACGATCATGTCGTCCATCACCGAACCCCTCCGCGCCGGCGAACCGGTCACCATCGGCGGCCCGAGCCGCGGAGTGCGGGCACTCGTGCTGGACGGCCGGCTGCGCCCCGTGCCGGTGGGTGTGCCGGGCGAACTGTACGTCGGAGGCCCGAGCCTCGCCCGCGGCTACCTCGGACGGCCGGGACTGACCGCCGAACGCTTCGTCGCCGACCCGTACGGCGAGCCCGGCGACCTGATGTACCGCACCGGCGACCTCGTCCGGTGGCGGGAGAACCGCGTCCTCGATTTCGTCGGCCGCACCGACCACCAGGTGAAGATCCGCGGATTCCGGATCGAACTCGGCGAGATCGATGCCGCGCTCACCGCACACCCGCAGATCGAGTACGCCACCACGATCGGGTACGAGCACCCGAACGGGGAGACCTCCCTCGTCGCGTACGTGCTGCCGTTCACCGGTGAAGACGTGGACCGGGTCGAGGTCGCGAACTTCGTCGGACGCACCCTGCCCGCCTACATGGTTCCCGCCTCCGTCACCCTCCTCGACGCCCTGCCGCTCACCCCGGCGGGCAAGCTCGACCGGGCCGCGCTGCCCGAGCCGATCTTCGCCGCCGCGGCCACGACATTCGAGGCACCGCGGAACCCGATGGAGGTGATCGTCGCCGGTATCTTCGCGGACATCCTCGCATTGCCGGAGATCGGCATCCACGACAGCTTCTTCGACCTCGGCGGCAACTCGCTGCTCGCCACCCAGGTGGTGTCGCGGATCAACGCGGCACTCGACGTCCACGTCGGGGTCCGTGAAGTGTTCGAGTCGCCGACCGTGGCCGCGCTCGCGGCACGTATCACCGAGACCACCGCCCACAGTGTGCGGCGCCCCGCGCTGACGGCGAAGCCCCGGCCCGAACACATTCCGCTGTCGCTCGCCCAGCAGCGGATGTGGTTCATCAACCAGTTCGACACCGCATCGCCCGCCTACAACCTGCCGGTCGCGCTCCGGCTGTCGGGCGAGGTGGACCTGCGTGCCATGCAGATCGCGATCGCCGATCTCGTCGGGCGGCACGAGGCGCTGCGCACCGTCTATCCCGACTCCGCCGACGGTCCGCACCAGGTGATCGTGCCCGCCGGGGACGCGGTGCCCGACCTGACACCGGTGACGGCGCACCCCGACGACGTCCTCGAGCGGGTGCTCGCACTCGTCACGACGGGCTTCGACGTGACCGCGGACGTGCCCCTGCGGGCCCGGATGTACCGCGTCGGCGCCGACGACTACGTGCTCGTGATGGTCGCCCACCACATCTCGGGTGACGGCTGGTCGCTCGCCCCGCTGGCCCGCGACGTCATGCTCGCCTACACCGCCCGCGCCGAGGGACACGTTCCCCGCTGGACGCCGCTGCCGGTGCAGTACGCCGACTACAGCCTGTGGCAGCGGGAACTCCTCGGCGACGAGGCCGATCCCGAATCTGTCGCCGCCGCTCAGATCGCCTACTGGACCCGCACACTGGAGGGTCTGCCGGACCGGCTGTCCCTGCCGACCGACCGTCCCCGTCCCGCGGTCGCGTCGCACCGGGGCGCGCACGTGCCGTTCACCATCGGCGCCGGCACCCACCGCGCCCTGCTGGCGCTCGCCCGCGGCCGGAACACGTCCCTGTTCATGGTGATGCACACCGCGCTCGCGGTGCTTCTCGCGCGACTGAGCAACGAATCCGACATCGCCGTCGGCGCACCCATCGCCGGCCGCGGTGAGGAATCCCTCGACGAACTCGTCGGGATGTTCGTGAACACCCTGGTGCTGCGCACCCCCGTGGACCTCGCGAGTTCGTTCGCCGACAGCCTCGCCGACGCGCGGTCTGTCGATCTGAATGCGTTCGCGCACTCCGACATTCCGTTCGAGCGCCTCGTCGACGTGCTGAACCCGGCCCGGTCCCGCGCGCACCACCCGCTGTTCCAGGTCGCGTTCTCGTTCCAGAACCTCGCCACCACCACGCTCGAGCTTCCCGGACTGCACGTCGAGGGACTCGACGTACCGAACACGATCTCCAACTTCGATCTGCACCTGACACTGTCGGAGAAGCACGACGCCGACGGATCCCCGGACGTGATCGAGGCCCAGTTCACCTACGCCACCGACCTCTTCGACGAATCCACCGTGCGGGCGTTCGCGGAACGCTTCACCCGCGTCCTCGAGTCGGTCGTACAGGATCCGGACGTGGCCGTCGGGGCCATCGACCTCCTCGACGGCCCCGAACGGCAGTCGGTCCTCGCCGACTTCAACGACAGCGGCGTCGATCTGCCGCCGACGACGCTCGCCGAACTGTTCTCCGCCCAGGTGTCGCGCACCCCCGACAAGGCCGCGGTGTTCTTCGAGGGCACCGAACTGACGTACGCAGAGTTCGACCGCCGTGTCGACGCCCTCGCCCACCGGCTGATCGCTCGCGGGGTGGGACCGGAATCCGTGGTGGGACTGGCGATGAACCGGTCGATCGAACTGCTGGTCGGGATGTACGCGGTGCTGCGAGCCGGCGGCGCGTACCTGCCGATCGATCTCACCCATCCGGCCGACCGACTCGCCTACGTGCTCGCGACCGCACGCCCGGCGTGCATCCTCACCACGTCCTCGGACGGGTTCGCCTCCGTGAACGTCCCGGTCATCGAGATCGACAGCATCGACCTCGCCGGCTCGCCCCGCGAACCGGTGACCGATGCGCATCGCCTCGCCCCGCTGCGGCCGGAGAACACGGCGTACCTGATCTTCACGTCCGGGTCCACCGGCCGCCCCAAGGGGGTCGCCGTGACTCACGCCGCCATCGCGAACCAACTCCGCTGGAAGCAGCATGAATACCCGCTCGACACCACCGACGCCGTCGTGCAGAAGACACCCGTCACGTTCGACCTGTCGGTGTGGGAACTGTTCTGGCCGCTGACCACGGGCGCCCGACTGGTCATCGCCCGCCCGGACGGTCACCGCGACCCGGCCTACTTGGCGGACCTGATGCGTCAGCAGTGCGTCACGACAGCACATTTCGTGCCGTCCCTGTTGGAGGCCTTCCTGGCGGATGCCGGGGAGCAGCCGGCCCTGCGGCGGGTGCTGTGCATCGGCGAGGCGCTGCCCGTCGACACCGCCGCCCGCTTCCGCCGCCGGTTCGGGACCGTCGCGCTGCACAACCTGTACGGGCCCACCGAGGCCGCCGTGTCCGTGACCGCCTGGACACACACCGCCGGCGACATCGACACCGTTCCCATCGGCGGACCCGAGTGGAACACGCAGGTGTTCGTGCTGGATGCCCGGCTGAACCCGGTCCCCGTCGGGGTGGCGGGTGAGCTGTACCTGGCCGGTGAGCAACTGGCCCGCGGCTACGTCGCTCGCGCGGATCTGACGGCCGAACGCTTCGTGGCCAACCCCTTCGGCGCATCCGGTTCGCGGCTCTACCGCACCGGCGACGTGGTCCGCTGGCGCGTCCGGGACAGCAGGGGTGTCCTCGAGTACCTCGAGCGCTCCGACTTCCAGGTGAAGGTTCGCGGGTTCCGCATCGAACTCGGCGAGATCGAGTCCGCCCTGGTGTCGAGCGCGGCGGTGGGGCAGGCCGTCGTCGTCGCCCACCAGCACCCGCACACCGGGACCGCCCTGATCGCGTACGTCGTCCCCGAGGACGGCGCCGCCGTCGACTCCGCCGCGGTTCTCGCCGCTGTCGGCGCGGCGGTGCCGAGCTACATGGTGCCCGCCGCCCTCGTCGTGCTCGCGCAACTACCCCTGACCTCGAACGGCAAACTCGACCGCAAGGCCCTTCCTGCGCCCGACTTCGCCTCGGCGACAGACGAGTATCGCGCTCCCGCGACGCCCACGGAGGAAGCGGTTGCCGCCGTGTTCGCCGACGTGCTCGGCGTCGACCAGGTCGGTGCCGCCGCGAACTTCTTCGACCTCGGTGGCAACTCCCTCGTCGCCACCCGGGTGGTCGCCCGGCTGTCCGAGCGGCTCGGGCGCCGCGTGGAGATTCGAACCCTGTTCGAGGCGCCCACCGTCGCCGCCCTGGCGGCACTACTGGATTCGATCGAGGCGACCGCACCCGCCCGCCCGGCGCTGACACCGGCGGTGCGCCCCGAACGGATTCCGCTGTCGTCGGCGCAACGCCGGATGTGGTTCCTCAACAGGTTCGACCCGAACTCCGCGGTGCACAACATTCCCGCGGCGGTTCGCCTGTCGGGCGCGCTGGACGTCGACGCACTGCAGCATGCGGTCGCCGACGTCGTCCGCAGGCACGAGTCGCTGCGGACGGTGTACCCGGACTCCGCGGACGGCCCGCACCAGGTGATCCTGCCCGTCGACCGGGTAGGGGGCGAGCTGTCCGTCGTCGCGACGGACGAGGCTGCGCTGCCCGCTCAGATCGCCGGCCTGGTGACCACCGGATTCGACGTCACCACGGAGGTTCCGGTGCGGGTGCGGATCTTCCGCATCTCTCCGACGGAACACGTTCTCGCCCTGGTGGTCCATCACATCTCCGGCGACGGCTGGTCGATGGCACCGATGGTGCGGGACGTGATGACGGCGTACGCGGCGCGGTCGGCGGACACCACGCCCGACTGGGCGCCGTTGCCGGTGCAGTACGCCGACTACGCGCTGTGGCAGCGGGCGCTTCTCGGCGACGAGGCCGATCCCGAATCGGTGTCGGCACGGCAACTCGCGTTCTGGACGCAGACCCTCGCGGGCGCACCGGATCAGCTGGACCTGCCCACCGACCGCCCGCGTCCCGCGGTCGCGTCGTACCGGGGCGGCACCGTCGACTTCGCCGTGCCGGCCGAACTGCACGGCACGCTCCTGGGTACGGCGCGGGACGCGAACGCGTCCCTGTTCATGCTCGTGCACTCGGCGCTCGCGGTGCTGCTGAGCCGACTCTCCGGCACCGGGGACATCGCCATCGGCACCCCCGTCGCGGGCCGAGGCGAACGCGAACTCGACGACCTGATCGGGATGTTCGTCAACACGCTGGTCCTGCGCCAGCAGGTCGACGGAGGCCGGACCTTCGCCGAACTGGTCGCCGACGTGCGCGAGACCGATCTCGCCGCCTTCTCCCACGCGGACGTCCCGTTCGAGCGCCTCGTGGAGGTCGTCAATCCGTCGCGGTCCACCGGGCGGCATCCCCTGTTCCAGGTGATGCTCACGTTCCAGAACCTCGACCAGGCGACACTTCAACTGGGTGACCTGTCGATGAGCGGCGTCGACTTCGACGTCGACATCGCCAAGTTCGACCTGCAGCTCACCCTGATGGAGCAGTTCGACTCGGCGGGAAGTCCGGACGGGATCGCGGCCCGCCTCACGTACGCCTCCGACCTGTTCGACGAGCCGTCCATGCACGTGTTCGGACAGCGGTTCCTGCAGATTCTGCGGGCGGCCGCCGACAGTCCGGACACCGCGGTCGGCGACATCGATGTCCTCGGCAGCGGCGAACGGAAGCAGATCGCCGGCACCAACGCGACATCACACGAGGTGCCCGCCGGGACCCTGGCGTCGCTGTTCGACACGAGGGTCGCGGCGGACCCCGACCGGATCGCGGTGATCTTCGACCGGGACGAGTTGACGTACGCCGACTTCGACGCCCGCGTGAACAGGCTGGCGCGCGGACTGATCGAGCAGGGCGTCGGCCCCGAGTCGGTGGTGGCGGTCGCGATGCGCCGGTCGATCGATCTGCTCGTCGCGATCTACGCCGTCGTGAAGGCCGGTGGCGCCTACCTGCCGGTGGATCCGGACCATCCGGCCGAGCGCACCGCGTATGTACTCGACACCGCACGGCCGGCATGTGTCCTGGTCAGCGGTGCCGGACTCCCCGGCGGCGGATCGGTCCCCGTCATCGACGTCGCGTCCGAGGATTTCTCCGGCTTCGACGACTCGCCCGTCACCGATGCGGACCGGCTGTGGCCGCTGTCCCCGGCGAACACGGCGTACGTGATCTTCACGTCCGGGTCGACGGGCCGGCCGAAGGGCGTCGCGGTCACCCACGGTGCGATCGTGAACCGCCTGCTGTGGATGCAGCACGAATACGCCCTGACCAGTGCGGACGTCGTTCTGCAGAAGACTCCGGTGACGTTCGACGTATCGGTGTGGGAGCTGTTCTGGCCGCTGCAGGTGGGAGCCTCCCTGGTGATCGCCGCGCCGGACGGACACCGCGATCCGCGGTATCTGACAGGGCTGATGCAGGAACGTCACGTGACGACCACCCATTTCGTGCCGTCGATGCTGTCGATGTTCACTGCCGAACCTGTTGCGGCGCAGCGTGATTCGTTGCGGTTGGTGTTCTGTTCGGGGGAGGCGTTGACGCCGGAGCAGGTGTCGCGGTTCCGGGCGGTCAGTGGTGCCGATCTGCACAACTTGTACGGGCCGACGGAGGCGGCGGTCGATGTCACGTACTGGGAGACCGGTGCGGCGGACACGGTGACGGTGCCGATCGGGCGTCCGGTGTGGAATACGCAGGTGCATGTGCTCGATGCCCGGTTGCATCCGGTGCCGAACGGGGTGGCGGGGGAGTTGTATCTGGCGGGGGTCCAGCTGGCGCGGGGGTATCTGAACCGGGCGGATCTGTCGGCGGATCGGTTCGTGGCGAATCCGTATGTGGCGGGTGGGCGGATGTATCGGACCGGGGATCTGGTGCGTCGCCGCACCGATGGTGCGCTGGAGTATCTGGGTCGGACGGATTTTCAGGTGAAGTTGCGCGGGCAGCGGATCGAGTTGGGGGAGATCGAAACCGCGCTCGAGACCCATCCGGACGTGTCGCAGGCGGTCGTGGTGGTGCACCGCGACGACCGCGGCGAGGAAGCGCTGGTGGCGTACTTGGTGGGCCGGCGCGCGGCCGATTGGTCCGACGTGCGTGCATACCTGTCGGCCCGCGTCCCGTCGTACATGATCCCGGCGCGCGTCGTGCACCTCGACACCCTGCCGCTGTCGGTGAACGGCAAACTCGACCGCAAGGCCCTGCCCGCACCGGCCGTCCGGTCGGCGGCCGACGAGTACCAGGCGCCGCGAACGGCGGCCGAGCGTGCTGTCGCGACGGTGTTCGCCGACGTGCTCGGCATCGACCGCGTGGGAGTGACGGACAGCTTCTTCGACCTCGGGGGCAACTCGCTGATCGCCACCCGGGTCGCATCCGCGCTCGGGTCCGAGCTGGGAATCGACTTCCCGCTGCAATGGATGTTCAGCGACCCCACCCCGCAGTCGCTGGGACAACGCATCCAGAAGTGGACGAACGACGGGGTGGACGGTGCCGGTGCGTCACTCGACGTGCTGCTCCCGATCCGCACGAGAGGGACGGCGGAGCCGCTGTTCTGTGTCCATCCGTTCATCGGGCTCGCCTGGAGCTATGCGGGGCTCGGCCGCGAGCTGACCCAGGACCGGCCGATCTACGGGCTGCAGTCGCCCGCGCTGACCGAGGACGAGCCGCACCTGGAGACGATCACCGACTTCGCGGCCCGCTACGTCCGGGAGATCCGTTCGGTCCAGCCGCACGGCCCGTACCACCTGGTGGGGTGGTCGCTGGGCGGGGTCATCGCTCACGAGATGGCCGTGCAGTTGCAGGACGCCGGTGAAGAGGTGCGTCTGCTGGGGCTCCTCGACAGCTATGTCGGGATCGACCGCAGCGTGGAGAATTCCGCGACCACCGCGGATCTTCTCGGCGGTGTCGGCCTGGACCTCCCGGACGACAGCGTGCTCGACGAACTCGCGCCGGACGGACAGTTCGACGCCGAGCGGGCGGCGGCACTGCTGCGGGTCGTCGGAGGGCCGCTGGCGGCGCTGACCGCTTCGGAACTCGAACGGATCTACGGCAATGCGCTGCGAGCCCCCGCACTGATCGACGCACACCGGCCGAGGGTGTTCGACGGCGATCTGGTGTTCTTCATCGCCGCCCTGGACGACGGTTTCCACGTGGACCCGGTGACCTGCTGGGGCCAGTTCGTGCGCGGGAGCATCGACGAGCATCCGGTGGACGCGACGCACTGGACGATGACGACGCCAGCTGCTCTCGCCGCGATCGCACCGCACCTCGAGCGTTCGCATCCTCGGCCGCGGCACGCCGCGCCCGACACCGGCAGGGACAGCGATCCCGACGACAGCGCGAACCGGCCGCACTCGGTGCGCTGACCGCATCACCGCCCGACAGACCGGAAGGTTTGGTTTGGGCGGTGATGGGGGAATACCACGAAATGTGAGTGGTTGTACGGAAAACGAGCGGTTGACCACCCCGAATGTCGTGGACGCCCGACCGGTCGTGGTTTCGGGGTGCCGATTTCATACCCCAGGTGTGAGATTTACCCGAAGAGAAGACCAAACCCTTGACTCCGCGGTACCGAATAGTAGATTGAGAGCGGTCATGTGACCTACCTCTCAAATGGTACGGAAGCCCGAGAGGTCGGTCATACGTGGTTTCTTCGACTGCGTGTTCGGGGCGTGACGCTCGGTGCTTTGTGTGCTCGGAATGTAACGCGCCCGCGTTCAGCAGATCGGAGTACTTGGATGAGTCCTGTCGAGACGGTGACCAGCCCAGTGACGAACAGAAGCTTGTCCGTGTCGAACACCCCGTCCGTGTCGAACACCCCGTCCGCGCCGAAGCCGGGGTCGCAGTCTCCCCGGACGCGGCGAACGCCGCCCCGGCAGAGCCGAGACGGCGTTCGTACGGTTCGGTTGCCTGTGTCAGGCTCCGCGGCGCTTCGCCTTCAGCAGGTCGAGGCGCTCCTTCAGCAGCTCCTCCAGTTCCTCCTTGGAACGGCGTTCGAGCAGCATGTCCCAGTGGGTACGCGGCGGCTTGACCTTCTTGGCCTCGGGCGCAGTGCCCTCGACCAGGGTTCCCTCGAGGCCGTTACGGCACAGCCACGTGCCGGGAATCTCGGCATCGTCGGCGAAGGGAATGTCGAAGACCTCACCGTTGTCGCACCGGTACTTGGCCATCCGACGGGGCGCGAGGTCGTGGTCACGGTCGGTCTCGTAGCTCACCGCTCCGAGTCGACTTCCTCGAAGTACGCGATCTGCCATGGTTGTGTCCTCTCCTCGATCGTCTCCGCGCGAGTACGCCTGGACCAGAACCAAGCGTTCACACTCATCTACAACGCCACGGCCTCCCGATTGGTTCCCGCACGCCGCGCAGATGCAACCTCGACATCTTACCGGGCGGGCCTCGAGGCGCCGCGCAGTAAGGTGGTTGACCATGACCGGCGCCTCCCGCAGACCCGATTCCTGTGTGTGGTGCGGCCGGGAAGTGGCCGAGACAGGGATGGGGCGGCGCCGCCGGTACTGCCGCCAATCCTGCCGGCAGCGCGCATACGAGCAGCGCAACCAGGTCAAGGGCACGAGCATCCCCGCCGATGCGGTGGTGCTCACCTCGGAGGAAGCCTCCGCCATGGTCGACCGGGTTTTCCAGGTTCGATGTGCCGCCGAGGACGTGGCGACAGCCGTTGCCGAAGGTGCGGCGGCCCATGAGGTGGAGTCTCTGTGCGCCGACCTCGTGCAACTCGCACGTGAGGCCGAACGCTTCCGCTGAGCCTCGGACAGAGGCGGGGGAGCGTAGGACGCACTCTGCTCGACCGGTCCGACCGTCGCCCGTCGATGGCGATTCCGAAACGAACATCACGAATCGACGCACGCCGAGCCCACGCGTACAGCACGATCAGTACAGCGTGGGAGACCGGCGTCGGTTGGTCCGTCTCACGCGCAGGACTTGCGCATCCAAGGTCTTCTACCCGCTGGGGGAACGAGATGACGAGTGTGAATTCGCCGCAGCCGAATAACGGCGCCGAAGATGTGAACGTTCCCGAAGGGGCCTTCCCGCTCTCCTCGGTGCAACGCAGCATGTGGTTCGCCCAACAACTGAGCCCCACCGTTCCGAAGTTCATCGCCCAGTACATCGAGTTGCGGGGCGAGATCGACCTGGACCTGTTGAGCGATGCGGCGGTCCGGGCGGGTCAGGAGTTCCAGTCGCCGTTCCTGCGACTGCTGGACGTCGACGGGGAGCCCTACCAGGCGGTCGATTTCAGCATCGACCCGTCGATCGGATTCCTCGACTTCCGGGGCGAGTCCGACCCGATGGCTGCCGCGCAGGTGTGGATCGACGAGGATTACGCGACGCCGCTCCGGCTCACCCGGGACCGGCTCGTCGAGATGAACGTTCTCCAGGTCGGTGAGCAGCACTACCTGTGGTACACCAGGATTCACCACGTCGCGCTCGACGGATACAGCGGTATGACCATGGTGAACCGGATCGCGGCGCTGTACACGGCGGCGGTCGAGGGCACCGAACCGGAACCGAACCGTGCGCTGGATCTGCGCGACCTCTACGAGCTGGACCAGAAGTACCGGGCGTCGAGCCGCTTCGAGAACGACCGGTTGTACTGGGCCGAACGCATTGTCGGCATCGAGCACGGGTCGACGCTCGCCACCCACGACGCGCCCGCGGCGGCGAAGAGCCGGCTCGAGAGCGCGAAGATCTCCGACACCGCACTGGGTTTCCTCGGAGAGTCGGATCAGCGGGTCGGCGCCACGTCGGCGGCGGTACTGCTCGCCGGGTTCGCCTGCTATCTGTCCCGGATGACGGGCAAGCGGGACGTGCTCATCAACCTGCCGGTGTCGGCGCGCACCACGGCGCCGTTGCAGCGGTCCGGTGGCATGCTCGTCAACGTCGCCCCGCTGCGGATCACCGTCCGCCCGGAGGACACGGTGGCCGAGCTCGTGCAGCGAACGCAGCTCGAACTGATGGGTGCGCTGCGCCATCAGCGGTGCAGCCTCGAGGACATCCGCCGCGATGCCGGGCTCGCCGGGACCGCGGAGGGCCTCGCCGGCCCGATGGTGAACGTCATGCTGTTCCACCAGGCGTTCACTCTCGGCACGGTCACGGGCGAGTACCACATCGTGACATCGGGCCCGGTGGACGACCTGCTGGTCAACATCTATCAGAGCGGTGACGGGCAGACGCTCCTCGATTTCCGCGGCAACCCCAACCGGTACGGCTCGGAGGAGTTGCGCGCCCACCACCGCAGGTTCGTGGAACTGGTCGAGGAGTTCGTCACGGCCGAGCCGCAGACACGGACCGCCGACATTCACGCCGAGAGTGCGCGCCTCGGCGCGCGGTTCCTCGAGCGGGAGGCCCAGCTCGCGTTCTGGAAGCGGGAGTTGGCCGGCCTGCCGGAGGTGACGGCACTGCCACTGGATCGGCCGCGTCCGGTTGAGCGGGCCGGGGCCGGCGAGGTCGTCGGGTTCGCCGTCGACGCGGACGTGCAGCGCCGCGCGGCACTGCTTGCCGAGGAGGCGGGCACCGGGATCTTCACCACGCTGCACGCCGCGCTGGCCGTACTCCTGGGCCGGCTGGGCGACACCGACGACGTCGTGATCGGAACGCCGGTCGTCGGGCGCGAGGCTTCCGACTCCGACGACCCGGAAGCCGGAGCATTCTTCAACAAGACCGTCCTGCGGTCGCAGGTGGACACCGCAACGTCGTTCGTCGACCACCTGAGCCGGGTCCGGGACGCCGACCGGGCCGCGTTCGCGCATGCGGCGCTGCCCTTCGACGATCTCGTCGCCACCCTCGGGGCCGAATCCGATCCCTCGCACGCCCCGCTGTTCCAGGTGATGCTCGAATTCACCGACGGTGGCCATCCGCACTACTCGTCCGGGGACGTGACGGTCAGCCCGATCCAGCGCGAACACCGCGCGCTGGGGCTGGATCTCGTGTTCTCCCTCACCGAATCGGAGACGGGCGGCATCATCGGCCGGTTGCGGTTCGCGACGGACGTGTGGGACCGCGCCGGCGCGGAGGCCCTGGCCGCGCGCTTCGTTCGCATCCTGCAGACGGTGACGGCGGACCCCGCCGCACCGATCGGGGACGTCGACCTCCTCGAGCAGGTCGAATACGCGGAACTCGCGCCGGTCCGCGACGAACCGTCGGTCGAGCCCCGCACGCTGCCCGCGTTGCTCGCGCGCGCCGTCGAGACGGGCGGCGACGGGGACGCCCTCGTCTACCAGGGACGCACCCTGACCTACCCCGAACTCGACGCGCAGTCGGACCGTCTCGCCCGCATGCTGATCGGACACGGTGTGGGACCGGGTTCGGTTGTGGCGCTGGCGATCGCGCGATCGATCGAATCGGTGCTGGCCACCTGGGCGGTCGCGAAGTCCGGGGCCGCGTTCGTCCCGGTCGACCCGAACTATCCGGCCGATCGCATCGAGCACATGCTCACCGATTCCGGTGCGGTCGTCGGGCTCACCGTGGCGGCGCACCGGTCGTCGCTGCCGGAGATCACGCCGTGGTTCGTGATGGACGACGCGTCGTTCGGCCGGGACCTGGCGCAGCACGCGGCCGGCACGGTCGCCGACCCCGACCGCCTGCGGCCGCTGCGGACCGCGGATCCGGCCTACCTGATCTACACGTCCGGTTCCACCGGCACACCCAAGGGTGTCGTCGTCACTCACATCGGCCTGGCCAATTTCGCCGAGGACGAGCGGCAGCGGTTCGCCGTGACCGCGGAGTCCCGCACCCTGCACTTCTCCTCACCGAGTTTCGACGCGTCCATCCTGGAACTGCTTCTCGCGGTGGGTGCCGGCGCCACGATGGTGGTGGCGCCGTCGACGGTGTACGGCGGTACCGAACTCGCGGACCTGTTGCGTCGGGAACGGGTGACGCACGCGTTCGTGACCCCCGCCGCGCTGGCATCCGTCGATCCGACCGGCCTCGACCACATCCGGTGCGTCGTCACCGGTGGTGAGAGCTGTCCTCCTGCGCTGGTGGCGCAGTGGGCGCCGGGGCGGGTCATGTTCAACGCATACGGCCCGACCGAGGCCACCGTCGTCGCGAGCGTGGCCGGACCGTTGACGGTCGGTGAACCGGTGACGATCGGCCGCCCGTCCCGCGGTTGCGCTCTGCTGGTGCTCGATTCGCGGTTGCACCCCGTCCCGAAAGGGGTCCCCGGTGAGCTGTACATCACCGGTGACGGTGTGGCACGCGGGTACCACAATCGGTCGATCCCGACGGCCGAACGGTTCGTCGCCGACCCCCACGGGGCGCCCGGCGAGCGGATGTATCGCACCGGCGACCTGGCACGGTGGAACGCTGCCGGACAGCTGGAATACCTGGGCCGCACCGACTTCCAAGTGAAGATCCGCGGGTTCCGCATCGAACTCGGCGAGATCGACGCCGTCGTCCGCTCGCATCCGAGTGTGGCGTTCGCGATCACGGTCGGACGGACCGCACCGTCCGGCGACACCGTGCTGGTGACGTACGTGCTCCCCGAGGACGGGACGGACATCGTCGTCGGCGACATCCTCGAGCACGCCGCGGCCGCGCTGCCCGCGCACATGGTGCCCGCCCGGGTGATGGTGCTCCGCGAGGTCCCGCTGACCCCGGCGGGCAAACTCGACCGGAAGGCGTTGCCGGAACCGCAGTTCGAGGCCACCTCCACCGTCTACCGGGCGCCGGTGACCCCGACCGAGATGCAGATCGCGGAGGTGTTCGCGGCGCTTCTGGGAGTCGAGCGCATCGGCGTCGACGACAGCTTCTTCGACCTGGGCGGCGACTCCCTCGTCGCGACTCGCGTGGTGTCCCGGGTCAACGCGGCCCTGAGCGCGGAGATCGGGGTGCTCGATCTGTTCGAGGCGCCCAGCGTCGCGTTGCTCAGTGCCCGCGTCGACGCTCTCGGGCCCCGCACCTCCGCCCGCCCCGTGCTCGCGCCGCGGGCCGGGTCCGGCCCGGTGCAGGTGTCGCTGGCGCAGCAACGGATGTGGTTCATCAACCAGCTCGACACGGCCTCGCCCGCATACAACATTCCCGTCGGCATCCGGCTGCGCGGCACGCTCGACGTGGACGCGCTGCGGACCGCGGTGAGTGACGTCCTCGCCCGGCACGAGTCGCTGCGGACGGTGTTCCCGAACACCCCCAACGGTCCCATTCAGGTGGTTCTGCCGGTCGCCGAGGTGAGCCCGCACCTCGACGCGGTCGAGGTGGCCGAGAACGAGCTCGAATCCCGCCTGATCGCCGACGCCGCAACCGGTTTCGACGTCACCGTCGAACCGCCGATCCGGGCGGAGCTCTACCGCACCGCGACCGACGATCACGTGCTGGTGTTCGTGGTGCACCACATCGCCGCCGACGGCCTGTCGATGACACCGCTGACCCGGGACGTGATGGTGGCCTACCACGCCCGCGCCGCAGGCGACACGCCGCAGTGGGCACCGCTCGAGGTGCAGTACGCCGATTTCGCGGTGTGGCAGCGCGAGCTGCTCGGTTCCCCCGACGATCCGACGAGCCTCCTCGCCCGCCAACTGGCGTTCTGGGCCCGCACGCTCGACGGCGCCCCCGAGGTCATGGACCTGCCGACCGACCGGCCGCGCCCGGCCCGGCAGTCGATGATCGGCGCCACCGCCGACTTCTCGATCCCGGCGCGCATCCACGCCGCGCTGCTCGAGATCGCGGGCGCCAACGACGCCAGCCTGTTCATGGTGGTGCACGCCGCCCTCGCGGTCCTGCTGTCCCGGTCGAGCGGCTCGTCCGACGTGTCGATCGGATCCCCGGTTTCCGGTCGTGGCGAACGCCAACTCGACGACGTCGTCGGCATGTTCGTCAACACCGTCGTCCTGCGCACCACCGTCGACCCCGATCGGAGCTTCCCCGAGATCCTCTCCCACACCCGCTCCGTGGATCTGGAGGCGTTCAGCAACACCGATCTGCCGTATGAGCGGCTCGTCGACGAACTGAAGCCGACCCGCTCCGAGGCACATTCACCGCTGTTCCAGGTGATGCTGGTGCTGCAGGGATTCGCGAAGACGCGGCTCGAGCTGCCCGGGCTCGACGTGGAGGTCGAGGCCCTCGAGACCGGCGCCGCCAAGTTCGACCTGCAGGTCATCCTCACCGAGCACACCGAGGAATCCGGCGCCCCGGGTGCGATCGACGTCCAATTCTCGTACGCGTCGGAACTGTTCGACCCGCCGACGATGACGGCGCTGGCCGAACGCTTCGTCACCTTGCTCGAGACCGTCACCGCCGGTTCGGACGCGAAGGTCGGCGATATCGACCTGATCGGTGCGGACGAGACCCACCGGATGCTCGCGCAGTGGATCGACACGGACGTCGCCGTGCCGGACTCGGCGACCTTGGTCAGCCTGTTCGAGGCGCAGGTGGCCCGGACCCCGGACGCCGTGGCCGTCGTGTTCGCCGAAGAGGAACTGCTGTACGCGGAATTCGATGCCCGCGCCAACCGGCTGGCACGCGAACTCCTTGCCCGCGGCGTCGGACCCGAATCCCGGGTCGCCATCGCCCTGCGCCGTTCACTCGAGCTGATGATCGCGATCTACGCGGTCGAGAAGACCGGGGCAGCGTACGTTCCGCTCGACCCCGATCACCCCGCCTCGCGAATCGCCTACGTGATCGAGAGCGCCGAGCCCGCATGCGTTCTCACCTCCTCCCGCGACCGGTGCGAGGGCGTCGACGGCGCGGCCGGTGCGTCCGTGATCGAGATCGACACCCTGAACCTGTCCCGGCGGCCGAGTACCCCGATCACCGACGCCGAGCGGGGCGGTCCGATCCACCCCGATTCGACCGCCTACGTGATCTACACGTCCGGATCGACCGGCCGTCCCAAGGGGGTCGCCGTCAGCCACCGCGCGATCGTGAACCGCTTGCTGTGGATGCAGGACACGTACCGGATGGACCACACGGACGTGGTGCTGCAGAAGACACCCGTCACGTTCGACGTGTCCGTGTGGGAACTGTTCTGGCCCCTCGAGGTCGGTGCGCGACTCGTCCTCGCCGCGCCGGACGGTCACCGCGACCCGACCTACCTGTCCCACATCATCGCCGACCACCAGGTCACCACCATGCACTTCGTGCCGTCGATGCTCGCGGTGTTCACGGCAGGCGCCGAACCGGAACTCTGCGGTTCGCTGCGCCAGGTGTTCTGCAGTGGTGAGGCGCTGCCGCCCGCCACCGCCGACGCGTTCCGGGAATTCGGGTCCGCGGCGCTGCACAACCTGTACGGCCCGACGGAGGCCGCGGTCGACGTCACCTACTGGGAGTGCACGGAAGGCGACCGGGCCTCGGTCCCGATCGGGGCGCCCGTGTGGAACACGCAGGTGTACGTCCTCGACTCCCGGCTGCACCCCGTGCCGGTCGGCGTGCACGGCGAGCTGTACCTGGCCGGCATCCAGCTGGCCCGCGGCTATGTCGGCCGCAGCGATCTGACGTCCGACCGGTTCGTGGCGAACCCGTTCGGCGCGCCGGGACAGCGGATGTACCGCACCGGCGACGTCGTCCGCTGGCGTGCCGACGGCAACATCGAGTACATCGGACGCCGCGACTTCCAGGTCAAGCTCCGCGGTCAGCGCATCGAACTCGGCGAGGTCGAGGCGGCCGTGCTGGCGCACCCGTCGGTGGCGCAGGCGGTCGTGACCGTGCACCGCAGCGAGGCCACCGGCGAAAGCCTTGTCGGCTACGTGATTCCCGTGGCCGGCGCCGACATCGACACCGCCGTCGTGCGCGACGCGGCGGCGGAGGCGCTGCCCGCCTACATGGTGCCGACCCGGATCATCGTGCTCGACCGGTTCCCGCTCGGGGCCACCGGCAAGCTGGACCGGGGAGCCCTGCCCGAGCCGGAGTTCCTCAGCCCGTCCGCAGAATTCGTCACCCCGCGGAACCCGATCGAGGAGATCCTCGCGTCGATCTTCGCGGATCTGCTCGACGCGCCCCGGATCGGTGTGTACGACAGCTTCTTCGACCTCGGCGGCAACTCACTGGTGGCCACCCGGCTGGTGGCGCGGGTGAACGCCGCGCTGGGCAGCCGGATCGGGGTCCGGGAGATCTTCGACGCCCCGACCGTCGCGACCCTGGCAACCCGGATCGAATCCGAGGCCGTGCAGGGGGCCGAACGCCCGCCGCTGGTGGCCGGGGTGCGCCCCGACCGACTGCCGGTCTCGCTGGCGCAGAAGCGCATGTGGTTCATCAACCAGTTCGACCTCGACTCCCCGGCCTACAACATCGCGCTCGCGGTGCGGTTGACGGGCGACCTCGACGAGGACGCGATGCAGGACGCCGTCGCCGACGTGATGGACCGGCACGAGTCGTTGCGCACCCGGTTCCCGATGGTGGAGGGCGAACCCGTCCAGGTGATCCTGCCGACCGAGGACGTGGTGCCCGATCTGTCGCCGATCGCGACGACGGAAGCAGAACTGCCCGAGCACATCTCGCGACTCGCGGGCGCCGGGTTCGACGTCACCGTGTCGGTGCCGGTGCGCGCCGCCCTGTTCCGTACCGATCCCGGCGAGCACGTTCTCGTCATCGTCGTCCACCACATCAGCGCCGACGGCTTCTCCATGGCCCCGCTCGCCCGGGACGTGATGACCGCCTACGCGGCCCGCACCGGGGGACAGGCACCGGACTGGACGCCGCTGCCGGTGCAGTACGCCGACTTCGCGCTCTGGCAGCACCGGGTGCTCGGCAACGCCGACGACCCCGACAGCCTGCTGGCCGCCCAGCTCGACTACTGGACGCACACGCTCGCCGGGCTTCCGGAACTCCTCGCGCTGCCGACGGACCACCCCCGGCCGGTGCAGCAGTCGATGCGCGGCGGCATCCACTCGTTCAGCATCGACCCGCAGGTGCACAGCCGGTTGATCACGACTGCCCGCGAACATAATTCGAGTGTGTTCATGGCCGTGCACGCGGCGCTCGCCGTGCTCCTGGCCAGGCTGGGCGACACGGACGACGTGTCGGTGGGCACCCCCATCGCAGGTCGTGGCGACGCCGCCCTGGACGACATGGTCGGCATGTTCGTCAACACCCTGGTGCTGCGCACCCCGGTCGAACCGGCCGGCACGTTCACCGATCTGCTGTCCACGGTCCGCGACACCGACCTGAGCGCGTTCCACCACGCGGATCTGCCGTTCGAGCGGCTGGTCGACGCGATCTCACCCGAACGCGCGACGTCGCATTCGCCGCTGTTCCAGGTGGTGCTCGAGTTCCGCAACAACGAGCGCCCGCGGCTGGAGCTGCCCGGGTTGACCGTCACCGGCCTCGACCTGGCCACCGACATCTCCAACTTCGACCTGCAACTCACCCTCACCGAGGAATTCGGGGTGTCGGGGGAGCCCGCCGGGATCTCCGCGGCCTTCACGTACGCGTCGAGCCTGTTCGACGCGTCCACGATCGCCGGCTTCGCCGACTACCTGCAGCGGATCTTCGACGCGGTGACGTCCGAACCGGGCATGGCCGTCGGTGACATCGACCTGATGGTGGCGTCCGAACGTGCGGCCCTCACCCCGGTGATGGACGGGCCCGACGCCGAACCGCGGACCCTGCCCGAACTGCTCGCGGCCGCGGCCTCCGTGGATCCCAAGGCGGCCGCGCTGTCCTACGAGGGCCGTGAGGTGACGTATCGCGATCTCGACGAGCGGTCGAACCGTCTCGCCCGCTTGCTGATCGGGCGCGGCATCGGCCCGGAATCGGTGGTGGCGCTGGCGCTGGCGCGGTCGCCGGAGTCGGTGCTGTCACTGTGGGCCGTCGCCAAGACCGGTGCCGCGTTCGTCCCGGTCGACCCGAACTACCCGACCGACCGGATCGTCCACATGCTCAGCGACTCCGGTGCGGCGCTCGCGCTCACCGTCGCCGAGTTCCGTCCCACGCTGCCGGACTGCACGTCCTACGTCGTGGTCGACGCACCCGGATTCGACGACGAGGTGAGCGCGCACTCCGCCGCGGTCGTCACCGACGCCGACCGGACACACCCGCTCGCGCTGGAGAACCCGGCCTACCTGATCTACACGTCCGGGTCCACCGGCACCCCGAAGGGCGTCGTCGTCACCCACCGCGGCCTGGCGAACTTCGCCACCGACGAACGCGTCCGCTTCGGGGTCACGCCGCGGTCGCGCACGCTGCACTTCTCGTCGCCGAGCTTCGACGCGTCGATCCTGGAATTGCTGCTCGCGGTCGGCTCCGGCGCGACCATGGTGATCGCTCCGGCGTCCGTCATCGGCGGCACCGAACTCGCCGACGTGCTCCGGGAAGGCCGGGTCACGCACGCGTTCATCACCCCGGCGGCCATGGCGTCCGTGGACCCCGCGGGCCTCGACCAGCTCGAGTGTGTCGCCACCGGCGGCGACGTGTGCCCGCCGGAGCTGGTGGCGCAGTGGGTGACCGGGGGCAGGCGGATGTTCAACGCCTACGGCCCCACCGAGGCGACGGTCGTGTCCAGCGTGACGGGACCGATGATTCCCGGTGAGGGCGTCACCATCGGCCGTCCGCCGATGGGAACCGGGGAGATGGTGCTCGATTCACGCCTGCACCCGGTGCCCAACGGGGTGACCGGCGAACTGTACGTCACCGGTTCCGGTCTGGCCCGCGGCTACAAGGACCGGGCGGGCACGACGGCGGAGCGTTTCGTCGCCAACCCGTACGGCGGCCTCGGGGCCCGCATGTACCGGACCGGCGACCTGGCGCGCTGGAACGGTGCCGGCCAGCTCGAGTACCTGGGCCGCAGCGACTTCCAGGTGAAGATCCGCGGTTTCCGCATCGAACTCGGCGAGATCGAGACCGCCCTCACGCGCTACCCGGGGGTCGCCCGTTCGGTGGTGTCCGCGCACCAGGGCAGCACCGGAGCCAACCGGCTCGTCGGGTACCTCGTCCCCACGGCGGGCGCGGAACTCGACCCGGAAGCCGTCCTCGATTTCGTCGGCGGATTCCTCGCCCCGTACATGGTGCCGTCCGCGCTGATCGTCCTCGACGAGTTGCCGCTCACCCCCGCAGGCAAGCTGGATCGCCGCGCGCTGCCCGAACCCGACTTCGGCGCCCGGGTGTCGACCGGCCGCGCGCCGGTGTCGGAGATGGAGGAGGTGCTCGCCGGACTGTTCGCCGAGGTCCTCGGTCTGGAATCGGCCGGTGTCGAGGACTCGTTCTTCGCCCTCGGCGGCGACAGCATCATGTCGATCCAGTTGGTGGCCCGCGCGAAGGCGGCGGGTGTGGTGCTGACCCCGCGGGACGTGTTCGAGGCCAAGACCGTTGCCGGTCTCGCCGCGGTGGCGTCGTGGGTGGGGGCCGCCGACATCGTCGTCCTCGACGAACTGCCCGGTGGCGGAGTCGGCGACATGCCGACCACCCCGATCACGAAGTGGCTGCTCGAACGGGGCGGCGAGTTCAACCGCATGTCGCAGTCGGCGCTGCTGACCGCACCGCCGAACCTGCGCGAACTCGAACCCCTGAGCGCCACGTTCCAAGCCGTCCTCGACCGGCACGACATGCTGCGCGCGCAGCTGATCGTCTCCGCCGAGGACTCGCACCTCGCCGTCCGCCCGGTCGGCGCGGTCGACGCACAGGACCTGATCCGCCGGGTCCCCGTGTCCACCGCCCCGGGAACCCCGGCGTTCGCGGCGACGGTGATCGCGGAACTCGACGCCGCGCTGGACCGACTCGATCCCGCGGCCGGCGTCATGGTGCAGGTGGTGTGGTTCGACGCCGGGGAATCCGGCGGCCGCCTGCTCGTCGTCGCGCATCACCTCGTCGTCGACGGTGTGTCGTGGCGCATCCTCGTCCCCGACCTCGCGACCGCCTGGGCGCAGATCTCGGCAGGCCAGGAACCGGTCCTCGAACAGGTCGGCACGTCCATGCGCCGGTGGGCGCACGGACTGGTCGACGAGGCGGCGAACCGGGCAGCCGAACTGGACCTGTGGCAGCGCATCCTCGACTGCGAGGACCCACTCGTCGGCAGCCGCCCGCTCGACCCCGACATCGACGTCAACGCGACCGTCGGCCGCGTCACCGTGCAGCTGCCCGCCGAGGTCAGCGAAGCCGTCCTCACGGCCCTGCCGGAGGCCATCCACGGCAGCGTGAACGACGGACTCCTCACCGCGCTGGCGATGGCGGTCACCCAGTGGCGGCGCACCCGCGGCCACACCCTGCACGGCCGGTCCGTCGACGGGACCCTGGTGAGCCTCGAGGGTCACGGCCGTGAAGACCAGGTCGTGCCGGGCGCCGATCTGGGCCGCACCGTCGGCTGGTTCACAGCGATGTTCCCGGTGCGTCTCGACCTGTCCGGCATCGACCTCGACGACGCGTTCGACGGCGGAAAGGCCGCCGGCTCCGCGATCAAGGCGATCAAGGAACAACTGCTCGCGATCCCGGATCACGGCATGGGTTACGGCATGCTGCGGTACCTCAACGCCGACACCGCCCCGCTGCTCGCGGCCCGCTCGCTGCCGCAGATCAGCTTCAACTACCTGGGACGCTTCGCCGCCGACCTGTCCGAGGCGGCCACCCGCGCCGGCTGGACGCCGACCGGTGAAGTCGACATGGACCGTGCGCAGGACCTCGACACCCCGGTCACCTCGGCCATCGACGTCAACGCGGTCACCACCGAGGTGGAGGACCGGCCTCAACTGCGCGCCACCTGGGCGTACGCGGCCGGTGTCCTGACCGTCGCCGAGGTCCGGGAACTCGCCGAACTGTGGGTCCGGGCGCTCACCGCGCTCACCACGTACGCGGCCCGCCCCGACGCCGGCGGCGTGACCCCGTCCGACCTCGAACTGGTCAGCCTCGACCAGGACGCCATCGACCGCATCGAATCGCGCTTCCCGGCGCTGTCCGACATCTGGTCGCTGTCGCCGCTGCAGTCCGGACTGCTCTTCCACGCACTGCTGGCCGATCAGACGATCGACTCGTACACGGTGCAGGTGACTCTCGAACTGCGCGGTGCCGTGCCGTCCCGCATGCGGGTGGCCGGGCAGGCCCTGCTCGACCGGCACGCGAACCTGCGGGCGTCGTTCGTCTACGACGAGGGCGGCACCCCGGTTCAGGCGATCCACGGGTACGCCGAGCTGCCCTGGACGGAGATCGACCTGTCCGGGCTGGACGCGGAGAGCCGCGAGGCCGAGATCGTGCGACTCCTCGACGCCGACCGGCGCCGCGGGTTCGACATGGCCACCCCGCCGCTGTTGCGGTTCATGCTGATCCAGATCGGTGGGGACGAGCAGCGCCTGATCATCACCAACCACCACATCCTGCTCGACGGCTGGTCGATGCCGCTGCTGATCCGCGACCTCCTCACCCTGTACGCCACGGAGGGTGACGCCACGGCGCTGCCGCGGGTGCACCCGTACCGCGACTACCTCGCGTGGATGTCGCACCGCAGCACCGAGGACTCCCTCGGTGTATGGCGGCGTGCCCTCGCCGGGGTGGAGGAGCCGACGCTGCTCGCGCCCGCCGACGCGTCGGTGCAGAGCGACACGCAGTCCAATGAACTGCTCGTCGAACTCGACGTCGACCGCACCGATCAGCTGAGTGTGCTCGCACGCGAGCACGGTCTGACCCTCAGCACCCTGATCCGCACCGCGTGGGGAATCGTGCTGGGCGGCTTGGTCGGTCGCTCCGATGTGGTCTTCGGTGGGACGGTGTCCGGTCGGCCTCCGCAGATCGCGGGGATCGAGTCGATGGTGGGCCTGTTCATCAACACCCTGCCGGTGCGCGTGGTTCTCGACCCGCGGGAAACGCTGGGGGAGTTGCTCGAACGCATCCAGGGCGAGCAAGCCGCGCTGCTCGACCACCACTACGTCGGACTGACGGACATTCAGTCGGTGGCCGGTCCCGGTGCCGGTTTCGACACGCTGACCGTGTTCGAGTCGTATCCCGTCGATCGGGAAGGGCTGACCGAGCAGACCGACATCGCCGGCATGCACGTCCTCGACGTGCACGACAGCGCGAACGCCGCCCACTACCCGCTCGCGCTGATCGCCTCGGCGCACGAGAACCTGCAGCTGAAGCTCGAGTACGTCGAGGAGCTGTTCGACCGGGCCGACGTGGAGCGGATCGGCGACCGGATCGTCCGGGCGCTGATCGCGCTCGCCGAGCATCCCGGGATGAAACTGGCGCAGCTGCGTCTGCTCACCGACGTCGAGGAGGCCGAACTGGTTCCGGCCCGCGGCCCGTCCGGCCGCTCCGTGCGAACACTGCCGCAGATGTTCACCGACACGGCCGCCGCCGCGGGGGACGCGACCGCACTCGTGTTCGGGGACCGCCGGATGTCCTACCGGGAACTGGACGAACGGTCCAACCAGCTCGCGCGTCTGCTCATCGACCGCGGCGTCGGCCCGGAAGACATCGTGGCCCTGGGTATCTCACGGTCCATCGAATCGGTCCTGGCGGTCTGGTCGATCACCAAGACCGGCGCGGCGTTCGTTCCGGTCGATCCGACCTACCCGCGTGAGCGGGTCGAGCACATGGTCACGGATTCCGGGTGCACGTTCGGTCTCCGCCTGGACGCCGACCACGGCCGGCTGCCCGACACGGTCGGCTGGCTGACCCTCGACGACGCCGAGACCGCGACGGCCGTTCGGGCGATGTCCACCGACACCGTCACCGACGACGACCGTGTCGCCCCCCTGCGCTTCGCACACCCGGCGTACGTCATCTACACGTCCGGCTCCACCGGCAAGCCGAAGGGCGTGGTGGTCAGCCACCGCGGTCTCGACAATTTCGCCGAGGAGCAGCGGACCCGCTACGCGACCGATTCCACGTCGCGGGCGTTGCACTTCTCCTCACCGAGCTTCGACGCCTCGGTCCTCGAATACCTGCTGTCGTTCGCCGTCGGCGCGACCATGGTGATCGTGCCGCCGTCCGTGTACGGCGGCGAGGAACTCGCGGAGCTGATCCGCAGCGAGAGCGTCACCCACGGGTTCGTCACCCCCGCGGCGCTGGCCTCCGTCGACCCCGAGGGGCTCGACGTGTTCCAGAACGTGGTCGCCGGCGGCGAGGCGGTCCCGCCGGAACTGGTGACCCGCTGGGCGCCTGGCCGCACCATGTACAACGGCTACGGTCCCACCGAGACCACCATCATGAGCAACCTCAGCGACCACCTGCAGGCGGGGGAGACGGTCACCATCGGTGCCCCCGTCCGCGGCGTCTCCGAGGTGATTCTCGACTCGCGGCTGCAACCGGTCTCCGTCGGCGTCGCCGGCGAGCTCTACATCTCCGGTGAGGGCCTGGCCCGCGGCTATCATGCACGCGCCGGGCTGACCAGCGAGCGGTTCGTCGCCAACCCCTACGGCGGGCCGGGCGACCGGATGTACCGCACCGGCGACCTCGCGCGGTGGCGGTCCGATCACACGGTCGAATACCTGGGCCGCACCGACTTCCAGGTGAAGATCCGCGGGTTCCGCATCGAGCTCGGCGACATCGACAGCGCGCTCGCCGCGCATTCGTCCGTGGCGTTCGCCGTCACCCTCGGGCGTCCCGGCCCCGCCGGCGACACCGTACTCGTCTCCTACGTGCTGCCGGAGACCGAGTCGGCACTCGAACCGCCGGAACTGAAGGAGTGGACGGCGAACCTGCTGCCCGCACACATGGTGCCGTCCAGCATCATGATCCTGGACGAGATCCCGCTCACCCCCGTCGGCAAGCTCGATCGGGCAGCGCTGCCCGAACCGCAGTTCCTGCCCACGTCGGGCGACTTCCGGCCGCCGTCGACGGTCCTCGAACACACGATCGCCGACGTCATCACCACCGTCCTGGGCATCGAACGGGTCGGCATCGACGACAACTTCTTCGACATCGGCGGAAACTCGCTGATCGCGACCCGTGTCGCCGCGCGCCTGACCGCGGAACTGGACACCGACATCGGTGTCCGCACCCTGTTCGAGGCGCCGACGATCCATCAGCTGGCCCGCCTCATCGAGTCGACGGCATTCGCACCCGCGCAGGACGGCGCCCACGTCCGGATCCCGCTCGGCCCGATGCCGCGGCCCGCGCACGTGCCGGTGTCCCTGGCGCAGAAGAGGATGTGGTTCCTCAACCAGTTCGACACGTCGTCGGCGGCCTACAACATTCCCCTGGCCGTGCGGCTGACCGGTCACCTGGACGTGGAGTCGCTGCGCGCGGCGGTGACGGACGTCTTCGTCCGCCACGAATCGTTGCGGACCGTGTTCCCGTCCCACGACGGCGAACCGACCCAGGTGGTCCTCTCGCCGGGTCAGTGGACGCCGAACCTCGAGATCGTCGAGGTGTCCGAGGACGAACTGAGGGAGCACATCGCCGGTCTCGCGACCGCCGGCTTCGACGTGACGGCCGACGTGCCGATGCGGTCGGCGCTGTTCGCACTCGCCCCCGACGACCACGTGCTCGTCATCGTGGTGCACCACATCTGCGCCGACGGGTTCTCGCTCACCCCGCTCGCCCGGGACGTCATGACCGCCTACGCCGCCCGCATCGCGGGGAGCGCACCGCAGTGGAACCCACTGTCGGTGCAGTACGCCGACTACACCCTGTGGCAGCTGCAACTGCTGGGCGACGAGAGCGACGCCGAATCGCTGATCTCCCAGCAACTCCGGTACTGGACGGATCAGCTGGCCGACCTGCCCGAACTCCTGCAGCTGCCCACCGACCGGGCGCGGCCGGTCCAGCAGTCGTTCCGCGGTGCGCAGGTCGACTTCACGATTCCGGCGGACGTGCACCGGGCGCTGGCGGCGTTGGCGCGCAAGCACAACTCCACCATGTTCATGGCCGTCCACGCGGCCCTGTCGGTGCTGCTGTCGGCGCTCTCGTCGACCGAGGACATCGCGGTCGGCACACCCATCGCCGGCCGCGGTGACGCGGCACTCGACGACATGGTCGGCATGTTCGTCAACACCCTGGTGCTGCGGAGCGCTGTCGACCCGGCGGCGGGTTTCGGCGCCCTGATGGATCAGGTGCGGGCCACCGACCTGGCCGCGTTCCACCATTCGGACCTGCCGTTCGAGCGGCTCGTCGACGTTCTCGCGCCGGAGCGCTCCACCGCGCACTCGCCGCTGTTCCAGGCGCTGCTCGAGTTCCGGAACAACGAGACGCCGCGGCTCGAGCTCCCGGAACTGACCGCGGCCGCCGTCGATTTCGATCTCGAGGTCGCCAAGTTCGACCTGCAGCTCAGCGTCGAGGAAGGATTCGACGCGGACGGGGTGGCGTCGGGTATCGCCGCGTCGTTCATCTTCGCCACCGATCTGTTCGACGCCGGCACCGTCCGGACGTTCGCCGACCGGTTCCTGCGCATCCTCGGTGCCGTCACCTCCGATCCGCTGGCCCCGGTCGGGGACATCGTGATCACCGACGCCGCCGAGCGGTCGGCGATGGCGACCGAATGGAACACCGCCGGACTCGACGCGGGCACCGACACCCTCGCGGACCGGTTCGCCCAGAGCGTGGCCCGGTTCCCCGACGCCACGGCCGTGACGTCGGAGGACGTGGCACTGACGTACGCGGAGCTCGACGCCCGGTCGAACCGGCTGGCCCGCCTGCTCATCTCCCAGGGAGTGGGGCCGGAAACGCTGGTGGCCGTGGCGCTTCCACGCACCTGCGATCTGATCATCGCCCTGCTGGCGGTGATCAAGACCGGCGGCGGCTACCTGCCCGTCGATATCACCTACCCGGCGGACCGGCTGGCGTTCGTGTTCGAGGACGCCGCACCGAACTGTGTCATCACCACCACGGGGGACGTCTCCGCCCTGCCGGATTCGGAGACCCCGGCGATCCTGCTCGACGACCCCGAGACCACCGCCGACCTCGCGCAGCAGTCGCCGGCGACGATCACCGACGCCGACCGGCTGGCGCCGCTCGACTCCGCGTCGGTGGCGTACGTCATCTACACCTCCGGGTCGACGGGCCGCCCCAAGGGCGTGGTCGTCTCGCACCGCAACGTGCTGACGCTGTTCGCGAACACGCAGACGCTGTACGGGTTCGACGAGAACGACGTGTGGACGATGTTCCACTCGTACGCGTTCGACTTCTCCGTGTGGGAGCTGTGGGGTCCGCTGCTCTATGGCGGCCGACTCGTCGTCGTCGACTACTACACGGCGCGGTCGCCGGAAATGTTCCACGAACTCCTGCGGAACGAGCAGGTCACCGTACTCAACCAGACCCCGACCGCGTTCTACCAGCTCGCCGAGACCGACCGCATCGTCTCGGAGATCGACGTGAACGCGGCGGCACTGGCCCTGCGGTACGTGATCTTCGGTGGTGAGGCGCTCGACCTCGGACAGCTCGGCCGCTGGTACACGCGGCACGACGACTCCGCCCCGACGCTGGTGAACATGTACGGCATCACCGAGACGACGGTCCACGTCAGCTACCTCGCGCTCGACCGCGAATTCGCCGAGTCCGCGTCGGCCAGCGTGATCGGCCGCGGAATCGCCGGGCTGCACGTCCACGTCCTCGACCGGCGCCTGCACCCGGTTCCCCCGGGCACCATCGGGGAGATGTACGTGTCGGGTGACCAGGTGACCCGCGGCTACCTCGGCCGGGCCGGGCTCAGTTCGACCCGGTTCGTGGCCGACCCGCTCCGGCCCGGGGCCCGGATGTACCGCACGGGTGACCTGGCGCGCTGGAACACCGACGGCCAGCTCGAGTACCTGGGCCGCAGCGACTTCCAGGTCAAGATCCGTGGTTTCCGCATCGAACTCGGCGAGATCGAATCCGCGCTGCTCCGGTACCGCGGCATCGCCCAGGCCGTCGTCCTCACCCGCGACGACGGGCACGGCGGTCACCGGCTGATCGGCTACGTGGTTCCGGAATCCGGCGCCACCGTCGAGGTGTCGTCCGCGCTCGAGTTCGTCGGCACCCAGCTCACCTCGTACATGGTGCCCGCCACCCTGGTGGTGCTCGACGCACTGCCGTTGACGAGCAACGGCAAACTCGACCGCCGCGCGTTGCCGGAACCCGACTTCGGGGCCCGGGTGTCGGCGGGCCGCGCCCCGGCCACGGAGATGGAAACCGTCCTCGCCGGTCTGTTCGCCGAGGTACTCGGTCTGGAATCGGTGGGTGTGGACGACTCGTTCTTCGCACTCGGCGGCGACAGCATCATGTCGATCCAGTTGGTGGCCCGGGCGAAGGCCGCCGGCGTGGTGCTCACCCCGCGGGACGTGTTCGAGGCCAAGACCGTTGCCACGCTCGCCGAGGCCGCCTCCTGGGCGGGCGCCGCCGACGTGGTGGTCCTCGACGAACTGCCGGGCGGCGGGATCGGCGAGATGCCGGTCACCCCGATCACCGCGTGGCTGCTCGAACGCGGCGGCGACTTCCGCCGCTACACCCAGACCGCGCTGCTGTCCCTGCCCGCCGCGGCCGACGAGACACTGCTGAAGCGCACGATCGCGGCCGTCGTGGATCACCACGACATGCTGCGGGCGCGTCTCCTCGGTGCCGAGCCGCAGTGGCGGATCGAGGTGCAGGCCGTGGGCGCGGTCGACGTCGACGACGTGCTGCACCGCGTCGAGGTCGCGTCGGTGGTCGGTTCCGGGTTCGCGGAGGTCGCGACCCGTGAACTCGATGCCGCGGCAGGACGACTGGACCCCGAGGCCGGGGTCATGCTGCAGATGGTGTGGTTCGACGCCGGCGACGAGGGCGGGCGGCTGCTGGTCGTGGCCCACCACCTGGTGGTCGACGGTGTGTCGTGGCGGATCCTCGTCCCCGACCTGGCGACCGCGTGGGCGCAGGTCTCCGCCGGTCAGGAACCGGCCCTCGAACCGGTCGGCACGTCGATGCGGCGCTGGTCGCACGGCCTCGTCGAGGCGACACGCGAACGCGCCGGCGAGATCGAACTGTGGCGCCGGGTGCTCGAGGCCGACGACCCGCTCATCGGATCGCGTCCGCTCGACGCCGCGGTCGACGTGGCCGGGACCGTCGAGAAGGTGACCGTGGAGGTGCCCGCCGACGTGACGGACGCACTGCTCACGCGTGTTCCCGAGGCGTTCCACGGCGGCGTCAACGACGGACTGCTCACCGCGCTGGCGCTGGCACTGGCCCAGTGGCGGCGCACCCAGGGCGACTTCACGCGCGAATCGCTGGTCAGCCTCGAAGGCCACGGCCGCGAGGACCAGGTGCTGCCGGGCGCCGACCTGGGCCGCACCGTCGGCTGGTTCACGGCGATGTTCCCGGTGCGCCTGGACCTGTCGGGCATCGACCTCGACGACGCGTTCGCCGGTGGCAAGGCCGCGGGGTCCGCGGTCAAGGCGATCAAGGAACAGTTGCTGGCCATCCCGGATCACGGCATCGGCTACGGCATGCTCCGCTACCTGGACCCGGAGAGCGCGGATCAACTGCGGGCGCTGGCGAAGCCGCAGGTCACGTTCAACTACCTGGGCCGGCTGGGCGGCGCGACGTCCACCGACATCCACGGTCACGCCTGGGTTCCGGTGACGGACACGAAGCTCGACGACATCCCCGCCTCCGACATCCCGGTGGCGTCGGCGCTCGACATCAACGCCGTCACCGGCACCGGGGCCGACGGCAACCGGCTGCGGGCCACGTGGGCGTTCCCGACCGGGGTCCTCACCCCGTCCGAGGTCCGCGCACTCGCCGACCTGTGGGTGCAGGCGCTGACCGCGCTGACCACCCACGTCGCGCGGCCCGACGCCGGCGGTGTGACCCCGTCCGATCTGGACCTGGTCACCCTCGACCAGGACGCGATCGACCGGCTCGAGGCCCGGTTCCCGGCACTGTCGGACATCTGGTCGCTGTCACCGCTGCAGTCCGGGCTGCTGTTCCACGCCCAGTTCTCGGACGCCTCGGTCGACCCGTACCTGGTGCAGCTGGCGCTGAAACTGCGCGGAAACATCGACCCGGACCGGATCCGCCGGGCCGGACAGGCCCTGCTGGACCGGCACCCCAACCTGCGGGCCGCGTTCGTCCACGACAGTGCGGGCGCCTCCGCGCAGATCATCCAGCAGCACGTGGAACTGCCGTGGTCGGAGTTCGACCTCTCGGCACTCGACCCCGACGAGACCACCCGCGAATACGACCGGATCGTGGCACGGGACCGGTCGGTGAAGTTCGACATGGCGAACGCGCCGCTGCTGCGGCTGGCCCTCGTCCGGCTCACCGAGGAGGACTACCGGCTGATCCTGACCAACCACCACATCCTGCTCGACGGCTGGTCGACTCCGCTGGTCATCCGCGACCTGCTGACGCTGTACGCGTTGGACGCCGACGGCAGCCTGCTGCCCCGGGTCCACTCCTACCGCGACTACCTGTCGTGGATGAAGCGCCACGACACCACGGACTCCCTCGACGCCTGGCGCACCGCGCTCGACGGGGTCGAGGGGCCGACCCTCCTTGCCCCGCTGGAGCGGGGTGAGGCGCACTCCGTCGTCGCGGAGGAGACCGCCTTCACACTGTCGGTGGAGCAGACCACCCGGTTGCGGGACCTGAGCCGGGAACGCGGGCTCACCCTCAACACCGTCGTCCAGACGGCGTGGGGAATCGTGCTGGGCGGCTTGATCGGCCGCTCCGACGTGGTGTTCGGCGGTACGGTCTCGGGCCGGCCGCCGCAGATCGCGGGCATCGAATCGATGGTGGGTCTGTTCATCAACACCCTGCCGGTGCGGGTGACCCTCGACCCGTGGGAGTCGCTGGGCGAGCTGCTCGAACGTGTGCAGAGCGAACAGGCCGCACTGCTCGATCACCACTACCTGGGTCTGACCGACATCCAGTCGGCGGTCGGCGGCGGCGGTGCCTTCGACACGCTGACCGTGTTCGAGTCGTACCCGGTCGACGAGGCGGGGCTGACGGAGCAGACCGACATCGCCGGGATGTTCGTCACCGGCATCGACGGCAAAGACTCCGCGCACTACCCGCTCGCCGTCGTCGCCTCCGGGGACGCGCGGCTGAACTTCAAGTTCGAATACCTCCCCGAGGTCTTCGAGGAAAGCGCGGTCGACGAGATCGCGGACCGGCTGCAGCGGGTGCTCGACGCCCTCGCCGACCGACCCGAGATTCCGCTCGCCCACATGCAACTGCTCACCGAGGCCGAACTCGCCGAGTTCGCGCCGGTGCGCGGCCGTCCCGGGTTCTCCGTCCGGACGCTGCCGCAGATCTTCGAGGACGCGGCCGCCCTGGATCCGAACCGCACGGCGCTGACGTTCGAGGGCCGCAACGTGTCCTACCGGGAGCTCAACGAACGCTCCAACCAGCTCGCGCGGGTGCTCATCTCCCGCGGCGCCGGCCCGGAGACGTTCGTGGCGCTCGGCATTCCCCGATCGATCGAGTCGGTCCTCGCCGTGTGGGCGGTGGCCAAGACGGGTGCCGCATTCGTCCCCGTCGACCCGAACTACCCGATGGACCGCATCGAGCACATGCTCACCGATTCGGGTGCCACCATCGGATTGACCATGGCCGCGTACGAGAAGGCGCTGCCCGACTCGGTGCCGTGGCTGCAGCTCGACTCGCCCAAATTCGAAAAGGCCTGCCAGTCGAAACCGGCTCTGCCGGTGGCCGATTCGGATCGGCGGTCGCCGATAAGCCTCGACAACGCCGCCTACATCGTCTACACCTCCGGTTCGACGGGGAAGCCGAAGGGCGTCGTGGTCACCCACGAGGGCCTCGACAACTTCGCCGAGGACCAGCGGCAGCGTTTCGCCGCCGCGCAGACGTCCCGCACCCTGCACTTCTCGACGCCCAGCTTCGACGGGTCGGTGTTCGAGTACCTGCAGGCCTTCGGGGTCGGCGCCACGATGGTGATCGCCCCGCCGACGGTGTACGGCGGAGCGGAACTGGCCGAACTGATCAGGTCCGAACACGTCACCCACGCGTTCGTCACCACCGCGGCGCTGTCCACGGTCGACCCGACGGGGCTCGACGAATTCCAGCACGTCGTGTTCGGCGGCGAGGCGTGCCCGCCGGAACTGGTGACCCGCTGGGCGCCCGGCCGGCAACTGTCCAACGCGTACGGACCCACCGAGACCACGGTGATGGCGAACATCAGTGACCCGATGACGGTGGGCGACCCCATCACCCTCGGCGGCCCGATCCGCGGAGTCGGTGAGCTCGTGCTGGATTCACGTCTCCAGCCGGTGCCCGTCGGGGTGCCCGGCGAGCTGTACATCACCGGTGCCGGTCTCGCCCGCGGCTACCACCGGCGCCCGGAACTGAGCAGCCAGCGGTTCGTCGCCAACCCGTTCGGGGAGGCGGGGGAGCGGATGTACCGCACCGGCGACATCGTCCGGTGGCGCGCCGACCACACCGTCGAGTACGTGGGCCGCAGCGACTTCCAGGTGAAGATCCGCGGTTTCCGCATCGAACTCGGCGAGATCGACAACGAGATCGCCACGTTCCCCGGGGTCAGCTTCGCCGCGACCCTCGGTGTTCCCGGCCCGTCCGGTGACACGGTGCTGGTGACCTACCTGCTGCCCAACACGGCCGGCGGCGTCGATCCGGCCGAACTCACCGCGCACCTGTCGACCCGGCTCCCCGCGCACATGGTGCCGACGAGCGTCATGTTCCTGGACGAGATCCCGTTGACCCCGGTGGGCAAACTGGACCGGTCGGCGCTGCCCGCCCCCGAGTTCCACGTCACCACCACCGAGTTCCAGCCGCCGACCAACGACCTCGAACGCAAGATCGTGGACATCTTCGCCGATGTCCTCGGTGTCGAACGGATCGGTATCGACGACAACTTCTTCGATCTCGGCGGAAACTCGCTGGTCGCCACCCGTGTCACGGCGCGGTTGCGGGATGCCCTCGACACCGACATCGGTGTGCGTGCCCTGTTCGAGGCCCCCGACGTCCGGTCGCTGGCCGCACGCGTCGCCGACAGTGTGAGCGGCGGCGCCCGCCCGGCCCTCGCGCCGGTCGAACGGCCCGACCGGATTCCGCTGTCGCTGGCACAGAAGCGGATGTGGTTCCTCAACCAATTCGACACGTCCTCACCGGCCTACAACATTCCGTTGGCCGTCCGGCTGACCGGAACCCTGGACGAGGACGCCCTGCGGCTGGCGATGGCCGACGTCCTCGAACGGCACGAGACGCTGCGCACCGTCTTCCCGACGGTCGACAACGAACCGACCCAGCGGATCCTGCCCGCCGCCGATGCGCAACCGGGCGTCGACACCGTCGCGGTGGCGGCGGAGGACTTGCCGCGGCACATCATGGATCTGGTGTCCCGTGGGTTCGACGTCAGCACCGACGTGCCGGTCCGCGCGGCCCTGTTCCGGATTGCGCCCGACCATCACGTGCTGACGATCGTGGTGCACCACATCAGCGCGGACGGATTCTCCCTGGCGCCGCTCGCCCGCGACGTCATGGTGGCGTACACGTCACGGCTCGGCGGCGACGGCCCGCAGTGGGATCCGCTGCACGTCCAGTACGCCGACTACACGCTGTGGCAGCATGCCGGACTCGGCTCGGAGAACGATCCCGAATCGATGATCAACCAGCAGTTGCGGTTCTGGTCGGAGACGCTGGCCGGGGTGCCGGACGTCATCCAGTTGCCGACCGACCGGCCGCGCCCGATCCAGCAGACGTTCGAGGGTGATCGGGTCGAGTTCGCGATCGACGCCGACCTCCATCAGCGGCTCACGGCACTGGCCCGGGTCAACAACGCCACCATGTTCATGGCCGTCCACGCCGCGCTGGCGGTTCTGCTGTCGAGGCTCGGCAGCACCGACGACGTCGTCATCGGCACCCCCGTCGCCGGGCGCGGTGAAGCCGCACTCGACGACATGGTCGGCATGTTCGTCAACACCCTGGTCCTGCGGAACCGGATCGACCCGGCGTCGACGTTCACCGAACTGGTGCAGCGGATCCGGGAAACGGACCTGGCCGCGTTCCAGCACTCGGATCTGCCGTTCGAGCGCCTCGTCGAGGAGCTCAACCCGACCCGGTCCACGTCGTACTCGCCCCTGTTCCAGGTGGCCCTCGAGTTCCAGAACAACGAGAACCCGACGCTGGAACTGCCGGATCTGCGGGTCGAGAACGTGGACCTCGAAACCAAGGTGGTGAAGGAAGACCTCGAGGTGATCCTCGCCGAGCAGTTCGATCAGGACGGCGCGCCAGCGGGTGTCGCCGGCGGACTCGACTTCGCCGTCTCCCTGTTCGACCGCGGGACCGCACGCTCGATCGCGGACCGGTTCGTCCGGATCCTCGCGGCCGTCACCGCCGACCCGGACCGGCCGATCGGCACCCTCCCGCTGCTCGACGAGGCGGAGATCGAGGAGATGGTCCCGGCGCGCGGCAAGCCCGACGTGCGCCCCGAGGTGTGGCCCGACCTGCTCACGGCCGCCGCGGCACTCGACCCCGATTCGGTGGCGTTGTCCTTCGAGGACCGGCAGGTCACCTACCGCGAACTCGACGAATGGTCCAACCGGCTGGCGCGGGTGCTGTGCGCCCAGGGAGTCGGGCCGGAGACGTTCGTGGCCATCGGAATGCCGCGATCGATCGAGGAAGTCGTGTCGATCTGGTCGGTCGCGAAGTCGGGTGCGGCGTTCGTGCCCGTCGACCCGACCTACCCGCGGGACCGCATCGACTACATGCTGACCGACTGCCGGGCGTCCGTCGGCCTGACCGTCGCCGGCCGTCGCGACAACCTGCCGGACACCGTGTCGTGGCTGGTGCTCGACGACGAGTCCTTCGCCGAGCAGGTCGCGGCCGTCTCCTCGGCGCCGGTCACCGACGCTGACCGCACACGCCCGCTCCATCTGGCCCACCCGGCGTACCTGATCTACACGTCGGGATCGACCGGTAAGCCGAAGGGTGTCATCGTCACTCACCGCGGCATGGCCAACCTCACCGCGGAGGAGCACGAACGGTTCCAGGTCACGCACGAGTCGCGGGTCTCGCATCTGGCGTCCCCGAGCTTCGACGCGTCGATCTTCGAGCTGATGATGGCGTTCGGCGCGTCGGCCCGGGTCGTGATCGTGCCGCCCACCGTCTTCGGTGGCACGGAGCTGGCGGACCTGTTCCGGCGCAACGCGGTGACACACGCGTTCATCACGCCCACCGCGCTGTCGTCCATCGAGGACGTGGGACTCGAATCGCTCCGTGTCCTCGCGGTGGCCGGTGAGGCCTGCCCGCCGGAGCTGGTGGAGATCTGGGGTAAGCACCGCAACATGCACAACGGCTACGGGCCCACGGAGACGACCATCCAGGCGAGCGTCAGCGCCCCGATGCGTCCGGGTGGCGTCGTGAACATCGGCGCCCCCGCGCTGGGATTCGGTTCGCTGGTCCTCGACGAGCGCCTGCAGCCGGTCCCGGTCGGTGTGCCCGGCGAGCTCTACATCACCGGCCCCGGACTGGCACGCGGGTACCACAACCGGTCGGCGCTGACGTCGGAGCGGTTCGTCGCCTGCCCGTTCGGCGAGCCCGGTCGCCGGATGTACCGCACCGGCGACGTGGTGCGCTGGCGCGGCGACCACACCATCGAGTACATCGGCCGCACCGACTTCCAGGTGAAGGTCCGCGGCTTCCGCATCGAACTCGGTGAGATCGACGCCGTCCTCGCCCGCCACCCCGCGGTCGCGTTCGCGGCCACCATCGGTCACACCGGACCGTCCGGCGACACGCTCCTCGCGTCGTACGTGCGGGCGGCCGAGGGACACGATCTCGAGCCGGCGGAGTTGCGTACCCACGCAGCCGACCGCCTGCCCGCGCACATGGTCCCGTCCGCGGTGGTCGTCCTCGATCAGATCCCGATGACCCCGGTCGGCAAACTCGACCGCAAGGCGCTGCCCGCACCCGAGTTCGGCACCACCGGAGCGGCCTTCCGGGCCCCGACGACGGCGACCGAGCACATCATCGTCGAGGCGTTCGCCGAGGTGCTGGGCGTGGACCGGGTCGGCACCGCCGACAGCTTCTTCGACCTCGGCGGCAACTCGATCGTCGCCACCCGGGTGATCACGGTGCTGCAGGAACGCCTCGGACGGCAGATCCCGTTGCAATCCATGTTCCTGGACCCGACCCCCGCCGGTCTGGCACTGCGCGTCGACACCGAGAACGCGGCCGGGTCGCCGGTCGACGAGGCGCTCGGCGTGGTCATCCCGCTGCGGCCGACAGGGGACAAGCCGCCCCTGTTCTGCATCCATCCCGGGATCGGGCTGTCGTGGGGTTACGCGGGTCTCCTGCAGCACCTCTCGCAGGACCGGCCGGCGTTCGGCCTGCAGTTGCCGATCATCAGCGGTGGCCCGAGCTTCGAGTCGATCGAGCAGCTGGCGCACCAGTACGTGCTGGAGATGCGCAAGGTCCAGGCGCACGGGCCCTACCACCTGCTGGGCTGGTCGCTCGGCGGCGTCATCGCCCACGCGATGGCCGTCGAACTGCGGCGGGAAGGGGAGGCGGTCGACACGCTGGCCGTCATGGACAGCTACGTGACCGACGGGACCGACCAGGGTCCGGAGAGCCTCACCGTGTCCGAGTTGCTCCACGGCCTCGGGCTGGACCTCGAGTCCGTCTCCGAGGAGGAACTCACCTACGAGCGGGCAGTCGAGTTGCTGGACGACGCGTTCGGGCAGAAGACGGGACTGACCCCGAAGCACCTGGAGCGGATCAGCGCCGGATTCACGAACTCCTCGCGGATCATGAACAACTTCCGCCCGCAGGTGTTCGACGGGGATCTGCTGTTCTTCACGGCCGCCGGATCGGCGTCGACGGAACAGCATTCGCCGGACGAGTGGCGGAGTTCCGTCACCGGAGGCATCCGGGAAGTGAAGATCGAGTGCGAGCACAATCAGATGATCGAACCCGAGGTCCTGGCCGTGGTGGGGCCGGTCCTCGAGGATTATCTGAGCGCGCATTGACCCGATTTCGTTGCGTCGGGCCCGCCCTCCATTGCAGTGGCGTAACGGGCGGGCCCGAATACCGATATCTCCTGCGAACTCGGTAACAATCGATCTACGCAAACTAGGAGGCGGCATGAAGCGCTCACGTATCTCGAGCCTCACCGCGGGTGCACTGTGTGCCGCATTCGTCGCCTGCGCCACCGTCGCGAACGTCGGAGTCGCGGCTGCTGTGCCGATCTATCCCGCATCCGACCCCGATCCCTTCTACCTGCAGCCGCAGGGTCTGGCGGATACGGCGGTCGGCGAGCCGCTCGTGGTCCGGCCGATGCCGCCGTTGCTCGCCTTCCCCGACACCGACGTCTGGCAGGTGAAGTACCGCACCACCAACTCGGAGGACCACCCGATCTCGTCGGTCACCACCGTGCTGGTTCCCCGCACCCGGGCGGTGAACGGGCCGCTGCTGTCGTATCAGCACATCATCAACGCGCTCGGACCGCGGTGCGCGCCGTCGCGGACCCTGTATTCGAACGATCCCGACCTCCAGATCAAGGAGGCGCCGGCACTGAACCTCGCACTGCAACGCGGCTGGACGGTCGCGCTTCCCGACCACCTCGGCCCGAACAGTGCGTACGGTGCCGCACGACTCGGCGGAACCATTACCCTGGACGGCATCCGCGCGGTTCAGCGGGTGCCCGAACTCGCCGTGGCGGAGAGCCCGGTCGCGCTGGCCGGGTACTCCGGTGGCGGCATGGCGTCGGCGTGGGCTGCGGCGCTCGCCCCCACGTACGCGCCGGAACTGAACATCGTCGGTGTCGCCGAGGGCGGTGTGCCCATGAACATCGGCAAGATGGCCAACGGCCTCGGCATGCAACCGCACCCGGCGTTCGGCCTCGCGATGGCGGCGGCACTCGGACTCGAGCGTGAGTACCCGGACCGCCTTCCGATCAGCGAGCAACTCAACGATCGCGGCCTGGCGATGCGCGACGAGATGGTCAACGCGTGCACCAACGGCATCCTCGCGGCAGGCGCAGGGCGCAGCGCGACGGAGGTCGCCAGGACCACCGACCTCATGAGCAGCCCGCAGGCCTGGGAGGTGCTGAACGAGAACAGTGTCGAGCTGTATCCGGGGGTTCCGACCGCGCCGATCTTCGAATGGCACAGCCCGACAGACGTACTCATTCCGGTCGACTCGATCGAGGCGACCGTCGCGCGATACTGCGCCGCCGGCGTCACGGTGCAGTCCGATCTGTTCCCGAGTCCCGACCACCTGACCACCGCCGTGCTGGGCCTTCCGACCGCCCTGGACTACCTCGATGCCCGGTTCCGCGGCGATCCGGCGCCGTCCAACTGCTGACGGTGGGCGTTGATCCGCGACGGGTCGCGTGTGCGGCTCGTCGTCGGATTATGTTCTGCCCGTACGCAGTCCGAAAGTTGAGCGTTTGAGCAGATCTGCCAGGGGGTATTCCGAATCCATGCACCCCAGCACACGCACCGCAGTCGTGACGGGATCGGACTCGCCGATGGGCCGAGCGGTCGCACTGGCGCTCGCGGACGACGGGTTCCACATCGGCCTCGCCTACGCCGCGGACCGGGACAGCGCCGAAGCCACCGCCGCCGACGTCCGGTCCAGATCGGTGAATGCGGCCGTGCAGCGCATGGACCTGGCCGACCTGCCCGACTCCGCGGCCGCCGTCGACGAGTTCGCCCGTGAGCTGGGCGGAATCGGCGTTCTCGTCAGCTGCCCCGGCAGTACGGCCGTCGAGTGCATGCAGCGCGCCGTCCGTTACATGATCGCAAGTGGCGGGGGCGGCCGGATCGTCAACATCGTCCCGTCGTCGTCCGGTCTCGGCGGACTCACCGGTCTGCTCGCCGCCGAATTGGCGCGATACTCGATCACGGTCAATTCGGTCGTGGTGCCCGCGGTCGAACCGGACTTCGCGTCGCCCGGCCCCGACGACCGGGAAGTCGCCGCCGTCGCGTCGTACCTGACCGCGCCGGGCGCAATGTTCGTCACCGGGGCCGCCTACGTGGTCGACGGCACCCGGATCGCCATGATCCCGCACAGCCTGACCGAGGCCGGCACGCGGCGGCCTGCCCGCCGCGCCAACCGCATCCGGTCCTACACCGGCCGCTGGGCGCCCACCCGCTGGACGCGGTGACCCGAAACTCGCGGACCCGCAGCCGAAAGCGTCGTTGCCGCCGCGCACCGGGAGTACCGTGTGCGCAGGGGGCTGCGAGTCGAGAGTGACGGTGTGATGCCGGCGGCAGTGAAGGGCACAGTGGGAAATCTGCCCCACGAACTGACGAGTTTCGTCGGCCGTCGCCGTGAGGTGACCGAGGCGCGACGTCTGCTGTCCGTGTCACGACTGGTGACGCTCGCCGGGATCGGCGGGGTCGGGAAAACCCGGCTGGCGTTGCGGGTGGCTGCCGATGCGAGTCGCGCATTCGAGGACGGCGTGTGGCTGGTCGAACTGGGAGAGCTGGACGACGACACGACACTCGTCGACGCCGTGTCGGCGGCACTGCGACTGCGCGAGCAGCGCTCCGGGGACCCGGAGGTGCTGCTGACCGAGTACCTCGCCACCCGGCAACTGCTGCTGGTGCTCGACAACTGCGAGCACGTGGTCGCCGCGGCCGCCGCGTTGTCGGAGACGTTGTTGCGGAGCTGCCCGGAGTTGCGGATCCTCGCGACGAGCCGCGAACCGCTGGCCATCGGCGGCGAGGCGGTACTGCGGGTGCCGCCGTTGACGGTGCCCGAACCCGAACGCTCGTCACTGCAGGGCCTGCCGCAGTACGAGGCGGTGACGTTGTTCGTCGAGCGGGCGGCCACGGCGGTGCCGGAGTTCGAACTCACCGAGGACAACCATGTGGCGGTGGCCCGGATCTGCCGCCAGCTGGACGGGTTGCCGTTGGCGATCGAGCTGGCGGCGGTGCGGCTGCGGGTGATGTCGGCGGAACAGATCCTGCAGCGACTGACCGACCGCTACCGGTTGCTGACGGTCGGATCGCGGGGCGCGCCGAGCCGGCAGCAGACCCTGCGGCTGTGCGTCGACTGGAGCCACGAGCTGTGCACCGAGGAGGAACGCGAGCTGTGGGCGAGACTGTCGGTGTTCGCCGGCGGCTTCGAACTGGACGCCGTGGAGGGAATCTGCGCCGGGGACCTGCCGGTGGAGAACGTCCTCGACGTGGTGGCGTCGTTGATAGACAAGTCGATCCTGATCCGCGAGGAGTCGGGGCCGGCGGTGCGATACCACCTGCTCGAGACGGTGCGCGACTACGGCCGCGAGAAATTGCAGGAGACCGGGGAGTACGTGTCGCTGCGGCGGCGGCACCGCGACTGGTACGAGCAGTTGGTGGTGCAGTGCGAGGCCGAGTGGATCGGTCCCCGGCAGGCGATGTGGATCGGCCGGCTCGACGCGGAGACGCTGAACGTGCGGGCGGCTCTCCATTTCTGCCTGACCGAGCCGGGGGAGGCCGAGACGGGGCTGCGGATCGCCGCCGCACTGTACCCGTACTGGCGCGCCCGCGGACTGCTCCGTGAGGGTCGCCGCTGGCTCGGACAGCTGCTGGGACGGCACCCGGGTGGCGCGAGCCGGGAACGGATCGAGGCGCTGTACGTCGACAGTGTGCTCGCGGGCATGCACGGCGACCGCGAGGCCGCGAAAGCGCTGGTCGACGAGGGGGTCGTCCTCGCCGAGCGGAACGGTGACATGCTGATGCGTGCCCTGGTGGTCCACGCCGCCGGGTGCTGCGCCATGTTCGCCGGGGACCTCCCCCGCGCACGGGCCTGCTTCGAGGAGGCACTCGCCGAGTTCCGCGACAAGGGCAACCTGCTCCAACTGACGTGGGGACTGCTCGGGGTGGCACTGGTCAGCGGCATGCAGGGCGACGGGGCGGTGGCGAAGATGTGCGGATCCGAGATCTTCGCGCTCACCGAGGCGCACGGCGAGTCCGTGTACCGGGGCTGGTCGCTGTGGGCGGCGGGAATGGCGGCGTGGCAGCGCGGACACCTCGCCCTCGCCGACGACTACGTGAAGCAGGGGCTGCGGCTGTCCCACCTGGTCGACGACCGGATCAGCGCGTGCGGGGCACTCGAGGTGCTCGCCTGGGTCGCCGTCGGCTCCGGCCGGGCCCAGCAGGCCGCCGAACTGATGGGCGCCGCGGAGGCCGTCGCGCAGACCGTGGGCAACCCGAGCACCGTCTACCCGAACCTGCTCGTCCACCACGCCGAATGCGAGCAGCAGGCACGCGCCGTGATCGGGGACCGCGCATTCGACGCCGCCTTCGACCACGGCATGCACACGTCGTTCGACGATGCGGTCGCCTATGCGCTCGACGAGCAGCGACCGGAGGCGGTGTCGGCGTCGAACGGGGCGACGCACCTGACCCGACGAGAATGGCAGGTCGCGGAACTGGTCGCCGACGGGCTCACCAACAAGGCGATCGCCGCCCGGTTGGTGATCTCCCAGCGCACGGCGCAGGGGCATGTCGAGCACATTCTCGCGAAACTGGGTTTCAATTCGCGCACCCAGATCGCGGCGTGGATCGTCGAACACGCACAGGACCCGCACCCCTGACCGGGCACCCGCACGGGACGAAATAGGTATGTCCCCGGGTCGTTCAGCCGCTGTACTTCGCCGCCGCGGACGGGATGCTCGTACGCGTCCCCCCAATCCGGCTCGAGACCGAGGCCCCCGATGTCCACTGATCCCCGAACGCACCGAAAGCCCGACCCCCAACTTCCACGGCCCCCGATCCTCCGTCGGGCGCACACCGACCGGTGTCTTGTGTGGATCGGGGGAAGCCGAATGGCAGACGAGGTGGTGGGGCAGGAATTCACGGGGGTGACGGCGTGACCACGGACGGCATGACCCGCTGGCAGGGTCTTGCCCAGAAATGCGAACTGATGATCCAGCGCTGCCTCAACTGCACGACCCTGCTCGCGCCGTTGATGGCCACCTGCTCCGCGTGTCAGGGTTCGAACCTCGAGCGGGTCCCGTCGTGCGGCGTCGGATCGATCGTGTCCTCGAAGGTGGTCCACCGCGAGGTGAACGAGACCAACCGTGGCCTCGTCCCGTGCACGATCGCGATCGTCGAACTCGACGAGGGACCATGGGTGTACACCTGGATCGACGGCGACGTCCCGGCACCGTCCGACTGTCCGGTTCGCGTCGAGTTCCGTCCCGCGTCGACGGCGGAACAGTTGCCGGTGTTCGCGGTCCGCTCCGCCGGTCAGCGGTGAGCGGCATGACGACACAGATCACAGAGGAACCGGAGGAAGCGTTCGGCACCGATTGGCTGCGCCTGGCGCTTCGCCGATGCGATCTGCTCGCGCAGATGCACTCGGTGAGCTCGGATGCCCGGTGGATGATCAGCTTCGCGATCCAGTGGGCACCGTTCGGTGGTGCCAGCGCGGCGGAACTGCTGGAGCGATTCGGTGTCAGCCGCCGACGCTTCATGGAACTCGTGCTCGAAGGACTCGCACCGAAGTCCACCGATGTCCAGAAGATCCGCGCGATGAAAAGTCACCTGCGCACCTCCCTCGCGCAGGCGTGGGGCGTGCAGTAGCACCGGTCGATCACCCGGGCAGCAGGTCGTCCAGGTGGATCGGCACCTTCCGAACCCGCACCCCGGTGGCGTGACGAACAGCGTTCGCCACCGCGGCCGCTGCCCCGACGATGCCGATCTCACCGGCGCCCTTCGATCCCATCGGATTGGCGTGCTCGTCGACGTCGTCGAGGCACACCGCGTCGAGGTACCTGATGTCGGCGTGCGTGCTGACGTGATAGGAGGCAAGGTCCTGGGTCACGACGTGACCGAACCGGGGGTCGTTCACACTGCTCTCGTGCAGCGCCATCGAGATCCCCATCGTCATCCCGCCGAGGAGTTGCGACCGAACCGTGCGGGTGTTGATCACCCGGCCGATCGCGAACACCCCGAGCATGCGTTCGACGCGGATCTCGCAGGTGTCCCGGTGGACGTGCGCCTCCACGAAGTGGGCACCGAACGAGTGGAGCGCGAACTTGTCGGCGTCGGGGTTGTCGGGCGTCCCCGCACTCGTCGCCGCGCCCGGGGCGGGGGACGTGCCGTGCTGGTCCCGGAACGCCCGGGCCGCCGCGACGATCGCACTGCCCCAGGAACTGGTACCCGTGGAGCCGCCTGCGACGGTCGCCGACGGAAGATTCGTGTCGCCGATCTGCAGGACGATCGCGTCGAGGGGACAGCCCAGCGCGTCGGCGGCGATCTGCGTGAGCGCGGTCCATGCGCCGGTGCCGATGTCGACCGACCCGATCTGCACGGTGTACGTGCCGTCGGATTCGTACACGATCCGGGCAACCGATCCCGGTGACGTGTTGGCGGGATACGTTGCGGACGCGACGCCCATCCCCACCTGCCACTCGGAGTCCGACCGGGCCCGCGCCGTCGCGTCGCGGTCCGCCCACCCGAAACGCCGGGCGCCCTCCCGCAGGCAGTCGGTGAGGCGCCGACCCGACCAGGGGTGGCCCGTACTCGGGTCGACGTCGGGTTCGTTGCGGATCCGCAGTTCGATCGGGTCGAGTCCGCAGGCCTCGGCCAGTTCGTCCATCGCCACCTCGGCCGCGAACATGCCCGGGGTCTCGCCGGGCGCACGCATCCAGGAGGGGGCGGGCACGTCGAGGGACGCGAGACGGTGGGTGGTGTACCGGGTGCCCGCGGAGTACATCAGCCGCGACGGGACTGCCGCCTGTTCGGCGAATTCCTTGATCTTCGCGGACTGCACGATCGCCTCGTGGGAGAGCGCGGTCAGCCGTCCGTCCGCATCCGCCCCGAGCCGGATGTGCTGCACCGTCGGGGTGCGATACGCGGAGAGGGCGAACATCTGCTGCCGGGTGAGCGCGAACTTCACCGGCCGGCCGTCCACCCGCTGCGCCGCCAGCACCACGAGTACGTCGTGCGCGTGCGGCAGTCCCTTGGAGCCGAAGCCGCCGCCGACGTACGGGGCGATCACCCGCATCTGCTCGACTTCGAGTCCGAACAGCGGTGCCAGCGTCTGCCGCACGGAGTGGACGCCCTGCGTCGAATCGTGCAGCGTCAGAACCGGTCCGCTGCCGCCCGGGGTCCATCGGGCGATGGCGGCGTGCGGTTCCATCGGATTGTTGTGTTCCATCGCGGTGGAGTACACCTGATCGACCGTGACCGCGGCGGCGGCGAGTGCCGCGTCGACGTCGCCGTCCTCGGTGTCGGTTGGGAACCCCGCGTTCACGTCTTCGGGGGCGTACAGGTCGTCCCGGCCGGAATGGAAGTCGGTGTCGTGGGATTCCACGTCGTAGTCGACACGCACGAGGCTCGCGCCGTGCCGGGCGACCTCGGGTGTCTCCGCGACCACCGCACCCACGAATTGGCCGCGGAAGTGGACCTCGGGGTCCTGCAGGATCGCGAGTTCCCCGTCCGAGGTGTCTGCGAGGCGGGGCGCATCGAACACCGTCAGGACCGCGAGCACCCCGTCCAGGGCTTCCGCGTCGGCCGTGTGCATCGCCGTGATCCGGCCGCGTCCGATCGTCGACAGGATCGGATGCAGATACGTCGGCTCCTCCACCGGGTACTCGAACGCGTACAACGCCGTGCCGGTCACCTTGTCGTGGGCGTCCAGCCGTTCGGCGGAGGTCCCGATCACCTTCGGATCGACGAGGGTCATCGGCGCGCCTCCTCGGCGAGTGAACGAAGTACCGACGCGAGCACCCGGCGGGTCAGCGCGACCTTGAATTCGTTTCCCGGAAGCGGTTGTGCCGCGGCGAGTTCCGCTGCGGCGGCCTCGGCGAACGTGGCCTCCGTGGGCGGCGACCCGACGAGGACCTCCTCGGCGAGCGTGGCACGCCAGGGTCGGTGCGCGACCCCGCCGAGCGCGACCCGCGCCGACGTGATCGACGTGTCCCCGATCGTCAGCTCGGCGGCCACCGACACCACCGCGAACGCGAACGAGGCACGGTCACGCACCTTCCGGTACGCGGACCGGTTCCCGGCAGGCGGCGGGGGCAGCTCCACGGCCGTCACGAGATCACCGTGCGCGAGGACGGTGTCGCGGTCGGGCCGGTCCCCGGGAAGCCGGTAGAACTCGCTCAGCGGGATTCGCCGGTCACCGTCGGCACTGCGCACCACCACGACACCGTCGAGCGCCGTCATCGCGACGGCCATGTCGGACGGGTGCACCGCGACGCAGTGCTCCGACGCGCCGAGAATGGCGTGGTAGCGGACGTAACCGCCGATCGCGGAACACCCGGTGCCGGGCTCCCGCTTGTTACACGGCGTCGAGACGTCCTGGAAGTACACGCAGCGAGTCCGCTGAAGCAGATTTCCCGCCGTGGTCGCGACGTTGCGCAGCTGGCCCGACGCACCGGAGAGGAGTGCGCGCGACAGCATCGGGTACCGGGCGCGGACGACGTCGTGCGCGGCGAGATCGCTGTTGCGGACGGCCGCCCCGATACGGAGCCCGCCGTCCGGGAGTTCGGCGACGTCGTCGAGGGGAAGACGGCTCACATCGACGAGGAGATGCGGGTGCGCCACCCCGAGCTTCATGTGGTCGACGAGGTTGGTGCCGCCGGCGAGGAACGACGCCCGCGGGTCACCCGTGACCGTGGCGACGGCACTGTCGACGTCGGTGGCCCGTTCGTAATCGAAGGGAATCACGCCTCCGCCGCCTGCCTGATCGCCGCGAGGATGTTCGGGTACGCGCCGCACCGGCAGAGGTTTCCGTTCATCCGCTCCCGTATCTCGTCGTCGGTGAGTTCGGGCGGAGCGGTCAGGTTCTCGGTGACGGCGCTCGGGTGCAGGGCCAGGAACTCGTCGAACATCCCGATCGCCGAACAGATCTGACCGGGCGTGCAATAACCACACTGCAGTCCGTCCTGCTCGACGAACGCCTGCTGAACGGAATGCAGCACCTCTCCGTCGGCCAGTCCGTGCGCGGTGACGACGCGGTCCCCGTCGTGGGCGATCGCGAACGTGAGGCAGGGCGTGACCCGTCTGCCGTCGAGGAGGACGGTGCACGAGCCGCACTGGCCGTGGTCGCAGCCCTTCTTGGGCGCGGTCACCCCGAGGTGATCGCGAAGCGCGTCGAGCAGCGTCGTGCGGGTGTCGACTTCGAGTGTCCGTTCCTCACCGTCCACGGTGAGGGTGATCTTCCGGTAGCGGGGGCTGTCCGCGACATTCATGGCGGGAGGTTACCCGCGGTGGCAGATCCCGAATCAGAGTCGGCTCCCGCGGGGAATTGCTGGTATATCGGACCACATGGCCTCTGCTCAGTGGATCGACACGCACGTGCATCTGGTGGACTTCCTGCAACATCCCGCCGCCGTGCACGAATTACGCGACACCCTGGTCGACGCCGGTGCGCAGCGCGCCGTGGTGTTCGGTCTCCCGCTGAAGAAGAAGTGGTCGACGGCCGAGCCGGTGCGGCCGGACTACTACCTCGACGACAATGCGCCGTGTCATTACCACTCGCTGACCGACGCCATCGTCCTCGACCTGCTACCCGAACTCGAATCCGACGGCCGGTTGACGGTGGCGCCGCTCGTCTGTGGTTTCGATCCCACCGACCGCCTCGCGGTCGAGCATGTCGAATTCGTGTGGAATCGCACCGATCGCTGGGCCGGTGTCGGTGAGGTCATGTTCCGTCACGACGACCTCACGAATCTCACGCTCGGCGAGGTGCCCTCTCCCGACCACGTGGCGATGGACGAGGTTCTCGCGTTCTGCGCCGAGAAGGAGGTGCCGATCTCGCTCCATCACGACTCCGCCTCGACCGGAATGCCGGGCAGGCACGAATACATCGGCGCACTCGAGCGAGCCCTCGAACGGCATCGGTCGACCTCCGTCGTCTGGTGCCACGCGGGCGTGTCGCGCCGCGTCGACCCCAGCGGTCAGTTGGGCCTGGTCCGCGAACTACTGGGTCGGCACCCGAACTTGACCGTCGAACTGTCGTGGGTGCTGCTGGATCGAATCGTCGACGGCTCCGACGTCGCCGCCGACTGGGTGGAGGTGATCACCCGGCATCGCGACCGATTCGTCGTCGGCACGGACACCGTGGGCAGGGCGGAGACGGTGAAGACCCGGGGACGTCAAATCCGTACGTTGCTGGGTGCGCTACCCGTCCCGGTCGCGCACCAGGTTGCCGTCGTCAACGCCGAACGGTTGTGGTTCCCCTGACGACGGACTGGGTACTTGCTGAACCCGGAAACAGTGAGTGATCAGGAAGGGACGTCATGCGCGTCGAGCACATCACGGTGGTCGTGCCCGCCCACGACGAGGAAGCGTTGCTGCCCGGCTGCCTGGAGGGCCTGCATACCGCCGCGCAGGCGGTGTCCGTGCCGGTCACGACAGTGGTGGTGCTCGACGGGTGCACCGACGGCAGTGAAGCCGTCGTCCGCAGGGCGGGTGTCGACGTCGTGGTCCTGGGTGCGCGGAACGTCGGAGCGGCCCGGCGTGCGGGTTTCGAGTCGGTCGCCCCGCGCCCGCACGAGTGGTTCGCCACGACGGACGCCGACTCGCGCGTCCCCGCGCACTGGCTGTCGTCCCACCTGCAACACGCGAGTCGTGGGGCTCAGTTGGTGGCGGGCACGGTGGCGGTCACCGACTGGTCGGGGTGGCCCGACCACGTCCGGTCGCGGTACGGCAGCGCCTACCGGTCCGGCGCCGCCCACGGGCACGTGCACGGCGCATCCCTCGGATTCTCCGCGGACCTGTATCGGGCGGCGGGAGGGTTTGCCGCACTGCCCGCGCACGAGGACGTGGATCTGGTGCAGCGGATGGTCGAGCGGGGAGCGAACGTGGTGTGGAGTATCGATGCCCCGGTGGAGACATCGGCGCGAGTCGACGCCCGCGCGCCGCAGGGTTTCGCCACGTACCTCGAAGGACTGCAGGACCGATGAGCGCCGACGTCACCCACGACAGCAGCCCCACCGACGCCGCAGTGCGGGCGATCATCGGTGCGGGGGACGCGGAACTGCCGCTGCCCGGCGGAGGCTCGACCGCAGCCCGGTGGGCACGGCTGACGCAATGGTGCCGCCACGACCTCTCGGTCGGCCGGCTCCTCGAGGCACACGCCGACGCGGACGCGATCCTCGCCGAAGTCGACGGCACCCGCGCCGGCCGGAACGAATTCTGGGGCGTGTGGGCCAGCGAGCCACCACACCCCGTCCTACACGCGTCCCGCGACGTCACCGGGTGGCGCCTGCGGGGGACCAAGGCATGGTGCTCCGGGGCGTCGATGTGCACGCATGCCCTGGTCACGGCACGAGTCGACGGGCAACCCCGTCTGTTCGCCGTCGATCTGCGGGAACCGGGGGTCACGGCGGGACGCGGAGGCTGGCGGAATCCGGGCATGGCGGCGACCGACACCGAGTCGGTGACGTTCGACGGTGTTCCCGCGCGACCGGTGGGCGCGCCCGACGAGTACCTGGATCGTCCCGGGTTCTGGCACGGCGGCATCGGGGTGGCGGCGTGCTGGTTCGGGGGCGCACTCGCCGTCGCGGAACCGCTGCGGGTGCGGGCCCGGAGTGGCCGCGCGGACAGTCACCAGCTCGCGCACCTCGGCGCGATCGACGTCGCCGTCAGCGCGGCACGATGGGCACTCGAATCGGCGGCCGGGGAGGTGGACGCGAGCCCCCTCGACCGGAAATCCGCCCAGGTGCGCGCGTTCCGGGTGCGGGCGCTGATCGAACGGACCGCGAGCGAGGTGATCGACCGCGTCGGCCGAGCGCTGGGCGCCGCGCCGCTCGCGACCGACGCCGACCATGCCCGCAACGTCGCGGACCTCCTCGTCTACATCCGGCAATCCCACGCCGAACGCGATCTCGCGACACTCGGCGCACTCGTCGCGGGGGAGGACTGACAGTGGACAACGGCACCAGGTTCCGGGAGATCCCCGTGGCCGCGCGCGGCACACCGGAGGACGAATGGCAGCCGTGGCTGGAGTCCACCCGCTTCCTGCCGGTACCACTCGCGGAATGCGACCGGTTGGTCGTCGTCGCACCACATCCCGACGACGAGGTACTCGGCGTGGGCGCGCTGATGGCCGCCGCCGCGGCCGCCGGCATACCCGTCGTGGTGGTGGCGGTGACGGACGGTGCGGCGTCCCACCCGGACTCGCCGACGCTGTCGCCCAACGCCCTGGCCGCCGCCCGGATCGCCGAATCGAACCAGGCGACAGCACTGTTGGGTGTCGGGGAACCACTGCGACTCGGAATACCGGACGGCGGGGTGAGCGCACACGAGCACGCACTCACCACCGGCCTCGTGGACGTGCTCACCGCGACCTCCGGTGAAGGGGAGAGGGTGTGGGTGCTCGCGACCTGGCGAGGGGACGGCCACCCCGATCACGAAGCCACTGGGCGAGCTGCGGCAGCAGCTTGCTCGATCACCGGGCACCGACTGATCGAGTATCCGGTCTGGATGTGGCACTGGGCCCGGCCTGCCGATCCGGCGGTGCCCTGGAACCGGATACGCGTCCTGACCCCGGCCGCCGAGATCCTGGCACGCAAACGCCGTGCCGTCGACGAATTCCGGACCCAGATCCTCCCGCTGTCCGAGGACCCGCGGGACGCCGCGATCCTCCCGCCGTGGGTGCTCGCGAGACTGATGCGTACAACGGAATGGGTGCTGTGGTGAGCGCGATGGATCCCGGCTACTTCGAGACGATGTACGCGGACTCGGCGGACCCGTGGGGCTTCGACGAACGGTGGTACGAGCGCCGCAAGTACGCGCTCACTCTCGCGGCCCTGCCCCGTCCGCACTATCGACGGGCGTTCGAACCGGGGTGCTCTATCGGCGTGCTCACGGCGCACCTGGCGCGGCGCTGCGACCGGGTCGTCGCAACGGACGTGGTTCCGCGCGCCCTGGAGAGCGCACGGGACCGTCTGCGGCGCGAAGGAGTGGCCGACCGGGTGGAACTCGGCCTCGCATCGCTGCTCGACCCGTGGCCGCCCGGCGCCTTCGACCTCGTCGTGCTCAGTGAGGTGCTGTACTACCTGACGCCCGCCGACCTCGCCACCACGCTGGGACGTGCCGTCGACGCCCTGGAAGTCGGTGGCACTCTCGTGGCGGTCCACTGGCAGCATCCGGTACCCGAGTACCCGCAGACCGGCCGCGCGGTGCACGAGACGGTCGCCGCGACGGACGGCCTCCACCGTGCCGGGGCGTACCAGGACGCGGACTTCCACCTCGACGTCTACACCCGAGGTCCGGTGCCCTCGGTGGCCGCGGCGGAAGGGTTGAGCTGACCGGGCGCCGCGCTCACTGTTCGGGCAGGCTGCCCGTCTCGAGGAAGATGACGCGCCTGCCGATCTCGACCGTGTGGTCGCAGAACCGCTCGTAGAAGCGGCCGAGCAGGGTGATGTCGACGGCCGACTGGACACCGTGCGGCCAGTCCTCGGCCTGGGTGATCGTGAACAGGCTCCGATGGAGTTCGTCCATCGCCTCGTCCGCCGTCAGCAATCCGCGTGCGCGTTCGGGATCGCGGTGTTGCAGAACCTGCTCCGTCTCCTTCGCCTGCGCGACGGCGACGGCGCCCATCTCGGTGAACACGTCCAGGACCTCGTCAGGAACGACGTGGTCGGGATGCCGTCGGCGGGCGATCTTCGCGATGTGCACCGCGAGTCCGCCCATGCGGTGCAGATCCGCGGAGATGTGGAGGCCGCCGACCATGAACCGGAGGTCGTGCGCGACCGGCGCCTGCAGCGCCAGCAGTGCGAAGGCCCGCTTCTCCCAGTGCGCCGCGGCATCGTCGAGTTCGCCGCTCACATCGATGACGTGCTCGGCGAGCTCGAGGTCTGCCTGCAGCAGTGCGTCGCTCGCCTCCGACATCGCGGTAACGGACAGCCGGCACATGGAGGCGAGATCGCCGGACAGGCTGTCGAGGTTTTCCGCGAAACGAGTACGCATCGGCTCAGCCTAGGGGTGTTCCGTGACAACTGCCTCGATCTACCGGGGGTCGGCGTGGGCGAGCTTCCGGTATCCCTGCGCGCCTGCACGGTCTACCGCCGCCTTGACCAGGCCGAATACGGTGCCCTGCACGGCCGCCGCGATCAGCACCTCGCGGGTGCTGCGTGTGAGATCCTTGGGGTCGGGAGCCTCGGATTCGCCGGCGACGCGCTTCCACACCTGACCGAAGGCCGCACTGGCCGCGATTCCGCCGGCGACACTCGCGGCCAGCGCCAACGGTTTGTACATTGCCTTCGACACAGCACTCATGTTCCCGCCCTTCACATTCGATCACGTCGATCACTCTCGTACGGCGAGTACCCGGAATCGCCGTCCTCACACCGCGATGCCGCGCCGCCGGAGATTGTTTGGTTCGACGCCAGGTTGGGGACAGTGTTCTGTATGACCCACGAATCAGCTGGAGAGCCAACTCGCATCGTCGTGGTGGGAAGCGGCTTCGCCGGATTCGAATGCGCACGCGCTCTCACGCGGCGCCTCCGGGGGACCGATAGCCGCATCACCATGATCTCGGCGCACGACTACATGCTCTACACACCGCTCCTGCCCGAGGTGGCGGGCGGAATCCTGGACGCACGGTTCGTCACCGTCCCGCTGTCCGAGGCGCTGCCGAACGTCGAACTGGTGAAGGGCAACGTCGATTCCGTCGACTTCGAGGCCCGCACCGTGCACGTGACCGACTGCGAGCAGGGCGTCGAGGACGTGGCCTGGGACCGGGTGGTGCTCACCCCCGGGTCGGTGACGCGCCTGTTCGACATTCCCGGTCTCGCCGAGCACGCCAGGGGACTCAAGACGCCGGCCGAGGCGCTGTACTTCCGCGACCAGCTCCTCACCCAGATCGAACTCGCCGAGCGGGACACCGATCCTTCGGTCGCCGACGCCCGCCGGACGGTCGTCGTAGTGGGTGCCTCCTACGCGGGCACGGAACTCACCGCCCAACTGCGCGCCCTCGCCGACGAAGCGGCCGCGCGGCGAAACCTCGACCCCGCGAAGATCCGGTTCCTGCTGCTCGACGCCGCCGACAAGGTGATGCCGGAGGTGGGGGAGAAGCTGGGCGGCAAGGTACTGGATGTGCTGCGCTCCCGCGGCATCGACGTGCGACTGGAAACCACCCTCACGGAACTCGGACCCGAACACGTCACGCTCGACGACGGCACCGTGATCCCCACCCGCACCGTCGCCTGGGTGACGGGAGTGACCGCCAGCCCCCTCATCGACACGCTCGGATTACCCACCGAGAAGGGAAGGTTGACGGTGCGCCCCGACCTCTCGGTGGAGGGGCATCCCGACGTGTTCGCGGGCGGCGACGCCGCAGCTGTTCCCGATCCGAAGAACAGCGGGTCGATCACCCCACCCACCGCCCAGCACGCCGTCCGGCAAGGGCAGGCCCTGGCCAGCAACGTCGCGGCCAGCCTGGGCGTCGGCGACCCGAAACCGTACAGCCACCGCGACATGGGTCTCGTCGTGGATCTCGGCCCGGGGTTCGCCGTCGCGAATCCTCTCGGCATCCAGCTGTCGGGGTTCCTCGCGAAGGTGGTCACGCGCGCCTACCACCTGTACGCCATGCCGAACGCGGCCAATCGCTGGGCGGTCGCTCTCGCCTACCTCACCGATCTGCTCTTCCCCCGCCCACTTGTGTCGATCGGACTGGTCACCGATTCGGAATCGCGGTTCGCGGCCGGGGAGGGCGTAGGAGCGCAGCACTGAAAGCACGCCGCCTGCGAACGCAACGAAAGGAACAGATGATGGCTGAGAGCAAGAAGCAATTCGTCGCACTGCGCCTCGACGAGGTGATCCACGAATGGGAGGCGGACGCGCCTGCCGGTGGTTCCGAATCCGGGGGATCGGAGGGTCCGTTGGTCACAGCGCAGCGCCACCGAGCCGAGATAGACACCGCGACCGACGAGCGTGTCGACGAGATCGCCGACGCGTATCCCGAGATCGCGCAGGCGTGGTCGTCGCGCGGAGCCTAGGACACCAGCAGCTTCGCCAGCGGACTGGACTCGAGGTTGTCCAGTAGGTCCTGTGCGTCCTCGAACACCGCCGCCGCGCCGGCCTCCGTCAACTCGGCGCGGGAAATACCCCCGCTGAGGAGACCGACGAACGAGACACCGGCCCGGGACGCCGCCTTGCCGTCCCACACAGCGTCGCCCACCATCACCGCAGTGTCGGGCGACGAGGACGCTCGGTCCATCGCCGCACGGACCACCCCAGGATCCGGCTTGGCATGATCGACGTCCTCGGACGACGTGGTGTGAGCGATGTACGAGTCGACCGACAAGATCTCCCGCAGCACATCCAGCTCCTCCTCCGGGGCGGAGGTGGCAAGGACGACCTGCACACCGCGCCCGTGCAATTCCCGGATCAGTTCCCGTGCCCCGGACAGCGGCCGCATGCTGTCCCGCGCGCCGAGGTAATACGTCGTGTGGAGATCCTTCGCGCGGTCCCCGAGCTCGTCCGCATCGTCACCGAGAAGCGATTGCAGGAGAAGCGAAGAATCCAGTCCGATCGCACGATGCACCCGCCACGCGTCCACATCGTGCCCGACCTCCCGGAACGCCCGCTGCCACGCTCGGACGTGCAGGTAATTGGAGTCGACCAGGGTGCCGTCGACGTCGAACAGCGCTGCTCGGGTGGTGGACGCGGATTCCTCAGACATAGGCTCGAGCAAACCACAGTTTTCGATGCGATGAACGTGGGTAAGCGCGGAGAGTCCGTCAAGTACTCATTCGAGGGAGTGGTCGTCATCGAGGCACAACACGACACGTCGGCGTCGGCTTCGGACGTGTGGTCCGTTCTCGCCAACGGGTGGCTGTACCCGTCCTGGGTGGTCGGAGCGTCACGCATGCGTGCCGTCTCCGCCGAATGGCCCGCCGTCGGGAGCCGTCTGCACCATTCCGTCGGCGCCTGGCCCGCGTTGATCGACGACTCCACCGAGGTCCTCTTCGCCGAAGAGGACCGTGAACTTCGGCTGCTCGCCCAGGTGACGCCTACGAAAGCTGTCGTGCGACTGCGACTCGAGCCGCGTGGATCCGGCTGCCACCTCCGGATGTCCGAGGCCGCAGCCTCCGTTCCGTTGAAGTGGGTTCCGCAGACGGCGCAAGACCTCGCGGTCCTCCCGCGAAATCTGGAGTGTCTACGCCGGCTCTCGTTCCTCGCCGAGCGAAACACGAAACCCTGACGCCGTGACAGTGCGGACTGTCGACGCTGTCGTCATCGGGGCCGGACCCAACGGTCTCGCCGCAACGGCCACCCTGGCGGAGGCCGGCTGGGACGTCGTCCTCCTCGAACAACAACCCGAGCCGGGTGGCGCCGTCAGGTCGGCCGAACTCTTCCCGGGTTTCCGCACCGACCTGTTCAGTGCGTTCTATCCCCTGGCAGCGGTCTCACCGGCGATCCGGCACCTCGACCTCGAAGGTGTCGGTCTGCGATGGAGCCAGGCGCCCGCCGCGGTCGGGCACCCCAGGCACCCGCACGACGACGACGCCCCGCTGATCCACCGGGATGCGGCAGACACCGCGGCCGACCTCGAGCGCAGGCAACCGGGGGACGGACAGGCGTGGCTCCGTCTCTTCGAGCAGTGGAAGGACGTGAAGGAACCGTTCCTCGACACCCTGTTCAGCCCGTTTCCGCCTGTACGGGGACCACGGCGACTGTTGTCGCAGCTCGGCACCGCGGAAGCTCTCCGGCTCCTGCGTTTCCTCATGCTGCCCGCACGCCGGATGACGCACGAGCTGTTCGACGGAGAATCGGCCCGGGTGTTGTTGCTGGGCAACGCAATGCACGCCGACACCCCGGTCGACGCACCGGGGAGCGGAGTCATGGGATATCTCCTGACCATGCTCGCGCAGGACGACGGGTACGTCGTCCCGGTCGGTGGGGCCGGCGCCCTCTCCGCCGCGATGGCGGAACGAGCGAGACGGAACGGCGCGGAAATTCGGTGCGGCGAGGAGGTGACGTCGATCGAGGCAACCGGGGGAGTGGCGACAGAGGTTCGGACCGCGGGCGGCGACCGCTATCTGGTCAGGCGCGCGGTGCTCGCCGATGTCTCCGCGCCCGCACTCTACGGACGGCTGCTGGATTCCTCCGCTGTCCATGCGGGCGTCCGTGCAGACCTCGAGAAGTTCGAATGGGATACCCCCGTCGTCAAGGTGAACTACGCTCTGGACCGCAAGATTCCGTGGCGGTCGCGGAGCCTCGAATCCGCCGGAACCGTGCATCTGGGCGCCGACGACAACGGACTGGTCCGGTGGATGGCCGACCTGACCACAGGGGTGATCCCGACCCACCCGTTCCTGCTGTTCGGTCAGATGACGACGTCCGACCCCAGCCGCTCGCCCGAGGGAACCGAAAGCGCCTGGGCCTACACGCATCTGCCGCGGGGAATCACGGACGACGAATCGGCCGAGTTGCTGGGGCACCGAGTGGACGCGATGCTCGAATCGCACGCGCCGGGATTTGCCGAGCGCGTGGTGGGGCGCAATGTGCAGCGTCCAAGTGACCTCGAGGCGAGCAATGCGAACCTGCACGGCGGCGCCGTCAACGGCGGCACCGCCCAGCTGTACCAGCAGCTCGTCTTCCGCCCGACCCCGGGTTCGTCCGGGCCCTACACGTCCATCGACCGGCTGTATCTGGCCAGCTCGGCCACCCATCCGGGCGGCGGTGTCCACGGTATGTGTGGATACAACGCGGCTCGTGCCGCCCTGGCCGATCACGGGCGGTGGGGGTTGGTGCGGAGGAAGGTCCGTGGCCGCATCCTCGACCTCGTGGTCACCCCCGACGGAAAGCGGTCGCCGCACCGCCGCTGAGTGGTAAGACCGTCAGGAGTCGATGTGGTCCAGGAGCCAGCGCGGACCGATTGTTCTGGCCCCGAGTGCCTCGACTCGGTCGCGGAGTTCTCGGTCTGCGGTGACGACGGTGATCGGCCGGTCGCCGTCCTCCTCGGCGGCTGCGGCCACCACGTCGACGATCGCGTCGTCGCCCGAACCGACCGCCGATACCACGTGCAGGCCCTCGAATTCCGGGTTGGTCTCACCGGTGACCGCGGCCTTCGCCGCGCCCTCGAGGACGACCACCACCTCGACGGGCTGGTCCAGGCGCTGTTCGAGGGTGCCGAGCTTGGCGAGCAATCGTCGAGCCGCACCGGCACGATCACGCCACCAACCGTCAGGTCGCGAGCCGACGACGTTCGCAGCATCCACCACAACCAGCGCAATTTTGTCGTCAGCCACGCCCTCAGTCTCCTCTCTCCTCGCATCCGCCGTGCGGGTGCTATCACAGAGGAGATGGTCTGTCCGTCGTGGCGAGGAGGCCGATATGGACGTCCGCTTCATCTCCCGTGACGGTGTGCGTTCGTGTGCGGTGACGGAACTGAGGGCGTTGCTCGACCGCCCCGACGGATTGGTCTGGGTGGATGTCCCGACCTGGGACGACCAGGCGAACGACGCTTTGACCACGATTTTCGGCTTCCATCCTCTCGCCGTGCGGGATTCGATGAACCGCAATCAGGTCCCGAAGGTGCACAGGTACGAGGACCACTTCTTCGTGGTTCTGCACGCGCCGCAGTCGGGAGCGCACGGACACGTGCACTACGTCGAACTGGACCAGTTCATCGGCGGCCGGTACCTGGTCACCGTGCACGGTCCGGTGAATCCGGCGATCGATCCCTCGACCGCAATGGTCGAGGCGAATGCGGTGCTGGGCCGGCTGGAGTCGGGGAAGTTGCAGCCGGGCACCGCGTTCGAGTTGTCGTTCGCGTTGCTCGCCGCGTTGACGGCTCGGATGCGGGCGTACACCGCCGAGCTGACCAAGGACGTGTGGAAGCTCGAGCAACAGGTCACTGGCGGGCACCTCGGCAATCCGGAAACCTTTCTCGACGAGATGTTCCGAGTCCGACACGGTCTGCTCACGGTCGGCACCATGGCCGCGTTGAGCCGAGAGGTCTACGGCCGCATGGTCACCATCGAGGCGTTCGGCGCCGGCAAGGGGCAGGATCTCCTGCTCGACGCGGTCGACCAGTTCCAGCATCTGACCGTGATGGCCAAGGGCCAGAAGGATTACCTCCAGGGCACGATCGAGTTCTACCAGGCGCGCACGAACACCAAAATGACCATCGCTGCCGAGCGACTCGCCGTCATCGCGGCCGTCACGCTGCCGATTACTGCTCTGTCCTCGATCATCGGCATGAATGTGATCGTGAACGAACGGACGCAATGGCTCTCGGTTGCCGCGATCCTGCTCGTGATGCTCGCGATGTCCGGGGCACTGCTCGTCTGGGCGAAGCGTAAAGGCTGGTTCTGACGCGTGTATTTTGCGTTCAGCGGGGGAGTGGCGAACTCGGCGGCAGGGCCGTGCCGGGGGTGGGGGAGGACGCGTGACCAGCTCGTGGCATTCCCACCATCTGCGACTCCTGCAGGCTCGTCGGAAATCGCCGCATCAAGTCCCCAAAAAATTCGACCGTATGACTCTGACTCGGACGGAACGCGTCAATTACCCGAATTTTGGTGGTCACCCCGCGGCGTCGGGGTAGTAGGACCCCTGTCTGCACCTCTCGACTAGTTCACAACTTGTTCGAAAAGCTTGGACGCAACGGGCCTCAGGCCGACGCCGGAGTAGGGGAGAGGACGCTGCCGGGGCCGGCTGAATGCCAGGGGGAGTGGAGCGACTCGCCCTGGCATTCAGCCGAGTAGCGGTCGGCAGCGAACAGGAATCGCGCACCCACCGTCAGCGCCCTTCATCTTCATCTTCTTCCGTCGTCGATATTTGACTCGGACCGTGACGGAACACCGAATTTTAACGAACTCGCGGGGTCGCCAACGCTCGCAGCAACCGTCGTCACCACAACCAGCACGGTTCCTTTCCATAGCCGATCACCACATAACCAGCGCATAGGAGACGGTGTGGTCGCTGCTCAACTACGGAGGTGTGCGTTGAGCCGAGCGGCCTGTCGCGTGAGGTGGTCCCGTTCGGGGAGGTTGGGCGCCGACCGGGCTGCTTCGGCGTAGAGCCGTGCTGCGGTGGCCGGGTCCCCGTCACGCTCGTGTAGGTACGCCGCGGCCGCGGAGTGCCGGGGCAGAGCGGGGTCGAGCCCCGACAGGGCGGCCAGGCCCGCCCTCGGGCCATCTGCCTCGCCGACGGCGACGGCCCGGTTGAGGCGGGCCACCGGGCTGTCGGTGAGGCGCACCAGTTCGTCGTACCACTCGACGATCTGCACCCAGTCGGTCTCCGTGGACGTCCGGGCGTCGGCGTGGAGCGCAGCAATGGCGGCCTGGGCCTGGAACTCGCCCAGTCGGTCGCGGGCGAGGGCCGACTGGAGTACGACGACGCCCTCGGCGATCAGGCGGGTGTCCCACAGACTGCGGTCCTGCTCGGCAAGAGGCACGAGGCTGCCGTCGGTGCGGGTCCGCGCCGGGCGCCGTGCGTGGTGGAGCAGCATGAGCGCGAGCAGGCCCGCGACCTCCTCGTGGTTGGTCTTGGCCGCCAGCTGGCGAGTAAGCCGGATCGCCTCGGCGGCGAGATCGATACTGCCGCCATAGCCCTCGTTGTAGACCAGGTAGAGCACGCGCAACACCGTCGCGACGTCACCGGGCTGGTTGAACCGCACGTCCGAGACGGTCCGCTTGGCCCTGCTGATCCGCTGGGCCATCGTCGACTCGGGCACGAGGTAGGCCTGCGCGATCTGACGCGTGGTCAGGCCGCTGACCGCGCGCAGCGTCAGCGCGACGGCCGAAGCGGGTGTCAGCGACGGGTGCGCGCACAGGAAGTACAGCTGGAGTGTGTCGTCCACCGCCTCGCCCGGGCCGGGGGAGGGCTCGGCGTCGACACGTTCCTCGCGGTGCCGCCGCGAGGAATCCGCGCGGGTGGCGTCGAGAAACTTGCGCCAGGCCACGGTGACCAGCCAGCCCTTGGGGTCGCGCGGCGGGTCGTCCGGCCATGCACGCACGGCCTCGATCAGAGCGTCCTGCACGGCGTCCTCGGCCGCCGCGAAGTCTGCTCCGCGACGAACGAGGACGCCGATCACGGTGGGGGTGAGGGTCCGCAGAAGGGCGTCGTCCACCGTGCGTCACTCCGTGACTGTCGGGTGCGCGGCCAGGAACGGACGCACCTCGAGCCATTCGTGGATCGGTTTCCCATCCGCACCCGGGGCCGCGGACAGCTCGCCGGCCAGTTCGAGTGCCCGCTCGTGGGTCTCGACGTCGATCACCATCCAGCCGGCGATCAGGTCCTTGGTCTCCGCGAACGGGCCGTCGGTCACCGGTGGTCGCCCCTCGCCGTCGTAGCGGACGAACGTGCCCTCCGGGGAGAGTGCCTGACTGTCGACGAACTCGCCGGTGCTCTCGAGCCGAGCGGCGAAGTCGTTCATGTACTGCACGTGGGCGGAGATTTCCTCCGGTGTCCACTGGTCCATGGGCACGTCGTTGACCGATGCCGGCGCGCCACGGTAGTGCTTGAGCAGCAGGTACTTGGCCATCATGTTCTCCTTGGTGCGGTGCGGCCCATTCTGGCCGTATTCACTCCGGGGACGAAGCGACGCGCGGGTTCTCGACATCCCTGCACGGAATTTTTCGATCGTCGCTTTCCGTGACGGACGGCCAACTGCTCCACCGTTCGACGATGATCCCCTCCGGCCCGCACATGGTGCAGATGGCACCGACTGGCGCGAGGGGCGTGTTGTGATGTACAACATACTCGTAAGTGTGTGACTCACGTCACTCCTGCTACCACGGGGTACGCCAACACATGACCCGCACCACGGTGCACCAGGACGATCAGCGCACGATGTCGCCGCCCCCTGCCGAGGAGCCGCCACACCGCCACACGCTGCGTCCGACCGTATACATCGCCTCTGTCTCGGCGGCAACCGCAACCGCGCCCGCCGTCGTCGTGACGGGATCCGTCCTCGTCGCAGTCGCCACCTCCGTGTCAGTGCTGGCCGCCGTAGTACTTGCCGCGCTCCTGATCTAACCGTCCGACTCGCGGACGCACCCTTCGACCACTACGCGGCACTCGCCGGCGCAGAAGACAGAAAGCACGTCACATGAACACCTTCACCACGCCCACCTCCGCTCGCAATCGCGGCTTCGCCCCCTCCCGTGGCTCGATGAGCACGGTCGAGATCAAGAACCGCATCGAAGCAATGTTCCGCGAGGACGACGAGCGCGAGTCGAAGGCAGTCCGAGCGGAGTAGTAGTGCCGGCTCTCAGCGCGTATTGCCGCGGCGCACTTCCTCACGAAGTCGCGGATTGAGAGAGACCCGCACCAGGGCGGCCGCCAATTCCGCGACTCGGTCCTCCGAGGCAAGGGCGGACAGTGCGGCGGGATCGTCCGGTAGCCCCAATTCACGCGCAGACTCGGTAGCTCGCGTGTCGAAGTAGGGGCGCACCCACGTCCATACGTCCTGAACTTCCCGGAGGAAGATATCGGCGCCCACCGGGCCGATTCCGTCGAACTCCGTCAGTAACCGAATCGCGGCGGAGGTCTCCTGATCGCTGGCGCGGGCCAGCCGGCGCAGGTCACCGCCGTACTCGTCGTGGACTCGAACCGCGGCGGCGTGTAGACGGGTAGCCGTGCTCTCGTCATAGCGCACGTAACCTGCCCTGCCGAGTGCGGAGATGATCATGCGACGGTCCGCCGCGCGCATCGCGCGTGGGCTGCGCAAACCCGCTCGGAACAGTTCCCTGGCCGCCGCGACGGCGATCTCCGAGGAGATCCGCGCGCTCAGCAGCAAAGACAGCGTCAGCAGTTGGAAAAGAGGCGTCGGGGTGTCCTTCAAAGTCACGTGCGACTCGGACGCGTACGTCGGACCGGCCGTGTCGAGAAGCACACGCACGGTCTCCGCCCCGCGTGCCTTCGGATGCCCACGAGTGGACTGCTTCCCGGGCATGTCGACTCCGATCAGCTGTGTGCGATTTTCTCCACTCTGTCGAAGGCGTCGCGAACCGTGCGGCACGTGGGGATCATCGCGTCGAGACCGATAGCCTCGATGGGCCGGAGCACCGCTCTATTGCCCGCCAGCGCCCAGGTAATGTGCTGCCGCTTGGCCGATTCCGCAAACTCGGACAGTATCGACAATCCCGAGGTTCCGACGAAGTCGACTGCAGTCATGTCGACGATGATGCGTGAGGAGGAGCCCCCGTCGGCCAGGTGCGCGAGGGCAAGCGCGAAGGAAGGGGCGGCGAGCACGTCGATGTCGCCGGAGATTCGTCCCACCGTGGCGTCGGCGTCCGGCGCGAATTCGACGGCGATCCCCAGTCCACGGTCGCTGGTGAGCATCTCCCGGGTGCGGTGGCCGGTGGCCCGCGCGGTGGGGGGAGTGACTCGGAACGACGTGTGTAATAGCTTCATGACCCTCCGATCGCGTGCACTCTATGGGAGTCCGTGCGCCGTGGGCCGAACGGAGCGCAGCGGCATCGAGACCGCAGTGGGAGTGCACACAATATCTGTCCACCGCGCACTGCTGCGGCCTCCGGACAATCTGCGGCTGTGTTCTCAACCACGCGCGATCTACATTACGTCTACACCAGATCGGCATCAACCGATTGCCAACGTGGTCGAACGGTGAGGGCGCGTCAGTCGAACTTCGAATTGTGATGCGTGATGACTTCCCGTGCGACGCCGGTGAGCTTGATGTTCATGTCCTGCGACGTCTTGCGCAGCAGGTCGAACGCCCTACCTTCGGAGATGTCGTGGAAGGCCATCAACAGTCCGATCGCTTTTCCGATCTCGCGGTTGCTGGCCAGGCCCTCACGCAGAGTCTGCGCTTCCTGGTGTTCGTGGAGCGCTGTCAGCGTCACCGCCGCGAACGCCGTGATCAGGATCGCCTGATCGATCGATTTGTCGGTGAATTCTCCGGGGTTGTCCGAGAACAGATTGAGTGCGCCGACCTTGCGTCCGCGGATCATGAGCCGGAAGCCGGCAGCGCCCCGGACCGGGGTTTCGGCAATGGCCCGACGGGCAAGGCGCGGCCACTGCGTCGAACGGGCGAGCTCGCTCTCGACCTGCGGTGCGTCGTTCTCGATCGCATCGAGGCAGGGCCCTTCCTGCTCGGCTCGTTCGAGCGCGTCGACCTGGGCTGCGATGTCATCGCTAGCGGCCACGGTGACGTGACGATCGTTCTCCTTCAGCATGAGGCTGGCGTGGGCACACCCGGGAACCAAAGTGGCAGCCGCATCGCAGATGGCCTGGTAGACCTGAGCGAAGTCGTCGCCGTTGTAGACCATCTCGGCCAGCTTCGCGAAGACGGCACTGGGTCCGTCGCCTCCGGTACGCGTCATCTCCGAAGGATCATTCGGCATTATTCGCCTCCCGAAGTGCACTAACGCGGCGTGAACCGGCGTCGCAATTCTCGCGACGTCCGATCAATTCTGCCAGAACGGCAACGACCACTAGGGGGCCGAGGGGGCCGGCATCGCACGTGGGGGAGTCGTTGCCCGGGTATTGCCATGCGTGCGGCAGCTAGCTAGGCTCGAACATGTATTCGAACGACCTTGGGGGAGGTTGGTTGTGGGGGCATTACTTCTCGAGGAATTGCGCGCATTCACGGCGCGGTTGCAATGTGCCGAGGCGGGTGGCGATGCGGGGTTGGGCATCGATCTGCTCGACGCGATCGAGGCGTTGAAGTCGGTCGGGTGTGCGGTGCAGGCGGTGATCACCGACAACGTCGCCACCCGTACTCGCGCGGACCGCAAGGCTGCCGGGTTGCCGCGGGCGGACTGGGACCGCGGCATTGCCTCGCAGATTGCGTTGGCGCGCAGGGAATCCCCGAACCGCGGCGGTCGGCATCTCGGGTTCGCGCAGGCGTTGGTGCACGAGATGCCGCACACCCTGGCCCTGTTGCGGTTGGGCCGGCTGAACGAATGGCGAGCCACGCTGCTTGTGCGGGAGACGGCGTGCCTGTCGGCGACGGATCGGGGCATCGTGGACCGCCGGTTGTGCTCGGACCCGGCCACTCTCGGCGGAGTCGGCGACCGCGGGCTGATCGCCCGCGCGAAGGCGTTGGCGGTCGAACTCGACGCCGCGGCGGTTGTAGCCCGGCATCGCACGGCGGTGTCCGAGCGTCGGGTCACGACACGGCCGGCCCCAGATTCGATGGCATATCTGAGTGTGCTGATGCCGGTCGAGCAGGCGGTGTGTCTGCAGGCCACGCTGGGTGGGGATGCCGACAGCCTGATCGCGACCGGCAAGAGTGGCGGCCGGACCCGCAATCAGCTGATGGTGGACCTGTTGTTCGACCGCGGAACCGGCCGGGCCGCTGCTGGTGGTGTTCCGGTGGCGGTGAATCTGGTGCTCTCGGACGAGACCTTGCTGGCCGGCGGGCAGGAGGCGGCGCAGTTGCAGGGGTTCGGGCCGGTGCCGGCGGGGATTGCCCGGCAACTGGTGGCAGATGCGGTGGGGTCGGGTATCGAGGCCACCTTACGAAGGATTTACACCTGCCCTCAGTCGGGGGCGTTGACGGCGATGGAATCCCGGTCGCGGACGTTCCCGAAGAGCCTCGCGGCACTGATCGACCTCCGGGACCGCACCTGCCGCACCCCGTGGTGCGATGCGCCGATCCGGCACCACGACCACATCCGCTCACACCGAGAATCCGGTGCCACGACGGCAGACAACGGGTCCGGCCTCTGCGAGGCCTGCAACTACGCGAAAGAGGCGCCCGGCTGGGCTGCCCGTCCGATACACCGGCCCGGGCGCACCCACTTCATCGACCTGGGCACTCCGACAGGCCACCACTACCGATCGGCGGCCCCGCCGCTCCCGGCCGCGGCGCGAGAGTCGGAGGTCGAGACCCTTCTGATCACACACCTCCGCGCCTCGTGAACGACGCCTCCGAGACGGACGTGTAACGCCGTTGCTGCAATGTGCGACTTGTCTGTTAACGCGTTGACACCTACTCGGGTGTTCGACACGGGCTACGAACGGATGGGGTAGACCATGGAACGTCGCGTTTCAGCACGCAAGGTCGCGCATCGACGAAGGATCGCAGGCAGTCTGGTCGCGCCCGGCGCGTTGGGGCTGGCGGCGCTGCTCGCGACACCGTGGTCGAACCCGGGTTCACCGGCCACGACGTCGACAGCCTTGACCGCGGCGGCCTCGGACGCGTGCTACGACATGGTCAGCATCGCCGTCGCCGGCCGCGGCGACACCCCGCGCGACGGGACCCGGCTGCTCGTGGCGCCCGACGGCACGCGGCTTCCCGCGTCGTACTCCAGCGACTACAGCAGTCCATGGATCGACGAGGTGGTGAATGCGCCGCAGCAATCCGTCGGCGGAGGGTCCTATGCCGCGGTCTACATCGAGTATCCGGCCAACATGAACTCGTACGAAGACGCCGTGAACGCCGGCGTCGACAACACCGAAACCGTGATGCGGTCGATTCACGCGTCGTGCCCGGACACGAAGTTCTCGATCGTCGGCTACAGCGAGGGCGCCGATGTGGCACGGCGGGTTGCGATGGAGGTCGGCAACCAGGACGGCCAGGACGGCTCGTACGACATTCTCGATCCTGCGTCCGTGGTCGGCGTCGTCATCCTGGCGGATGCCGGCCGCAACCTCGGGGGAGGGCCATTTCCCGGTTCGGAGAACGAATTCCGCAATCCCGACGGCTTCGACCTCGCCTACCAGTCGGGGCAGACGGGCACATCCGGGCGGGGAGCATTGCCCGGCACGTCGGGAAGCTTCGGTGCCCTGGACGGGAAGGTGGCATCGTTCTGCTCGGAAGGCGACCTGACCTGCTCCGCGCCCGAGAACATTGCGCTACTGCAGCTCGCGATCAACGTGGGACGGCAGCTGAACGTCGACTCGTTGCAGAAGGATGGGCTGACCCCCGCGACGGGACAGGATCTCGCGGTGGTGCTCGGGCAGATCGCCCTCGCCGCGTTCGCGGACATCCAGTCGCAGGACGATTGGATGCAGTCCGACGAGACGTTCCTCGACGTTTTGATCAAGGTGTCGGATCCGGCGTACAAGCCCGATAGCGGTGCGGCGCAATCGGACACGTCAGCTGGTCCGATCTCGTCGAATCAGGCGGTCGACCTGGTCTACCTGCCGGCGAAGGTGCGGAACGAGATCATCGGGTTCATTGCGGACAACCAGAACACGATCCAGGTGGCGATGAGCGACCCGTATCAGCAGACGCTGGGGGAGGGAACCGGCCATCACTTCGACTACTGGCGTGATGCGAACGCCGGCAGCGGGAAACCGCTGACTTCTGCCCAGTACGCCGCAGCCTGGTTGACACACCTGGCGCAGGAGGCGGAGAAGGGTGAGTCGCGCGCGGCCGCGGCGGAAGCGTCGACCGCGAAACTTGCCGCTGCCTCCACGAAGGAGACGGAAGCGGAAGCGGCTCAGGTCGTTCCCACCACCACGGACAGCGCGAAAAAGGCTCAGTTGGCGGGCAACCCGGTCAGTGCGACGACCACGACGACCAGCAGTTCGCCGACACCCACGACGACGGTCGCGACGACGACGTCACCGGAACCCACGACAGCGGTGGAAGTAGCCGCAGAAATCACGACGTCGGCATCGGCGCCTCAGGCCGTCGCCGGAACATCGGACGCATCCGTGGTGACTACCACCGCGGCGGAACCCACCGCGACCACTGAATCGGAGTCACCGACGACCACCACGCCGGTCGTCACCACGACGACGCTTCAGCCGGCGGCCGGGTGACGCCCGATCAGCCCCGGTCGGCTTCGCGTGCGGCGCGTTCGAGGCGGGTCCGGTAGGTCTCCCACCACATCCGGTCTTCTGCGGGCAGGTTGGTGTTGTCCGCGCGCAGGCCGACCGTGCCGTCGACGAGTTCGCGGACGATGTCGGCGTGCGCCCACGCTGTCCGGTACTGCCCGACGATGTATTCGCGTGACTCGCCGGGGGTCGCCCACATGTCCACGTTGTCTTCGGCGTGGTCGGTCACCCACGGTGGGTATTCGACGGATCGGCCGAAAGTCTTGCCGAAGTAGCCGATCTCGACGCCCGTCAGGTGTTTGACCAACCCCAGCAGATTCGTGCCGGTCGGGGTCATCGGCCGGCGGATGTCGTATTCGGACAGCCCGTCAAGCTTCCACAGCAGGGCGTCGCGGGCGGCTTGGAGGTAGTGGTGCAGGTCGGCCTTCGGATCTGTCAATGCCCTTCCTGATCGGTCAGTTCCCTGCCTTCGAGGGCCTTGACGCGGCGCCGTTCGAGGAGCACGAGACCCGTGCCGATGACGAGGCAGAGGACGCAGGCGATTCCACCGATCAGCGCCCAGCCCTCGAATCCGTAGCCGGCCGCGACCAGCGTCAACCCGAGTACGGCGATTCCGGCGGCGATCAGGATGTATCCCGGCCAGTTGCGGCCGTCGGTGATCGCCTCACCGGCATGGTTGCGCATGGTGTGCGCATCGTCCTGCGGGTGATGCTCGGAGTTCAATTCCCGGCTGGGCCCGTTGTCCGGCTGATACGTCACTACAGTCCTCCTGTGCGCGAGCGGTGATCTGAGTTTCATCAGTCGGTCTCGGTTTCGGCGTCGGCGGAGTCCTCCGCTAACTCGGGTGCGTTCTCGCGCGTCGCCATGCCGCCGTCCTTGCCGTGATCGGCGGGACCGGGACGGCCACCCTTGGGCTCGTCCGTCTCTCCGTGAGTGTCTTTGGTCATGTTCATGCTCTCCTTCAGTGGCTGTGCCGACGGCGTTGTCGCACGGCGACGTAGGCGACGACGAATGCGCTCACGAGTCCGGCGGCCGCGACACCACGGGGTTGCTGCCGGACCCGGTCGAGTTCGTGGCGCGCGCCGGCTTTCACGCGGGCGGGCACGTCCACTTTGCGGTGCAGCGCATCCACCGTCGATGCGAGAGCGGCCCGTTGTTCGGCGACCGAAGGTTCCGGTTGGGGCTGTGGGTCGCTCATCGAAGACCTTCCTTGACGGTGTCGACGTCGGTGCGAACGCTGTTCGCCGTCCGCTCGGGTACGGGCGGCAACGCGTTCTTGGCGCGGCGGGCTCCGACCGCCGCCACGACACTGCCCACCACGATCAGCACGGCGGCCACGATCAATGCGGCCAGCCACGGGTCGAGTGCCGTCGCCAGTCCCAGTATTGCGGTGGCGACGAGGGCCCCGAATCCGTACAGCAGGACCAGCACGCCCGCTCCGGAGACTCCTGCTCCGATCCCGAAGCGCGTTCCCTTGTCTTTCACTTCGGTGAGGGCATGGGTCATCTCGGTCCGTACGAGTCCCGTGACCTGATCGGTGAGTCGTTCGACGAGTTGGACCGTCGACAGCTCGTCGAGATCGTGTGCAGCGCCGGGTGGCTGGACCCGCGGGGCATCGCCGCGATGGATTTCGGTCATGTCCGTGCTCCTTTCTCGTCTCCGCTCCGCCTACCCGGAAGCCTTACCGGCAAAACACAATGCCTCGCCGGCCGGCTCACCGATGCCGCGACTGCAGGATTGCGCCGAAGCCCCAGAGTCCACAGAACATCGCGAGGGCCGCTGCGGCGGCGACGGCTCCGGCGACGGCTGAGATCACGAAGCTGAAGATCAACGCGACCACGCCGATCAGCGCCAGCCCGAGGGTGGCGATGCCGCAGATCGCGAGGCGATGCGACGCAGAGACGAGATCGGGGAGAGCGTGCCGGCGGAAGAGTAGGCGGTGCAGGCCGGCAGGGGCCACCAGGAGCATGGTGGACGTCACCGACAGAGCGACCGTTGCCAGATAGATGGCAACCTCGCTGTCCGAGAGGTCCTCGAAACGTTCCTGGAACGGCAACGTCAACAGGAACCCGGTGAGGAGTTGCACACCGGTCTGCACGACGCGAAGTTCCTGGAGAAGGCCGCTCCAGTTCCGGTCGAGTCGTTGAGTCTCGGTCTCGTGCCTGGCGCGGAAGTTCCAGTTCGCATCGTCCCGATCCGGTCCTCGACTGTCCATCCCCCACGAGTACCCCATTGACGGCCTCGAGGGCACGATTTCGTGTGGAATACGTGACGAAAACCGGGCCTGCCCATCGTGAGATGGACAGGCCCGGTTCCGGAGTACGGGGACTAGCGTCGCCCGGCCGCGCTTCGCCCGGTGACGAGCTTGACCAGGAACAGGAGTATCACCGCGCCGAGGAGGCAGGTGAAGAAGCTGAACCAGAGACCGCCGCCTTCGACGTCTCGACCGAGGAGGCTGAGGATGAAGCCGCCCAGGAGGCCGCCGACGATTCCGACGACGATGTTGAGGATGATGCCCATCTGAGCGTCGGTCTTCATGATCTTGCTGCCGATCCACCCGGCGAGGCCGCCGATGATGATCCAGCCCAGAATTCCCAGTCCTAGCACGTATCAGTCCTTTCGGGGGAGAGTGGTGACCGGCGATTGCCGATTCCACTCGGAGAAGAGACGCTCGGTGCGGGCCGGTCGTGAACCGGCCCGCACCGTCTCACTGTTCGGCGCGTTGGCGTGCTTCCTGCGCTTCGGCCTTGCCTCGGGCCTTCTCGGCTTCGGCTTCCTTTGCGGCCGCCTCGCGCTGGGCCGCCGCCTTGTCCTGCTGCGCCTTGCCCTCGCGGGTGAGGTCGTCCTGACCGGACACCGCACCCGCGGCTTCCTTCGCTTTACCCTTGACGTCTTCGACGACGCCCTTGACGGCCTCTGCGGGACCGCTGTTGTTCTCAGCCATGTTCGTCACCTTTCGGTTGTGGGCGGAAGAATTGTGGGTACTCACCGCGCTTGCGCGGCTGCCTGCTTCTCGGAGTGCGCGCCGTCGTTGGACAGGCTGCCGCCGGAATTCTCGAGGTGGGCGCGTACGAACCACTGGAACTTCTCGAGTTCACCGGTCTGCCCGATGAGCAGATCCTCGGTGATCGGGTCGAGGTCGCCGGTCTCGGAGATCGCCTTGCGGTTGTCTTCGACGACACCGCTGTAGACGAGGTCGAGTGCACCGAGGTGCGCCTGCGCTGTGTCCCGCTTCACCGAGTAGTCGTCCCACGTGCGGTCGCGGGCGATTGCGGCAGGGGTTCCGTCGGGCGATTTCCCCAGCGCGGCGATGCGTTCGGCGACGGCGTCCGCGTAGCCCCGTACCAGCTCGACCTGCGGGTCGATCATCTCGTGCACGCCGATGAAATTCGGACCCACGACATTCCAGTGAATGTGCTTGAGCGTCAGATGCAGATCGTTGTATGCGCTGAGCCGCTTCTGAAGTATGTCGGCGACTCGCGCGCCCTGATCGTCGGAAAGACCTGGCACGGTGAACTTCGACATTCTCGGTCCTCTCTTTCGCTACTACCTGCCGGCGGAACTTCGAGGCATTGGGTGCCCCCTCGGTTGTCGGGGGGCGAGGCGCCGGATGACTCACCGCGTACCCGTGGAGAGAAGTCTCGAATCGCCGGGACCCCGCCTCGCCGCAACCTGCGATCGTGCCGAACAACGTTCCTGACTCGATCGCTGAAGTTCCGACAACCCGACCGTACTACAAAATCTATGTCGAGCAAATCAGATCTTCTGCGGTGTCGATCGCGGATGCGCTGTGGTCGGCAGATCTCGATTGTGCAAACGCTCCGCCCGAATCGCCCCGTACCCACAAGAGAGGCACTATTTTCGGTCTGATTCGACCACAGGGTCGACCGTGCGCACGCCGAGGAGGAGCAATGCTCAACGTGACTCTGCTTGTGGTTCTGCTCGTTGCGAGTCTGGGGGGCGGCGCTGCGCTCCACGGCCTGGCCGATCGAAGGGCGGCACGATGAGTGCCGGGCACACGCTGCCTGCGCGGCAGTCGACGGCATTGCGCACGGGCACGGTGCGATGGTTCAACGCCGAACAGGGTTTCGGTTTCCTCGCCCCGGCCGACGGATCCGACGACATCTTCGTGCACGTCTCCGAAATCGCCGGCGACGGCCACCGCATTCTCGAGGAAGGGCAGCGCGTCAGCTTCGCCGTCTGCCGCACCGAGACCGGCAACCAGGCGCGCGACGTCCGGATCGCCTGAGCCCACCGAATCGAGTTCGTCGAACCCGCAAGTTTCGACGCATTCGGCACGCGCTCGCACTTTCGTTCGCCGGCGGGTTGAGGGTCGCGGCAGCTGGGTACGCTGCCGAGGAGTCGCAGAAACCGACGACACAGACGTGGAGTGCAGATGGCCGAGGTCGACGAGGTTAGACGAATGAAAACGAGATCCGGTGTGCCCGTGGAGCTTCGTGTGGCGGCGGAGTTCGAACAGTTGCCTGTGGTGCGCGCCGTCGCGGAGACTCTCGCCGTTCTGGGAGACTTCACGCTCGACGACGTGGCCGATATCAAACTTGCCGTGGACGAGGTGTGTTCGGAGCTGATCGCGGCTGCGCCGGGAAGTGCCGAACTGACGTGTTCGTTCGCCGTCACCGAGACGGGGTTGCACGTGACGATCAGTGCACCCCTCACCCGAGGTGGAGTGCCCAACCGGGAAAGCTTCGGCTGGCACGTGCTCGAGACGTTGATGAATGCGGTTTCGGTATCGGAGGGACCCGTCGGCAACGGGTCCGTAGAACGGACCGTGGCGGTGGAACTGGTCAAATACCGGGGCACCATCTAGTGTCACCGGTTTCGGAACGCAGCGAGCGGCACCGTCCCGGCAGAGACGACTACAAGGACGTGGCGCCCACGGTGGCGCGCCTGCGAGCCCTGGACGCGTCGTCCGGGGAGGCGTCCGCGCTGCGCGACGAAGTCATCACACGCTGCCTTCCGCTCGCCGATCACATCGCCCGAAGATTCGGCGGGCGCGGCGAGGCGCACGAGGATCTGCTGCAGGTCGCCCGGCTCGGGCTGGTCAAGGCCGTCGACCGCTTCGATCCGGACCGCGGCTTCGACTTCGTGTCCTACGCAGTGCCCACGATCATGGGCGAGGTTCGCCGGTATTTCCGCGACACCGGCTGGTCGATGCGGGTGCCCCGGCGCATGCAGGAACTCCACGCGTTGATCACCAAGGCCGTCGACGAGCTGTCGCAGGAACTGGGACGGTCACCTTCGGCCAGTGAGATCGCCGCCGAACTCGAACTCGACGTCCGCGAAGTATCCGAGGGCCTGCTCGCAAAAAATGCCTACCAAACACTGTCGATGGATGCGGCCATGGGTGATGATCCCGACGACCTTCCCCTCGCCGAGACGCTCGGCGAGGAGGATCCGGAGCTCGCGAACGTGGAAAGTCACGCCGCCGTGCGGCCGGCGCTGCAGAAACTTCCGCCGCTCGAACGCCGCGTGCTGATGTTGCGGTTCTTCGGATCGATGACCCAGACGGAAATTGCCCAGCGCGTGGGCGTCTCACAGATGCAGGTCTCGCGGATTCTGGCGCGCACCCTCTCCGGACTGCGGGAGCAACTGGGCGGCGGCTGAACACCCCGGGTCAGCCACCCAAACCCGCGACCGTCGATTCGAGCGACGCGGCGTGGAACTCCAGATCGCTCTGCGAGCAGTCGCGGTCTTGCGGGAGTTGCTCGCGCAGTTCGGCCCGGGTCACGATGACCAGGGACTGATGCTCGTCGCCCAGCTCACCCGAATCGACGATGGTGGGGGCGCCGCTCTGCAGGATCAGGGCGGGATCCGGCAGTGGCGAATCGAGAAGTGTCTGCAGGTGCGTCGCGGTCACGTGGGTGTTCATAGTGCCCGGCATACCCGGAGGCGCCGCGTTCGAACCGTGTCGGTTGGTGCTGCCGCGACTCGGGCGCACGGCACCTGGCGATCGCGCTCGGCGCCGGCACCGGGGGGGCGGTGAACGCGCTGGTCTCGACGAGGCCCTGGACGCCGTGGCCTGGACGGGGAAGAGCGCGCGCGCCACCTCGCTGGCGCTGGCACCGCAACCCCCGTTCGACCCTCTCGACCCGGAGATCCGGGAGAGCGCGGCCGCGTCGTGGACGCACTGGCAGACGTGATCCGAGCCGAATTCGCGACGCTCATGTCGCCGCCTGTCGGGCCGCGGAGGAACGGCTCCGCAACTTCGAGGATGCGGTGTCCTCCCACCGCGGTCTCACCCGGGGTTCGTCGATGAGCGCCGGAAGCATCCTCCGGCCGTCGGCGGCGGCGCTGAGTTTGCTGACCGGGGAATCTCCCCCCTCACCGTCCGGGACGGGATCGGTGGACGAAGGCGGTCCCCGGGTCGAGTAAAGTCTTCTCGACGGTAGAGACAACTGCTGCGTTCGTTCAGTGGGTGTCCTGTCGGTTACACCCGGAATTTGAGGTGTATCCGAGAATGACCGAGACTGCGGGTGAGCGCCCTGAGTCGTCGATGTCCCCTGATCTCGACAGCGCGACGATCGCTGCCCAGTTGGGCTCCTTGGCAACCGCGTTGGACGAGTTCAATCGCAATTCCGGTTCGCAGGTGGAGATGAGCCTGTTGCTTCAGCGGGTCTGCGATCAGGTGGTGGACGCGATCGTCGACGCCGACATGGCCGGGATATCGCTGCTGCGCGACGGACGGGTGGTGACCGTCGCGTACACGGACGAGGCGGTCCGTGAGATCGACATTCAGAACTTCCAGGCCATCGACGGCGACTACTTCGGTGTCGCCGGAACGCGGAAGGTCGTCAAGGCCCGGCTGGGGGAGGCCGCGGCCCGATGGCCGTCGGTCGCGGACAATCTCGACCAGGCCGGCATGCGCAGCTTCCTGTCCGCGCCGCTCGCCGTCGACGAGGCCCTCGCCGGCACACTCAACATCTACGGGCAGGGGGATCACGGGTTCAGCGAACTCGACGCGGTGGTGCTGCTCGTCTACACGACGGCGATCGAGGGCCTGCTGAGGAGCGCCCGCAGCGTGGAGTTGGCCAGGAACGAGGTTTCGGGCCTGACGAGGGCGATGAAGTCCCGAGCGGTCATCGAGCAGGCCAAGGGAATCGTGATGGCGCTGCGGGGCGTGCCCGCGGACCAGGCGTTCGAGATCCTCGTCGCGCAGTCGCAGCAGGAGCACGTCAAGTTGGCGGAGGTGGCCCGCCGCATCGTCGACTCGGTGACGACGACTCCCGAATGAACCGAGGCGGACAGTGCGATCAGTCCGCGACCGGGGACAGCGAACCGAGGAAGGACTGCGCCCAGCGGTGCACGTCGTAGTCGAGCACCTGACGGTGCAGTCGCGACATGCGGCGCCGTCCCTGCTCCCGCTCCGGGTCGAGCGCGGCCATGATGGTGTTCTTCACTCCGTCGAGGTCGTGTGGGTTGACCAGGTAGGCGCCCCGGAGTTCGGCGGCGGCACCGGCAAACTCGCTGAGCACCAGCGCACCACCCAGATCCGCTCGACAGGCGACGTACTCCTTCGCGACGAGGTTCATCCCGTCCCGCATGGGGGTGACCAGCATGACGTCGGCGGCCAGGAACAGCGCGATCAGCTCGCTGCGATCGACCGGCTGGTAGAGGTAGTGCACGAATGGCCGGCCGATCTGACCGTGATCACCGTTGATGTGGCTGACCTGCTCCTCGATGGAACTGCGCATCTTCATGTAGTGCTCGACGCGTTCACGGCTGGGGGTGGCGAGCTGCACCATCGCGGTGTCGGACGGATCCAGGCGGCCCTCGTCGAGGAGTTCGCCGAGCGCCGAGAGGCGCAGGTCGATGCCCTTCGTGTAGTCGAGTCGGTCGACTCCGAGGAGGATCTTGCGGGGGTTCCCGAGCTCGCGGCGGATCTCGGCGGCCCGTTCGACGATGGCAGGATCGGTGGCCTGTTCGACCAGTTGCCGCGAGTCGACGGAAATGGGGAACGCGCCGACCTGCACGACCCGGTCGTCGAGTGTCACCTTGCCGAGTGCGCTGCGCACGCCGACGCCTGCGGTGGTGGTGTCGAGTCCCAGAAGCCTGCGCGCCAGGAACAGGAAATTGTTGGCGCCGCCGGGGAGGTGGAAGCCGATGAGGTCGGCCCCGAGCAGCCCCTCCACGATCTCCTTGCGCCACGGCAACTGCATGAATAGTTCGACGGGCGGGAAGGGGATGTGGAGGAAGAACCCGATGGTCAGGTCGGGGCGCAGCTCCCGCAGCAGGCGGGGAACCAGCTGCAACTGGTAGTCCTGCACCCACACGGTTGCGCCCTCGGCCGCGGTGCGCGCGGTCTCCTCGGCGAAGTGGCGGTTCACCTCCAGGTACGAGTGCCACCAGTCCCGGTCGAAGACCGGTGCCACCAGCACGTCGTGGTACAGCGGCCACAGCGTCGCGTTCGAGAATCCTTCATAGTACAGCGCGACCTCGTCCGAGCTCAGCTCCACCGGGTACAGGTCGATCCCGCCGGAGACGATCGGTTCGACCTTCGTGTCGGGCACACCGGGCCAGCCCACCCAGGAACCGCGTTCCCGGTCGTGAAGGATCGGCTCCAGTGCTGTGACGAGGCCTCCGGGGCTCCGCTTCCAGCGAGTCGTCCCGTCGTCGAGTGTTTCCATGTCCACGGGCAGCCTGTTGGCGACCACCACGAAGTCGGACGTGCCGTGCGGAGCAGTGTTCTTCACGCCGAGCGCCCACCCTGGTGAATTCCCTGGGCGACCAGCAGGAAGGCGTCCTCGAGGTCGGCGCAGAACGGGATCTGTGCAGCCATCTTCATCGCGGTCAACGGCCTGCGGAGAGCGTTGTTTCCCGTCACCGCCCACGGCACGGTGAGCCTGCGGGCGCGGGCGGCCATGGTGCCGAGTACCGGCAGAGCAGACGCGCAGAAGAACTGCACGTCCGTCAGGTCGAGCACGAACGGAAGTCGTTCGCTGATCGCCTCGTCGAGATGATTCCCGAAGGTGTGCAGCGTGGTGACGTCGATGTCACCGGATATCCGGACCACGAGGATCCCGCCGGCACCGGGCGCACTGACGACGGAGAGCCGCCCGTGCTCGGGCTCGACGGCCCAGCTGAACAGCGTCGAATCGTCGGCAGGGTCGTAGTGTGTCGGCAGCGCACTGAGAACAGATTTCATGTCGTTTCCTCACGGTCGAGCGACGTTAGGAGACAGGCACGACATAAGGCGCGTGAACCGTGCCCGTCCATTGCGGCTGGGGGCTCAACCGTGCAGGACTCCGACGTTACCCCATTGTGTCAACGGCGGGGGCGCGCTTTTCTGCGCAGGATCGTCACCGATGCCACGGCGGCCGCGCTTCCGCTTGTCCCACTGCACTTCTCGGTGTCCAACCGGGGTATCGAACCGGAGCGCGGCGTAGCTTGTTCGCGGAGTGGGTAATCGGGACGGATGGAAATCATCGCCATCGTGATCCTTGTCGGCGTCGTGACGTTCGTGATTGCCCGCCGCCGTGCGCACAATCGGAAACGGAACTGATGCGGGTCGGCCCTACGGGCGGCGCCGCTTCTTGTGCGAACTGTCGCAGAAGGGAGCGATGCTCGTCCGCCCGCACCGGCACAGCGCCACGGTGGCCCGATCGGTGCCGAGCGGGTTACCTTCGGGGTCGAGGATCCGCGCGGCACCGCGCACCAGCAGTGGACCATCGGGGCAGACCGTGATCGTGACGTCGGATTCGTCGGCCCCGGCACTGGGAATGGAGTTCATATGACTACCTTGCACTCTCCGTCGATGTCGGACACGGTCGCGCAATCGGGAACGTCCATGCCCTTTCCGAAGCCGCGCGGGCCCGTCAGCGACCTCCTGTTCTCCATTCTGCGCGCAGACGTCGCCGATGCCGAGCCGTTCGTGGCGGCGGCACGCTCCCTCGCCTCGTCCGCGCGCGACAGCCCGCGGGCGTTCCTCGTCGACGAGGACGCGCAGATCTGCCTGACCGCGCTCTACGAACTGCACCTGCAGGGGATCACCGGTGTCGGCGACGAATGGGAGTGGAACAGCGACTTGATCGCCGCCCGGTCGGCGCTCGAGGTTCCGTTCGACGCCGCGATCCGTGACGTCGCCGACGCGCCGACCGGCGCCGACGACGTGGTGGCGGCACTGTGGTCGATGACCGCCCCCAGCACGGCGCCCGGGCTGTCCGGTCACATGGCCCACGAGGCGGATCTCACCCAGTTCCGGGAACTGCTGATCCACCGTTCCCTGAACCAGTTGCGTGAGGCCGACGTGCACACACTCGGCATTCCGCGACTCGCGGGCGCGCCGAAGGCGGCGCTGGTGGAGGTGCAGTCCGACGAATACGGCGGCGGCAGACCCGAGCGGATGCATTCGGCGCTGTTCGCCACCACCATGCGTGAACTCGGGTTGTCCGACGACTACGCGCACTACATCGACGCGGTCCCCGCCGTGACGCTGGCGTCGCTGAACGCGCTGTCCCTGTTCGGCCTGCACCGCAGCCGACTCGGGGCCCTGGTGGGACACCTGTGCGCGGTGGAGACCACGTCCGCGTTGCCGAGCAAGAAATACGCCGCCGGACTGCGCCGCCTCGGATTCGGGAAGGCGGCCACCCTGTTCTTCGACGAGCACGTGGAGGCCGACTCCGTGCACGAACAGATCGTCTGCCGCGACCTCGCCGGCGGACTGGTCGCGGCCCGGCCCGACGTGGCCGACGACATCCTGCTGGGGGCCGCGGCCTGCCTCGCCTTCGACGACCTCGTCGGCGACCACGTCGCACGGTGCTGGGAGGAAAACCGCACGTCGCTGCGGCAGCCGCCCGGTTAAAGGGTCAGGTGCCGGACGCGGCGACCGCGTGCTCGAGATCGCTGAGCGACGTCTCCAGGTGCGTGATGATCCGCTGCAGGTGCGGGACGGCGTTCCGATCGCCCACCACGCCGACGTCGAGCTGACCGGACCGGCTGGTGAGGGTGATGCTGAGCGCCTGACCCCCGAGGACCGTCGGCGCCGGATACACCGCGTCGAGGCGGGCCCCGTTCCAGTATCGCGGCCTCGACGGGCCCGGCATGTACGAGATCATCACGTTGAACGGTGGGGGAGTCTCGTCGACGAACCGGCGGACCGGCTCGAGCAGGATCGGGCTGATCGCCAGCGCACTCATCAGCTGGAACTGGGTGTGGCTCAGCGCACCGAAGACCCGGTTGGTGTGCTCGACCGACTCGCTGATGCGGGCGAGGCGTGCCGCCGGATCAGCTTCGTCGGTGGCCAGGCCGACGACCATCGCGCCGACGCCGTGATCGCGGCCGCGCGGTCCGATCATCGTGCCGCCGAGGTCGAGGGGCACCGGCAGCATCGCCGTCAACGGTGCGTCCGGCAGCGCGTACTGCTCGAGGAGATACCGGCGCAAAGCCCCCGAACACATCGCGAGCACCACCGCGTTGATCGTGGTGCGGGCCGCGGTGGCCACCGACACCAGGCGCCGGATCGGCCACGATCGTGCCGCCAGTTTCCGGGCCCGGCCGACCGGAACGTTGAGCATCGTGGGCGGTGACTGCAGAGGCAGGGTCAGATGCTGCTCGCGGACGCCGTCGTAGGCGACCTTCGCGAGCGCGGGCAGCACCCCGACGATGCTGGTGGCGGCCCGCACCCCGGCCCGGACCACGGCCACCGGCAACACGGATTCGCGCCGCGGCACACCGGCGACCCCGGGAGTCCACGGTGCGGGGCAGTCGCGGGCGTCGGGGTCGGTCGACAGCGCGTGATGGAGAAGTCGCAGCCCGGCCGGTCCGTCCATCAACGACAGGTGAATCTTCGAGAACACGGCCGTCCGTCCGTCGGCGAGCCCCTCGATGACGTGCATCTCCCACATCGGGTGCTGCGGATCGAGCGGCATGCCGTGCATCTGGGACACCAGCGACAGCAGGTCCTCCATCCGGCCCCGGCCGGGGACCGCCGTGTGCCGCACGTGGTAGCCGAGATCGATACGCTCGTCGAACGACCACCAGGGGTAACTGGCCCCGCGGAGCGGGCGTACGGCGCGCCGGCGGAACGTGTCCGACGCGCCCTCGTGCGAAATCAGCGCCTCGAACATGGCCCGGGCATGATCGGGCCCCGACTCGCGCGGCGGTTCGAACAGTTCGAGCGCACCCACGTGCATGGGATGCGACGGCGTCTCGAACAGCACGAACATCGCCTCGGTGGGACTCATCACCGACATCCAGCGCCTCTTTCTCATGCTCGGGACACGGCCCGAGCATGCCCCGGCGCATCCCACGTCTCCAGGGTAAGCAGAACACGGAAACTTCTTCCGCAAGGCCGTTTTCGTGCCCCGCCTGCTCAGCTGCGGTCGAGCTGCGGAAACACCGTCTCGCGGGCGAGGAGCAGAACGGCGGCGGCGACGGGGATCGCGAGCAGCGCCCCGACGATCCCCAGCAGTGCGCCACCGATGAGGACGGCGACGACGGTGACCATCGGGGGCACCTTGACGGTGCGGCCGATGATGCGGGGAACGAGAAGATAGTCCTCGAACAGGCGGAGGGCGATGAAGAAGACGATGGTGGCCAGTGACACCGGCAGGGAGACGGTGAGGGCGACCAGTGCCACCACCACGCCGGCGAGGGTGGAGCCGACCACCGGAATCAGATCCAGCACGGCGACCAGGACGGCCAGCAGCAACGGGTAGGGGACGTCGAAGGCGACCAGCCACACGAACGTGAGGATGGCGGTGATCAACGAGATCAGGAGATTCCCGAGCACGTATCCGCCGACCTTCGCGAAGATTTCGTCGCCGATCAGGATCGTGCGGGGTCGCCGTGAGTTCGGGGCCAGGCGGTAGATCGACGATCGGATGTGTGCGAAGTCGGCCAGGAAGTAGGCGGTGAGCACGACCACGATCACGGTGCCGCTGATGGCGCTGAACATGAACTTGCCCGCACCCACGAGCCCGCCGACCACCATCGGCGCGTTGCTCGCATCGAGTGCCCGGCGCAGTTCGTCCTGCAGGTGGAACCGGGTGCTGAGTTCCTCCAATACCGGGTAGCGCTGCTCGAGGTGTCCCAGGTAGTCCGGGGCGTTGTGCACGAGTGCGCCACCCTGCGTCACCATGGGCGGGATCGCGGCGGCCAGGAACCCGGCCAGCACGGCGAAGGCCAGGACGAAAACCGTTGCGACCGCAGCCCATCGGGGGAAACCGTGCCGCACCAACCAGGACACCGCGGGTTCGAGGCCGATCGCGAGGAATGCGGCGACGGCGATGAGGACCAGCACCCCGCGGGCCGCGAGAACGACCTCGATCAGGGCGTATGTGACGGCGACACCGGCGGCCCCGGCCATTCCGATGAAGAACGGGGACCGGCGATCGAACCGCGGTCCGGGCTTCCCGAGCGGATGCGTCGCCGTGCTGATACGCGCCGCGCCCTCCTCCGCGGCGACGATCGACTGCTCCTGCGCGGGGGAATGCGGTTGGGCCACACTGTCGTCGTGACCCCCGGCGCCCGTGGTCACGGCCGTCTGACGACTCTGTCCCGCCGTCCACTGCCGGCGGTGTCCCGGCCGATGCGGGGACACCGATCCGCGGCGGTCGTGCCGGGTCTCGTGGTCGGCACCCCCGCCGATGCGGGTGCCGAGCGGCAGTAGTCGTCGATCAACTCCACCGCACGATCCGCGCAGACGGCGGGCGACGGCATCCGCCCGATGCCGAGGCCGTCGATCACGATGACACTGCGGCGACCCAGTCCTTCGACGCCGAGTGACCAGCCGAACGTGCGGTTCCACGCGAGCACCGCGTTGCGTCCGGGCAGATAGTGCAACCGGAGCGGCAGAACGAGGACGGCTTCGATGCCGTCGCTGTCCCACCAGTCGATGGAGTCGGCGTGAACGGTTCTGGCCACCGTGTGGATGTAGTCCCGAACGGTGCGGGTGTCGGCAATGCCTGTTCCGCTCTTCATCGTCCACCGCCTCAGCTGCTAGACGATCGACATACCCGGCCCCGCGACAGTTGAAACTTCACCCACCGAGGTGTGTGTGTGCTCGAGCGGCGCGACCCGCCCGACTCCGGGTAGCCTCGCCGCATGCCTTACGTGGAGCGCTCGGGAGATGTGTTCGTCCTGTACTTCGGCGAGGAGGGGGAACCGGACAGCGAGAACGCCTTCCACCCGGATTGGATCGACAGCATCGACGGCCTCCTCGACCAGATCGAGCAGCACGACGGCCCCGCCGCCCTGGTGACGACAGGACTCGGAAAGTTCTACTCCACCGGTCTCGACACCGCCTGGGTCGTCGCCAACACCGACAAGCTGAACTCCTACATCGACCGGGTGCAGACCCTGTTTGCCCGGATCCTCACCTTCCCCCTGCCGACCGTGGCCGCGCTGACCGGGCACACCTTCGGCGGCGGCGCCATCCTCGCCGCCGCCCACGATCACCGGGTGATGCGTGAGGACCGCGGCTACTTCTGTCTGCCGGGCATCACCATCGGGGCGAGTTACGCGCCGGGCAGCATCGCGCTGCTCGCGGCACGCCTGCCCGCGCGGGCCGTGCACACCGCCCTGGTGACCGGCCGTCGGTACGGCGGCGTCGCGGCGAGCGAACTCGGGTTCGTCGACGAAGTCGCCCCCGAGCAGCAGGTGCTCACCAGGGCCGTCGAACACGCGCAGGGGCTCGCCGCGACCCGCGGACGCACACTCGGTGAGATCAAGTCCTCCCTCTACGCGGACGCCGTCGCCTCGCTCCGCACCCCGGTGGCGAACCTCGAATCGCAGGAGGCGCTGAACGGCGGCTGACGGGTCGCCGGCGCGCCGAGGGGTGCCTGCCGCGAAAACGGGTACTACTCCCGCGAGGAGCGGGGCGTCGGGCATCCGTTCTCACCGTCATCCGGAGGCGACCACCATGAAACGCGTTCTGACACTTTTCCTGTCGATTCTGCTGGCCGTCTTCGTGCTCGCCGCGTGCGGAAGCGACGGTGACGACTCGTCCGGTTCGGCGGAAACGGCGCACGGCGGGGACCATCCCATGTCCGGTATGCCGTCGATGTCCATGTCGATGCCTGCGGGGGCGGGTCAAGCGGGCGGGCAGGAGATCCTGATCTCCGATTTCAAATACACCCTGCCCGGCACGTTCGCGCCGGGAGAAGAGGTCACCGTCCGCAACGACGACACCGCCGAACACACCGTGACGGCGGACACCGGCGACCTGTTCGACGTGGAGGTCGAACCGGGTGCGACCGCGACGTTCACCGTCCCCGGTCAGCCGGGCACCTTCGCGTTCCACTGCACGTATCACCCGAACATGGTGGGCACGCTCGAGGTACGGTGACCCCGTCAGTCGAGCGGCTCGATGCGGAACACCTCGCACCGGTCCGCGGCGGCCGCGAACGCCTCCGGGGAGGAGTTCGCGACCGTCCCGGCCTTGAGGAACATGGTGACCCCGTGCGGCACCCGGATCGGAAACTCGCGGAGGATCCGGGCCCGCTCCGACACCGGCAGGGCGACCAGCCGGACGCGCTCGCGGCGACGCCCCCGGGTCAGCTCACCACGCCCGGCGGCCCGCGCGTTCTTCGCCCAGTCCGATTCGGCGTATCCCGCGACGACGTAGCGCCGGCCGTCCACCTCGTACGGTGACACGGGCGTAGACCGAAGCACGCCCGTCTTCCGGCCGGGGACGGTCAGCGCCGGCATCGGCATCGGAACGCCCAAGCGATGCAGGCCCACGATCACCTTGTTCACGTGGGCGAGATACCAGGGCGGCAGCACTCTTCCGGTCCGGCGCACCATGTCCTCGACTATTCCGAACCCGGTGCTCTCGTGGCAACCACCTCGTGCTGTGCCGGCGCCTCGCTGTCTCGCCACCAGCAGAACACGAACAGCGCCAGCGACGCGACGAGTGTGGAGACCACCCACACCGTGAGGGCGATGTCGACCCACGACCCGATCGGCGGGCTTCCCGGCAGGATTCCGCGCAGTGGCACGACGGCGAACAGCATCGCGGCCATCCAGCCCAGCATGTCCGTGTTGACGGCGCGCTTGCGGCGGAACGTCTGCAGCGCGACGAAGGCGGCGAGGCCCGCGAGGATCGTCATCATCAGCAGCAGGATTCCGGCGTAGATCAGGTTCCCGCCCGTGCGCGCGAACATCAGCGCGGCGCCGGTGCCGTTCCGGGACAGGTCCGTGTCGACCGCCACCTCCTCGGCGCGCGCCTTCCACCCGTCGACCCGGCCTTCCAGCAGCAGGGCCGTGGGCACCAGTTCACGGTCGGCGCCGAGGCCCTGGTACGCCTCCACCACCATCGGATTCACCTCGAACCGGTCGAACGGCCAGTAGGCCGCGTTGCCGGTGGCGATGAACTCGGTGTCGAAGGTCGTGGCCGAGGCGCCCGCCCGGAAGACGATTTCCTCGTGGCTGGTGCTCGGGATGAGCAGCAGCGTGATGTCCCGGTTCAGTGTGTCGCCGTTGGCGTGGAGGAAATCCTCACCGACGGTGATCGTCACCTCGGCCTGCACCCGGTCGGTCGTCGGCTGCAGCGACTTCGCCGTCACGAGGACCACGACCTCGTCGCTACCGATCTCGAACGCTCCGTCGTCGTCGCCGGTGCGGCTGCTCAACCCGTACACGGTGAGCGACGCGGCGTAGATCAGCGCGAGGAGAAGCGCCGGGACGGCCCACTGGAGCCGGGGGTGGTGGGATGTCATGGGCGTCGGCGGATCACAGCGCGGCGGTGGTGTTCTCGGGGTCGATCAGGATCTTCGCGTGCACCTCGGGGCTGCCGAGCGCGGTGAACGCGGATTCGACACCGGCCAACCCGACGGTGCCGGTGATCAGCGGCGTCGGGTCGACCTTTCCGTCGGCGAGCATGTGGAGTGTGTCGCGGAATTCGCGGGGGTCGTAGGCGATGGCGAAGCGCAGGTCGATCTCCTTGTTGATCGCCAGAGCGGGCCGGAAGGTGTCGGTCTCCATGCAGACCCCGACCACGATGACACGTGACCGCAGCGGCGCGCCGGCCAGTATGCCGTCGATGACTCCGGGCATGCCGACGCACTCGAAGACGACCGGCCCGGACGGTGTCGCGCCCACCGCGTCGGCGAGGGTGAAGGCATGCCACCACGGCAGCTTCGGGATGCGGCGCAGCTTCTCCATGGTGTCCAGTCCGAGGGCGAGTACCTCCGTGATGGACGTCGTCTCCCTGCGTCGCGGATAGGACGTCCAGGGTGACGCCGTGGCAGGGTCGACGACGACGTCGGCGCCGCATTGCCGGGCGAGCGCCCGCCGACGCGCGGAGAAGTCGGCGGCCACCACGGTGCGGACACCGGACGCCTTCAGCATGCTGATCACGGCGAGACCGATCGGGCCGCATCCGATGACGATCGCGGTCCGGCGCTTGCCGACATCACCCTTCCGCACCGCGTGCCACGCCACCGCCATCGGCTCGGTCAGCGCGGCCGCCTCCGTCGACAGCCCGTTGGGCACCGGCAGGGTCATCGACTCCTGCACCACCACCTGTTCTGCGTAGCCGCCCGGCGCCGAGGCCGACAGCCCGGTCAGGTGGATGTCCGACCCGGTGCGCACGATGGGCAACGCGACCACCGCGGTACCCACCGGCCACTTCTTCCGGCAGCCGGGCCCGTAGCCGGCGACGGTGCCGCTGAACTCGTGCCCGAGCACGACTCGCTGGTGGGAGCGCATGAAGTCGCGGTAGCCGGTCTCGGCCGCCAGTTCCGCCATCTCGTCGGCGTGCACGCGGGCGTGCAGGTCCGAGCCGCAGATCCCGCACCGGGACACATCGATCAGCACCTGACCCCTCACGGGGATCGGAGGCGGGATGTCATCCACCTCCAGGCGAGCCTCGGTGCAGATGACAGCCTTCATGCCGACTCCTCGGGGTGCGGTGGGCCTCCGTTCCGAACGTAGAACACTCCCGTCGCCGAGACACCACGATTGCCGAATGGCTTCAGGGTTGTCCCGCCCCGGCGATGGGTGTAGACCGACAGCATGAGCGTCCTCGGTCAGATGGACTCGTTACGTCGTGTCTTTCCCACCGCCCGCCGCAACCGGGCAGACCTGTTGCGCTGGTTGCGGCGCCGACCGCAGCTACTCGCCGCCGTCGGGGTTTACGAGTTCGCGCTCGCGACGAGCGCCAGGCTCGACCCCCGCCTCAAGGCGCTCGGCGAGATCAAGGCGGCCGCACTGACCAACTGCGAGTACTGCCTCGACATCGGATCGGCGTTCAGCCGCGCGCTCGGAGTGAGTGACGCGCAGTTGCGCGCCCTCCCGAAGTTTCGTGAGAGCAGCGAATTCGACGACACCGAGAAGCTGGTGCTGGAATTCGCCGAGGCCATCACCCGCACACCCGCCCACATCGGCGAGGACCTGCGGCGCTCACTGCTCGCCGAGTTCTCCGAGGCGCAGCTGACCGAACTCGCCGCGGCCATCGCCTGGGAGAACCACCGGGGACGGCTCAATCAGGCGCTCGGTGTGCGGCCCTCGGGGTTCTCCGACAGCGACTTCTGCGTCGTGCCCGAGCAGTAGCCGACGGAGTCTCCGAACTCGGTCCGATCGACGTCAGACAGTCAGCGGCAGCGGGAACGGGACAACCCGCCGAGCACGAAACCCAACCCGATGCCGAGCATCCACACGTCCTTGGCGACGGCGATGCCGTTCTCGTTCGGCCAGATGCTGCCGGGGTTACGCAGCGCGGGCGTCCTCGCGTACATGGCCACGAGGCCGCCGGAGAACCCGGTGAGCGCCGCCCCGGCCACGGCGGAGGGCACGAACGGTGTGAGCAGTGCTGCGCCAGTGCCTATCTCGGCGACCGACAGCAACTTGATGAATCGTTCCGGCGGGATCGCGTTCAGGAACGGGAACGCCCCCGCCGCCATCCCGTGAATACTCTGGGCGGTCTGCTCGTCCGCCGACCATTTCTGCATCCCTGTGTGGAGGATGAAACCCCCGGTCGCGATGCGCGCGGGAAGGTCGCCGAGTGTGGTCAGTCGCATAGTGGTCTCCTGTCGTCCGGGTCGAACCAGAGAAACTGTTCCCTCCTCAGCCTCCCACTCGGCTGACGACCGGGAGCGGTTTCGACGGAGCAACGGCGCCGAGCGGACGGTGGACACACGAAGCCCGGCGGTGGCGGCGGAGGTGTGGGGCATTCGGCCAGTGTCGTCACGGCCCGCTGTGGGAACGCTGAGAGCGCGTGGCCCACCCCGCGGCGGTCTGTTGTACTGAAAGTCGCGGGGCACAGGGAGGAGAGGCGGTGCGAGTTCTTCTGGTCGAGGACGAACGGCGTCTCGCTGAGACGGTGCGCCGTGGACTGACGGCCGAGGGGTTCGTCGTCGACGTCGAGCACGACGGCCTGTCGGGTTTCGAGGCGGCGCTCAGCGGCGACTTCGACGTGGTCGTCCTCGACATCATGCTGCCCGGGAAACACGGGTACGACATCGTGCGGGACCTGCGGCGTCGTGAAGTGTGGACTCCGGTGCTGATGTTGTCGGCCAAGGACGGCGAATACGACCTGGCGGACGCGTTCGACCTCGGCGCCGACGACTATCTGATCAAACCGTTCTCGTTCGTGGTGCTGGTGGCCCGGCTGCGGGCGCTGATCCGCCGCGGCGCACCGCGGCGTCCCCCCGTCCTGACGGTGAACGGACTGGAACTGGATCCCGCCCGGCATCGGGTCACTCGGGACGGCATCGCGCTCGCGCTGACGCCTCGCGAATACAGCGTCCTGGAGTTCTTGATGCGGAATGCCGGGTCCGCGGTCACCAAGCAGGAGATTCTGCAGTCGGTGTGGGACACCCACTACGAGGGCGACGACAACATCGTCGAGGTGTACATCGGTTATCTGCGACGCAAGGTGGATACCCCGTTCGGCAGAAACAGCATCGATACCGTTCGCGGGGTCGGCTACCGGCTGAAGTCCGGTGACGACTGACAGGTACCGTCCACGGGGAGGGCGATCACGAATCGCGCCCCGCCCGTGTCGCTGTCGGTGACGTCGATCGTGCCACCGTGTGTCGCGACGATCTCGGCGACGATCGCCAGGCCCAGCCCCGCACCCCCCGAGTCGCGGGTGCGGGGGGTGTCGAGGCGGACGAACCGTTCGAATATCCGCTGCCGGTCCAGCAAAGCAATCCCCGGCCCGTCGTCGGCGACCTCGAGGACCGCTCCGTCGGACGACGTCCGGCAGTTCAGGCGGATCTCACGCCGGGCGTGACGCCGCGCGTTGTCGACGAGATTGCGCACCACCCGCGCCAGTTGCTGCGGGTCGCCGACCACTCGGACCGGCGCGATCGCCGCCCGCACCACCAACTCCGGCGACATGTCCCGCACTCGGGCACTCTCGGCGTACATCAGGTCGTCGATATCCACATCCACCGACGTGTGGGTGAGCCCGTTCTCGTCGGCCCGGGCGAGGAGCAGCAGGTCCGCGAGGAGATGGTTCATGCGGCGCGCCTCGGGCAGCAACGACTCGTCGACCAGCGACGTGTCGACCAGTTCGGGGCGGGTGTGCGCCAACTCCAGGGCGGCGGTGATGGTGGCCAGCGGGCTGCGCAGTTCGTGCGATGCGTCGGAGACGAATCGTTGCTGTGCGCGGTGACCGGACTCGAGCCGGCCGAGCATGCTGTTCATCGTTTCGGCGAGCCGGGCGATCTCGTCCTGGGTGTCCGGGACCGGGACGCGTTCGTCGAGCCGGTCCGTGGAGATGGCGGCCACCCGCGCCCGGATCCGTTCGACGGGCAGGAGGGCCGCGCCGACGAGTCGATAGCTCGCCACCGCCACCAACGCGACGACGACGGGGCCACCGATCGCCATGAGCAGGGCCACCGTGCCGAGAATGCCCTCGATGGGTTCGCGGTCCGCCCCGACCACGACGGTCGCGGGACCCGACGGCGACTGCGCGCCCTGTTCGACGATCCAGTAGTCGGGTTCGCCGCCGAGGTCGATGTTGCCGAGGTACCGCGAATCGCCGGGCGGCACTGGCTCGAACGTGACAGGGAGGCGGTCGGCGCCGGGTGAGGCCGCCACGACGATGCCGGCCGAGTCGATGACCTGGATGGTGCCGATCTGGCCGTCGGTCGCGAACAAGGAGCTGTCGAGGCCCCCGGGTGCCGCGGTCCGGAGTTCCTCGACGATTTGCCGTGCGCGGGTGTCCGCGGCGTCGCGCGCCGAATGCTCCAGCGTCCGATACAGCACCACGAGCAACGCTCCGCCCGCGAGGACGAGGCAGATCGTGACCACCAGGGCGGCCGCCGCCGCGGACCGGGCGCGCACATTCCACGACCTCGGGTCGAGCAGATTCCGATCCATGGTGTCAGTGTTGCTCATCCACCGTGATCGTCTCCGACGACGGCCAGTAGAGCGTCGACGAAGGACGTCGCGGTGGCCCCGTCGAAGAGGTCGGTGGCGTACACCAGTTCGGCGTCGATCCCGGCCGGCCTGCCGGTGGAGTCGTGGCACTCGGTGAAATGAAAGTGGAGATCGCATTTCGCCACGTCGAGGGGCCGCGGGGTGATGTCGAAACGGAGGCCGGCGACGTCCAGGGTCGCCGGGGTGAAGTTGTTCAGCGACATCGCGACCTGGAAGAACGGGTGCAGCGACGGCGACCGGGGCGGGTCGATCAGGTCGACGAGTCGCTCGAACTGCAGGTCCGCGTGCGCGAAGGCACGCAGTTCGACGTCATGGGTATCTCGGATCACCGCCGCGAGCGTGTCCCCGGGATCGACCCGGGTCCGCAGGACGACGGTGTTGACGAACATCCCGACGACGTCGTCCAATTCCGGGACGTTCCGACCGGCGACCGGGGTGCCGACGGCGATGTCGGTGTCTCCGCTCAACCGGGCGAGCAGGATCGCGACCGCAGATCGCAGCGCGGTGAACACCGTGGCGTGATGTCGGTGCGCAAGCGACGCGAGCGTGACATGTGCGGTCTCGTCGATCCGGAACGTGACGCGTCCCGCGCCGTACGTCCAGTTCTGCGGCCGCTGTCGGTCGAGGGGCAGCCCCACCTCGCCGGGGAGTCCCGACAGTTCCTGGGTCCAGAACGCGAGTTGCCGCGACGCGACGCTTCCCGGATCGTCCTCGGTGCCCAGCATGTCGCGACGCCACACACTGTACTGCGGGTAGGTCACCCGGGGCGGCTCCCAGCCCGGGGGCGCGCCCGCGGTCCGGCTCGCATACGCGGAGACGAGATCGCGTGCGACCAGCGCCAGCGACCATCCGTCCGCGGCGATGTGGTGGAGGACGCACGCGAGGAGGTGATCGCGTGCGTCCAATGCGAAGAGCCGTGCGCGCAAGGGGGGTTCGGTCCGCACGTCGAACGGCGCCCCCAGCACCCGATCCACCCGGTTGCCGACGTCGTCGGGTCCGGCGGGGATCGGCGCCAGATCCGGTAGGGCATCGTCGACGGACAGCAGACGCTGATACGGCCCCGACGCCGAGTCAGGGAAGACGGTGCGTAACGCACCGTGGCGCGCCACGACGTCCGCCACAGCGCAGCGCAGCGCGTCGACGTCCACCGCCCCCGCCACCCGCACAGTGAACGGAATGCTGTACAGCGGCGGGGTGGTGGCCGTGCGGTCGATGAACTGCTGCGACGGCGACAGCGGCACCCGGTCGGGCACGGCGGTGGCGGCGATACCCGGAGCGCGCACCGTGCCGGATCCGGAAGCGTCCCTGTCGTCGATCCGCTCCGCGAGCGCCGACACGGTCGGGGTCTCGAACAGCTCACGCACACCGAGCGTCGCGTCGAGTTCTGCGTTCAATGTCGCGACCACCCTCGTGGCGGACAAGGAGTCTCCACCGAGGTCGAAGAACGAATCGCCCGCCGCGACGGCGGGGACACCGAGCAGTCGGCCGAACACGTCGGCGACCGTGCGCTCGGTCACCGTGTCCGGTTCGCGTCGAGGGGTGGTGGTCGTGCGGAAGGCGGGGGCGGGGAGTGCGCCGCGGTCCAGCTTCTTCGTCGGTGTCAGGGGAACCGCGTCCAGCACGGTGATCGATGCGGGAACCATGTAGTCCGGCAGGAACCGTGCGAGGTCGCGTCTCGCCGACTCGGGCGTGGTCTGCGACTCGCGCCGCACCACGATGTAGGAGACCAGGACCGGGTCTCCGGCCGGGTTGCGGTACACGACCGTGGTGGCGAAGTCGATGTTCGGGTTCCTGCGCAGCGCGGCGTCGATTTCGCCGAGCTCGATGCGGAATCCGCGGACCTTCACCTGATCGTCGGCGCGTTCGAGGAATTCGAGGGTGGTCGCGTTCGTCCACCGGACCCGGTCACCGGTGCGGAACATGCGGGATCCCGGCTTGCCGGCCGGGTCCGCGACGAATCGTGTGGCGGTCAGTGCCGGTTGCCGGTGGTATCCGCGGGCGAGTGCAGGCGTCCCGAGGTACAGCTCGCCGACGGCCCCCGGCGGGAGGGGGCGCAGCAGCGGATCGCAGACCGTCGCCCGCACGCCCCGCATCAGGGACCCGATCGTCACCCGGCTGCCCGGGTCGAGGGGGTCGGTGAGGGTGACGCTGCACGTGGTTTCGGTGGGCCCGTAGGCATTCCGCATCGTCCGGCCGACCGCCCACCGATCAGCGAGGTCCTGCGGGCACACCTCGCCTCCGACGAGGACCAGCTCCAGGGAGTCGAGCCCGTCGGGTGCCACGGTCGCCAGCGCGGACGGCGTCGACAGCAGATGGGTGATGCGTTCGGCACGCAGCAGTTCTCTCAGCTCCGCCCCGCCGTACACGTCGGTCGGTGCGATCACCAGGGTGGCGCCGCCGATGCACGCCGCGAGCACCTCGACCAGTGCGGTGTCGAAGCTGGGCGATGCGAAATGCAGGACCCGTGAATGTGCTGTGACCGCGTACTTGTCCCGAATCTCCTGCACGAGGTTGGCGAGACCGTCGTGCGTGACGACGACCCCTTTCGGGACCCCGGTGGAGCCGGAGGTGTAGATCACGTAGGCGGGGTGCTCGATGCGCACAGGGCTACCGCGTTCCGCGGTCAGCGGATTCTCGTCGCCGTCGTCGAGGCTCAGCCAGCGGATGGTGCCGGGCAGGCTATCGCGCGCCGAGCGGACGGTGAGACCCAGCGCCGCGCCGGAGTCGCCGAGGGTGTAGGCGATCCGGTCGGTGGGGTGGGTCGGATCGACGGGCACGTACGCCGCGCCGCTCCTGACTACTGCCCACAACGCCAGCACCGATTCGTACGACCGCGGAATCGACACCGCCACCAGGTCCTCGGGTTCGACGCCATGCCCGGTCAGCACCCGCGCCCACCGGTCGGCGGCCTCGTCGAGTTCGCGGTAGGTCACCACCCGCCCTCGGTCCCGGACCGCGACGGCGTCGGGGCGGGTAACGACGGTCGCCGCGAGAATCCGATCCAGCGTCACAGGTTCCGAATCCGGCAGTCCGGAGGCCGGAGTGAACGCCTCCCGTTCGGCGTCGTGGAACACGTCGAGGTCGGCGACCAGGCGGTCCGTGCCGGTGGCGGCATGGAAGCGCGCGAGGAACACGGTGAACCGTCGATGGTGCCCGGTGACCTCGTCCTCGTCGTACAGCGCCGGACTCGCCTCGACGTCGATGCGCGGAACCGAGCCGGGTGGTCCCGGATAGATGTTGACGGCCAGGTCGGCCGTGGGACCGGTCGTCAGCACCTGCACGCGTCCGCTGACCGGACCGAGAGTGATCTCCTGCTTGAACAGCATCACGTTGACGACCGGACCGAAGTGGGTGAGACCCGTTCCGGCAGAGGCGGTGTCCTTGCCGATGTCCTCGCGGCGGTACCGCTGATGGCGGAGCGCCCCCGTCAAGGCCGTTCGGGCCGCCCGCACCGCCTCCCGCACCGTGCCGGTGCCGACACCGCGCAGGGGGAGGGGAAGGACGTTCGACACGGAACCACCGGCGCCGCGCAGCCGCGCAGATGTCCTGGCGGACACCGGAAGTGACAGGACCACGTCGTCGGCGCCGGTCATGCGGGCGAGATACGCGGCGAACGCCGCCACCACCACCACGGTCGGGCTGTGCGCGTTCCCGTCGTCGGTGGGACGCAAGAGGTCGCTGCTGCGGTCCGCGCTGCCCCGTGCCACCAGCACCGAGGCGCCGGGATTCGGGGTACGTCGTCCGCTGAGGCCGACCATCGGGGGCAGGTCGCGGACCTGCGCCCGCCAGTAGGCGCGGTCGCGTTCGAAGCGGGGCGAAGACCGGTAGTCCGCGTCGTCCGCCGCGATCCGCCCAGGATCGACCGTCCGGAACTCCGGAGGCCGGTCGCCGTCGATTCCCGCCACGTACAGTTCGGCGGTGCGGCGCATCAACATCATCGCCGCATAACCGTCCATCGCGACGTGGTGGGCACGCGAGTACCAGTAGGTGCGCTCGGCGCCCACCTGCAGAATCGTCGATAGGACGAGTGATTCGCCGTACATGTCGACGGGGGAGGTGCAGTCATTCCGCATCCACCGTTCGGCCGCGTCGCCCGGATCGGGTTCGTCCCGCAGGTCGACCACCGGCACCGGCTCCGACGTTCCGGTGCCGAAAACCTGGTGGGGCCGGCCGTCCACCTCCCGCACGGTGAACGATCCCAGTTCGTGGACGGCTCGTGCGGACGCGTCCGTCAGCAGGTCCAGGCGTACCGGACCACGCAGGTCCACGTACTGGGCGATCACGTAGGGAATCTCGGGTGTGAGCTGCTGTGCGAACCAAATGGCGTGCTGCGCCTCGGTCAGCGGGACGACCCGCCCGGGTAATCGCACCCGCATCAATGCCTCCTCACAACGACCGAGCCCAGGGACGGGACGACCGCTGATGGTGACACACGCGCGCTGTGAAATCGCTGAGGGCCGTCGTCGCCGCGACCCCACGGGGGAGTCGCGACGACGGTGTGAGACCGGCGGCTCAGTGGGCGAGGACGACGGCCCCGTCCGTGTCGGCCGCGGCCGCCGACCCCGAACCGGGCGCGCTCAGTTGCGAAATCCGGCGGGGCAACGCGAAGGCCACGACCGCGCCCAGCAGCGCCGAGATCGCACCGATCACGAACGCGATCGTGATGCCGGTGTCGGTGTAGAAGACCGCACCCTGCATGACGGTCGCGATGTGCGAGTTCAACACCGAGAAGACGATCACCGGGAGGATGGCGGGCAGGATGCTCTGGAACACCGCCACCATGCTCGCCGTCGTCGCCTGCAACTGCGGCGGCACCGCGGCGATGAGCAGGTTCGGGACGGAGGCGTACCCCATGCCCATTCCCACGCCGAGGAGTGCGGCGAAGCCGATCAGGAGTGCCTTGTCATCGTGGACCATCGCCGTGAGCAGGCAGGCGGCGGCCATCACGAGCATGCCCACGACCATCAGGGTCCGCGGGCGGACGTTCCGGGGGACCAGGGTTCCGACGATCAGTCCGCCGATCACCACGGCGCCACCCAGCGGCGCCTGGAAGATCGCGAATCCCTCTGCGCTGATGCCGAATCCGTAGCCGAGCCCCAGGATCGCCGGGGTCATGCACATCATCGGGAGCATGATCGTGAACACCGCGGACGTGCCGTAGCAGAATCCCGCGCCGAGCGCCGTCAGGAACACCGGCCGCTTACCGAAGAACCGGATGTCGATCAGCGGGTCCGCGAGCAGTCGTGCGGACACCGTCCACGCCACCAGCAGGGCGACACCGCCGGCGAGGAACCCGATCGTCGACCCCGACGTCCAGCCCCACGAGGGCCCGAAGCTCACCCCGACGAGGATGCCGGCGAGTCCGGCTCCCAGGAGCGCCGCGCCGATCAGGTCGATGCGGGCGCGCAGGCGCACCGGCGATTCCGCGGTCGTCGCCCGGATCAGGACGGCGAGAATCACCAGACCGGCCACGAAGAACCAGAAGATGCTCCGGAAGCCGAAATTGTCGATCAGCCAGCCGGTGAAGAACGGTGCGGGGATCGCGATGAGTCCCATGCCGCTCGTGGCGATGCTGACCGCCAACGCCACCGTCCGGGCGGGGAAGACGTCGCGGATGAGCGAATAGCTCAGGAACAGGCAGGGCACGAGCAGACCGGTGAGGGCGCGGCCGGCGATCAGCACCGCGTACGTCGGTGCGATCGCCGAGATCAGCGACCCGAGCGCCGACAGGCCCACGGCCGTCAGCAGGAGTCTCCGTTTGCCGTGTGTATCGGCGAGCTTGCCGATCAGCGGGCAGGTGATCGCTCCCACCAGCAGGAACGCCGTGAGCAGCCATGCGCCCTGCGTCGTCTGGTAGTGGGTGACGATCTGCGGCAACGCGATCGAGATCATCATGTAGCTGACCGCGAGCATCTCCAGCAGCAACACGATCGAGGCGAGCGAGAAGATCAGGCGGGGTGTCCATCGCTCGGTGGTCGCATGGGTGACCATCATCGGGTCCTTTCGAATACCTGCACGGGACTCGTGACGGCGCCGCGGCACTGCGGCGCGGCCCGAGCCGGGCGGTAGGGGTGGGTGGTCACATTCGGTGGTCGAAGTCTCGTGAATGTGTAATTGACATCACAGTTCTCGGGGATGCGGCACGCTATGCGGCGTTCCGCCCAGCGGGAAACCGACCGGCGGGTGTTCCCCGGTTGACGCGAATCGGTGAATCCCGAACGCTCCTCGAGCGAGGATCGACTCATGGCCGAAACGCAGCGCGCGCAGGACCTCCGCCGGCTGAGAACGCCACGCTCGGCGGCCGTGGCGGGGATCGTCTTCGCCGTGCTGTTCGCCACCAGCCTCGTCCTCCTGCGGACCGCGCTGCCGGCGGACCCGTTCGACGAAACCCCCTGGGTGGGCAGCGGCGAGATGCGGATCAAGGCGGCCCTGCTGCTTGCTCCGTTCGCGGGGATCGCGTTCCTCTGGTTCATCGGCGTCATCCGCGACCGGCTCGGCGACCTCGAGGACCGATTCTTCGCGACGGTGTTCCTCGGCAGCGGATTGCTGTTTCTCGCGATGGGTTTCGTCTCGATGGGGGTGGCGGGAGGCGTCCTCGCCATTGCCCGTCACTCGGGCAGCTCCGCGAACGAGATCGTCTATTTCGGCCGCGAGATCATGCTGCAGATCAACCACGTCTACGCGCTGCGTATGGCCGCGGTGTTCATGATCTCGCTGGGGACGATCTGGCTGCGGACCGGCCTGATGCCGCGATGGCTCGTCGTGACCACGTATTTGCTGGCCCTGGGGCTGCTGGTGATCGTCGACTTCAGCCTCTGGTCGACGTTGGCGTTCCCGGCGTGGGTGCTGCTGGTCAGCGTCTACATTCTGGTCACCGGACGCCGCGCGAGCGCCGCCGGGAACGGATCGTTCAGGTCCGCGCCGGCGTCGTGGAGACGAAGTCGTCGATGATCTCGACCACCGCGGCGGGATCCTCGAGGTGCGGATAGTGCCCGACACCGTCGAGGACGGCGAGCCGGCTCCCGGGAATCGCCTCGTGCGCCGCGTATCCGTGTGCGACCGGGATGATGCCGTCGGAATCGCCCCAGATCAGTTGCGTCGGGAGACCTTCGTTGAGGTACAGACGGCTCAGCGCGCTCACCGCCTGCCCCCGATGGTCGACGACCGCGCGGAGCGTCCGCAGAAACGCCTGCCGGGTGGCCGAATCGGACAGCGACGAGTAAGCGTTCCACATCTCGTCGCCGCGGACCGAGTGGAACCCGGCCGCCGCCAGCCAGCCACGGACCTTGTTTCCGGCGTCACGAACCACGGTGGGCGCCACCAAGGGCAGGACGAACTCGGACCCCGGCGCCGCCAGCAACCGCAGGGTCCAGTTCACGTCCGGTCCCAGTCCGCCGCTGCCGATGAGGACCAGCCGGTCACACAGTTCGGGATGCTGATAGCTGAACTGCATCGCCACCCCACCGCCGAGGGATTGACCGATGACGGTCACCCGTTCGATGCCCAGTTCGTTCAGGAGGTCGCGCAGCCACGCGGCGAACGCGCCCAGCGAGTAGTCGCCGCGCGGCTTGGCGGAATCGCCGTGGCCGGGCAGGTCCGGCGCCAGGACCCGGTACCGCTGCGCCAACTGCGGGAAAACGGCACGCCACGTCGCGGAACTTCCCGCCATCCCGTGCACGAGCAGCAGCGTCTCGCCCTCACCCTCCATCCGGTATGCGACGGCGTCCCCGTGCAGTGTGAGGTGCTGGAGCTGGGACATACAACGACCTCCCGATCGTCTGATGCAGCGGTCTCTCGGTAACGATAGGGGAGATTCGCCCGATATCGTCATCAACTGCGGCGTGGGAACTTGATCTCAGTCCCGGGTTGATCTAGCAGGAACCCCGACGCGAGGCTCGAAAACAGGAGGAACCCGCATGAACGCTGTGTCGAGTTCGGCCATCGCCCGTCCGCGCGTCCTGCTGATCGACGCGGATGTCGAGAGATCCCTCGTCGAGCGCCTCCGGGACGCGGGGTTCTTCGTCACGAGGACATATGCGGAGCCGGTGCGGTCGCGGATCGAACCCCCCGATGTGGTGATCGTCGACGCACGATCACCACATCTCGACGCCGACACCACGGTGCGTGCGTTGAAGGCGATGCGATTCGCGCTCGCCGTTGTGGTGATCGGCACGTTCCGTTCCGGCAACCGGCGCAGCGACCTCCTCGAGGCCGGCGCCGACGATGTGATGGAGATGCCTGTCGGGGCGGACGAGCTCGTCGCACGGCTCCGCGCGATCCTCCGCCGGGTGAAGCCTGAGGTGCCCGCGCAGGTGCCCGACGGCGCGCAGGACGTCTGCCTGTGCGAGGAACCTCACGAACCCGACCACGACGGGCTCCGCACCACGCTGACCAGGACGGAATTCGTCCTCTTCACCGTGCTCGCGCAGAATGTCGACCGGGTCGTCACCCGCCGCGACCTCATGCTCATGGTGTGGGGTGTGACGGTCGAATCGAAGACGAACGTCCTCAATGCCTACGTCTGCTCCCTGCGACGGAAACTGGTGGCCGTGGGATCGCCGTACGTCGTCCACACCGTGCGCGGCGTGGGATTCGCCCTCGGCGAGGTCGAGCGTCCCGGGAGCATCGATCCGGTCCGTCAGGTGCCCGTCGCCGCCTCGTGACCCCGACCCGGCGGCGCGAAGAATGCGAGCGCGCGTGCGAGCACTACCTCCGGCCTCTCGTCGACGAGGAAGTGTGAGGCGCCCTCGACGACCTCGACACCGAAGTCATCGGTGTGCTTCTCGAATCCGCCGAGGAACTCCGGGCGCACAATGGGGTCTTCGGCGCCGATGAGCACCCGGGTGGGGGTGCCGAGCCGACTGTTCCGGTAGGCGCCGGTCATGATCCGCGCGGCCTCACGCATGATGAAGCATCGGTAGAGAGCGGACGCCGCGTCGGCGCGGGCAGGTTCGCGCAGCTGGGCGGCGAACATCTCGATGTCGTTCTCCGAACAGGTGTTCCGGTTCGTGGTGAAACCCCGCAGCAGGTGGTAGGTCAGTCGTTGACGCCCCCGGCCGAGCAGGCGTGGACCGAGGAACGGTGCGGCGATCACGGGTTCGAACCAGCCGTGCCGTGCGATCGTCAGCAGCAGCCGTGGATCGAACCGAACGAACGGGTGGGGGACACCGAGACTCACGTATTTCCGCACACGGTGCGGCGCGCGCAGGCACAGCTCGTATCCGAGCAGAGCGCCCCAGTCGTGCGCGATCAGGCAGACCCGGTCGAGTTCGAGCGCGTCCAGTAGCGCGACGACGTCGGCGAGCAACTGCTCGCGGGTGTATCCGGTGGGCGGGGCGTCGGTCCAGCCGGCGCCGCGCAGATCCGGGCAGATCACCCGGTAATGCGCGGCCAGCCCGGGGAGGACCCCGCGCCACTCCCACCAGTTCTGGGGGAAGCCGTGGAGTAGCACCACGGGTTCGCCGTGACCGGCCTCGGCCACGTGCATGCGCAGGCCGGGGAGTCGGAGGTAGCGGTGCCGGACACCGTCCAGTGCGGGAAAGGTGTTGTCCGGCTCGCCGTTCGGTCCGGAAACTCTGTCGTGTCCGCTGGCCTCGTGTCTCATGACATCACGCTACTACGATCATAGTGCCAAGTCACTATGTTTATAGTAGCGTGTGACGCCAACGAGAACGACAGCGCTCGACGCAGCGATCGACCTGGTCGGAACCGAGGGACTGCGATCACTCACCCACGCCCGGGTCGACGAACGCGTCGGCCTCCCGAAGGGGACGACGTCCAATTACTTCCGCACCCGGGCGGCGCTGCTCTCCGGCACCGTCGACGCGATCGTGGAACGCGAGATGGCCGAAGTCGGTGTACTGGCACCGACATCCGCAGACGACCTCGTCGACGCGCTCTGCGGTCTGATCGACTACACGACCGTCGCCAACCGAACCGTCACCGCCGCACGGCTGGTCCTGTTCCTCGAAGCCAGCCACGACCCCACTCTCCGGGAGGCGCTGGCACGGGGGCGCGCGGCCATGGAGGCGTCGGCCGTCTCGGCATTCCACCGGCTGGGAGCACGGGATCCACAGACCGCCGCCACCGCAGTCATGGCCTGCGCAGAAGGCCTGATCCTGCATCGCATCGCCCGACACGACACGACGGATCCGCGGCCGACGTTCGAACTGGTGGTCCGGGCCGCGCTGAGCTGACGGCCCGTGTTCGCCGGCGAGATTCGATACCCGGATCGGTCACCTCCGGTCGCGCCGGCGGAAACCGATCAATCCCACTGTGATCAGTGCGACCGCGAAAACCAACTCCCACACGATCGGTGCCGGGTCGAATGCTTCTCCAGGCAGTTTCGGAAGATGACTGAATGGTTCCAGGTCGAGGACCCAGGCCGGGAGGCCGGAGAGAGCGCCGACCATGAAGATCAGGATGAACGTCACATAGACGGCCCATGCGGCAGGCGCGAGGCGGGGCAGCAGTCCGAACAGTGCCACGGTTACTCCGGCCGATATCCAGATCGCGGGAAGCTGAACCAGCGCGCCGGCCACCGTCGCGGGGAGCTTGCCCGCGATGTCCCCGACGGCCGCGCCGTACGTCACTCCGACGGCGACACCGGCGACGACGATGGCGACGGCTGGGCCGAGCACCGCGAACAGCAGGTGGCTCAGTGCCCACCGGACGCGGCCGACCGATCCTGCGATCACCGGCTCGCCGCGTTGCGCGGCTTCCTCGTAATGAAGCCGGAGTGCGGCGGAGATCGCGTAGGCCGACGCGGCGATGCCCAGCATGGTGAGCGCGAAGGCGACGAAGACGTCTTCCACGGTTGCATTCCCGCCGAGGCGGGCGAGGACGTCGTTGATCGTCCGGCTGTCGCCGAGTTGGATGCCGAGCCCGTGAGCGGCGCTGCCGAACAACAGTCCGTACAGGAGCAGGGCGACGGTCCACGCGAGCAGTGTCCCGCGGTGCATCCGCCACGCCAGACCGACGGGCCCCGAGAGAGCAGGCCCGGCGGTCTCGTCGCCGGGGCGTTCGGCGATGAGACCGCCACCGATATCGCGGCGGCGGAGCAGCACGTAGGCGGTGACGGTCGATGCCGCGGTCCCTGCCACATGCAGGAGAAGTGTCCACCAGCGCTCCTCGGCGAACGGGCGCAGCTGCAACGACCAGCCCTGCGGCGACAACCACGACAGCGTCCCGGAACCGGCATCGCCGACGGCGCGGAGTGCAAAGAACACTCCGAGTGCGCCCAACGCGACGCCGCGGGCCGTGCGGGCGGAGGTGGTCAACTGCGCGGCGACGCCGGCTACGCCGGTGAACACGAGACCGCTTGCGGCCAGGGCGGCTCCGTAGCCGATCGAGCCGGCCAACGGTAGGTCGAACATGCGCAACACGACGCCGAATGCGGTTCCCGTCACAATCGACGCACCCGCGGCCACGACGATCGCGGCGGTCAGTCCGGCGTACCGGCCGACCGCGGTCGAATCGATCAGCTCGGCGCGACCGGATTCCTCCTCGGCCCGGGTGTGCCGGATCACGGTCAAGATCACCGCGACGGCGATCACGGTGTACAGCGCACCGGCTTTCCAGATCGCCACCGCCCCGGGACTGGGGTTGAATATGGGTCCGTACATGGCGATCTGGGCGGGACTGGCGGCGGTCGCCGCCGCAAACTCCGCTGTCGACCTGACAGTGCAGCATGCTGCCGTTGATCACGATATCCGCGACGCCGGGGATGTGGTGCAGGTCGACCGCGTCGCCGAGTAGTTCGGCGGTGATCGACGTGCGGCTGAGGTGACGCATCGAGTCGACGGCGCCGCTGTCGACTGTCTTGCCTTCACGGATGATCGTCACCCGATGGCAGAGCGCCTCGACCTCGGAAAGGATGTGGCTCGACAACAGGATGGTGGCGCCGCGGTCGACCGCTTCGCGGGCGCACTCGCGGAATACTTGCTCCATCAATGGGTCCAGACCGGAGGTGGGTTCGTCGAGGAGCAGAACCCTGGCGTGTGACGAGAGGGCCGACACCAGGGCTACCTTCTGCCGGTTACCTTTGGAGCAGCTCCGCGCCTTCTTGCGCGGATCCAGATCGAACCGATCGATGAGTTCTCCGCGGCGTTGTTCGTCGAGTCCGCCGCGCAGTCGTGCCAGCAGGTCGATCGTTTCGCCACCGGACAAGGATGGCCACAGTGTGACATCGCCGGGCACGTAGGCCACTTCACGGTGCAGCGCGACTGCATCGGACCACGGATCGCGACCGAGCATCCGGGCCTGACCCGACGTGGCGCGCAGGATCCCGAGCAGTACACGGATGGTGGTGGATTTTCCGGAACCGTTCGGCCCGAGGAAGCCGTGGATCTCGCCGGTGTCGACGGTGAGATCCAACCCGTCCAGTGCGTGAACGTGACCGAAGTGTTTGTGAAGACTGTGCACTTCTATGACGTGGTGCATGTCAGCTCCTGTCCTGCTCAACTGTCGCTGATCCACCGGCCGGTGTACTAGGGCCTTTCGTCCGCGTTCTTTCGTTGCCGCAAACACGCGCGACCATCGGGCGAGGTGGTGACCAATGACCCTGACGCGCCGATGGAGCCAGGACCCACACTGAGACTTCGGGGACACGGACCGGGAGGAATTTCCTGTGCGAACCGGCAGAGTGGCTGTTCTCGTCTTGGGCTGTCTGAGCGCCCTGACCGGGTTCGCGCTGCTCACTGCCGCGGTGTTTCTGGGGTGGGCCTACTTCATGCAACGCGACGGTGGGCACTTCACCTCGCCGCGTGAGCACTTCGAGACGAGTGAAAGTGCCCTGGTATCGGAGAAGGTCGATCTGTTCGAGGGCGCCGACTTGCCGGAAGGGTTCAGCACCGAGGACCTCGGCCGGGTACTGCTGCGAGCCACCGCGACCGATCCCAGCCAGGAGATCTTCATCGGGATCGGCCCTCGTGACGAGGTCGACAAGTACTTCACCGACGTTGCTCGCACCGAGGTGACAGACGTGCACTTCGATCCGTTCCGACCGACCTATCGGCAGATTCCCGGAACCCGGACCGCGGAAGCACCAGGGGCGCAGTCGTTCTGGTCGACCTTTTCATCGGGTCCTGGCACACAAGAAGTGCGCTGGGAGCTGCAGCAGGGTGCCTGGACGGCTGTCGTGATGAATGCCGACGCCGCCCCCGGGGTGTCGGCCGACATTCAGGCCGGGGCACGCCTCGCTTTCCTCGGACCGCTCGCTCTGAGTGTCCTGATCGGCGCAGTCGTCTTTCTGATCATCGGAATCCCGTTGATCGTGGCAGGAGCGATCGGTCTGGGTCGGCACGGTCCGCCGCAACCGCATCCCGTCGGACGGGACGCAGCCGACGACACCCACCCCCAGGTTCCATGGACCGTCTATCCCAGCCGTCTCGTGGGCGAACTCGACGAACCACTGTCGCGATGGCTGTGGCTGGTGAAGTGGTTACTGGCGATCCCGCACTACTTCGTGCTCTTCTTCCTCGGGGTCGCGTTCGTCGTCACCACCCTGGTTTCCGGATTCGTGATCCTGTTCACGGCGCGGTATCCGCGGGCCCTCTTCGACTTCGGCGTCGGAGTTCTCCGGTGGTGGTGGCGCGTGCAGTTCTATACCTACTCGGCCCTGGCGACGGACCGCTACCCACCCTTCACCCTGAAACGTACCGACTATCCGGCGGACTTCGACGTCGATTATCCCGTGCGGCTGTCCCGCGGACTGGTGCTCGTGAAGTGGTGGCTGTTGGCGATCCCGCACTACCTGATTCTGTCGCTACTCGCGGGAGGGTGGTTCGGGAGCTGGCGTGCCGGAGCGTTCGCCACCGACGGTGCGCACTACGGGCAGCCGTGGCTCGTCGGTTCTCTGCTCGGTCTCGTGGTGACCTTTTCGGCAATTGCGCTTCTCTTCACCGGACGGTACCCACATGGTCTTTTCGACTTCGTGATGGGCATCAACCGCTGGGCGTTTCGCGTCGCGGCGTACGCCACCCTGATGCGGGATGAGTACCCACCGTTCCGCCTCGACCAGGGACCATTCGAGCCAGATGAGCCCGGGCCACACTCGCGCGGAGACGATTCCGGTGCCGACACCTCTCCGGAAAGGCCCCGCCCATGAAAGTACTGGTGGCGTACGCGACAGCGAAGGGCTCGACCCGCGGGATAGCCGAGAGACTCGGGTCGTGTATCGAAGGTTTCGGGCAGGAAGTCGATGTGCGGGCGGCCGCGGACGTGTCACACGTGCACTCCTACGACGTGATCGTTCTCGGAAGCGCGATCCATGACGGGCAGTGGCTCGCCGAGGCCTCCGACGCGGTCGAGCGCCTGCGGTCGCAATTCGAAGGGAAGCGAGTGTGGGCGTTCTCGGTGTCGTCGGTGGGCGTCACCAGCACGACCCTGTCCAAGCGGCTGGCGCGTTTTCTGCGTCGCGTGACACCGGAGCCGCGAGCGGTGCAATTGCTGCGGGATGCGGCCGATGTGCGCGACCACCGATTCTTCGCCGGGGCGATCGCCTCGGGTGATTGGCCGGGATTCGGGCGAGTCGTCTTCACGCTCATGGGTGGGCACTACGGCGACGCCCGGGACTGGGCGGACGTGTGCGCGTGGGCAGGCACCATTGCCGCCGAATCGACCCGGGACACGGAAAGACGGACCTAGATCCAGTGGTCGGCGCCGCCGAGGCATTGCTCTCGCGGTGCCGTGCCGGTGGAGGTGAGATCGGAGGAGCATCGATGAGTCCATGGAAGAGGCGTGTGACGTGGTCGAGTCTGACAACGCCGCAGCGCGCCGCGCTGGTCGTGGCGGCGGCGGTGCAAGTGGGGCTGGCTGTGGCGGCCTGGGCAGATCTGGCGAAGCGTGATCCCCGCGAGATCAAGGGGAGCAAAACGACATGGGCTGCCGTGATCGCGGTGAACTTCATCGGACCCATTGCGTATTTCCGGTGGGCTCGCCGCACCCCGGAGGAGGCACGATGAAGGGCCGGAAACCGTTCAGGGTGAGCCGATTCCCTCACTCTGCTTGACCTCGCGCCGAAGCGCGTCGAGCTGCGGCGCAGTTCCGAGTGCAATGAGAATCGTGCCCGGGTCCAGACGTCGCTCCGGCGGGGGATTGGCGACGAACTGTCCCGTCGGCGACCGCAACGCCATCAACAGCGAGCCGGTGGCCGCCGCGAGGGCCGCTTCCGCCAGCGTCCGCCCGGCCAGCGGCGAACCAGCCGAGACCTCGACCTCCTCGATCCGGTAGTCCAGTGTCTCGTCGTGCATCACGACGTCCAAGAACTCGGCGACATGTGGCTGGAGCGCGAAGGCACCCATCCGGCGCCCCCCGATGAGTTGAGGGTTGACGACTCGGTTTGCTCCCGCCCGAATCAACTTGGACGTCGAACCATCGTTGCGGGCGCGGGCAATGATGATCAGATCCGGCCGCAACGCACGGCTCGAGAGTGTGACGTAGACATTGTCCGCGTCGGTGTCGAGCGCCGTGATCAGGGCGTGGGCACGGCCGATTCCCGCCGCTTCGAGAACCTGGTCGTCGGTGACATCCCCGACTATTGTCGGGACGTCGAGGTCGGCGAGGCGCTCCGGATCTCGGTCGACGACGACGACCGGCATCCCGAGCGTGGCCAGGTACTGCACTCCGGCCCGTCCGACCCGGCCGAAACCACAGATGATGGTGTGTCCGGTCGTCCTGCTGATGTGTCTGTCCATTCGCCGACGCTCCATGTGCTGACGTAGATGTCCTTCGATGAGTGCTTCGAGTATTACCCCGAACGTGTATAGCGCCGTACCGACACCTGCCAGTATGAGCAGGATCGTGAAGATCTGGCCCACCGCACCGAGTGGGTGGACCTCACGAAACCCGACCGTGCTGATCGTCGTCACGGTTTGGTACAGCGCATCCAGAATGCCGAAGCCCAGGACGACATACCCGAGCGTGCCTGCAACGACGACGAACCCGAAGGCCCCCAGTGCGCGGCCGATCCTCAGGAGGGGACTCATCACGGTCCGCCCGGCCGGGACGGCGGTGGAGGCGTCTCGTCTCGTCACCGGCGCACGATCAGCAGCGGGCAGGTGAGCGCGTGGAGGAGCGCCCGACTCGTCGAACCGAGCAGCAACGAGGTGAAACCACCCCGCCCACGGCTGCCGGTCACCACCAACTGCGCTCCTTGCGATTGCTGAAGCAAGTGGTGAACCGGTCGATCTCGGACGACAATCTTGCGGACGGACACGTCAGGATACTTGTCCTTCCATCCGGGGAGGCTCTCCGACAGGACGGCCTCTTCAGCGGTCGCGATTGCCGACCAGGGAAGTTCGTTGTCGCTGAGATCGGCCGGGGCAACGGCGACACCGACCACCACCGGGCCGTCCAATGGCGGCGCGTCCGTTTCGGGCATTCCGCGGATCAACGCCACCGGGCAGGGTGCATGACTGGCTACCGCGGCGCTGACCGATCCCACCAGGCCGCCGGTGAACTCTCCGAGGCCACGGGAACCGACGACCAGCATGCGCGCCGACTTCGCGGCGTCGAGCAGGGCCGGCACGGCCGAGCCGTGACGCAACGCCGTCCGTAGGGTGAGGTGGTTGCCGCGCACGCTCCGCCGGGCGAGTTCCGCGGCCGTGGCGAGACGCTGAGTGCCGGCATATTCCACGCCGCTGAACGCACCTGCGGAGAGGTTGACGGCGTCGCCGAATGTACCGGGCGCCGTCAGGAGGGAGGACACCAGAAGTAGCGGGACTCGATGGTGGACGGCCGCATCGGCGGCCCAGCGCACGGCGTCGAGCGATTGCGCCGATCCGTCCACACCCACGACTACCGGTGAATCAGTCTGCATGTCGATTCCTCGTCTCTGTTCGGTCGTGCCGGCCACGTAGAGAATGTGCCACCGCCGCGTGACCGTCTCGACAGGGCACACAGTCTCCAAATCGCGGAGCGGCCGCTCACAGCGAGTTCACACCGTGGAGAAGAAGGGCGGGCAAACCCGGGACCATCAGTCCGACACCGACCGACACGATCGCGGCGCCGACGACCCGATGATGCGGATTACGGAAGACGCCGAGTCCGATGAAGACGACCGCTGCTGCACCCCCGAGGACGGTGAGGGGAGACGTCACCGACAATGCCGCGAAGCCCACGACGGTGGCGGCCGCGACCCATGGCCATCGCAGATCTCCGGCGTCGAGATATTGTGCCTGCATGACGGCTCCTCTCCTCGTCCACCAGCGTCGGCGTGCCACCATCACGGGACAAGGGTCCTAGGGTGTGTCTCCCAATGATTTGTGGTGTTGTGCTGCAGAATCTTCGGTGTG